>NZ_JBYOKO010000017.1:0-115219 GCF_057799275.1 Chryseobacterium sp. 14P4.3.2
ATCCGAAGACTGCCTTTTTATTATTTTTTCTGAAAAATTATTTGTTTTTCATTTCTTCCTTGATCTTGTTTTCCAATTCCTCGGAAAGTTCAGGATTGTCTTTTAACACATCTTTTACAGCATCACGTCCCTGACCTAGTTTAGATTCTTCATAGCTGAACCAAGAGCCGCTTTTCTTCACAATTCCCATATCTACTGCAGTATCCAGAATTTCACCTACTTTAGAAACTCCTTCACCGTACATGATGTCGAATTCAGCTTGTTTGAAAGGAGGTGCAACTTTGTTTTTCACAATCTTCACTTTCACACGGCTTCCGATAGCTTCGTCACCTTGCTTAATTGGTGCACTTGCTTTTCTGATATCAATTCTTACAGAAGCATAGAACTTAAGAGCGTTACCTCCGGTAGTAGTTTCAGGATTTCCGAACATTACACCGATTTTTTCTCTCAGCTGGTTGATGAAGATTACAGTACACTTCGTTCTTGAAATAGTAGCTGTAAGTTTTCTTAATGCCTGAGACATTAATCTTGCGTGAAGACCCATTTTGGAATCTCCCATTTCACCTTCGATCTCTGCTTTTGGCGTAAGAGCTGCAACAGAGTCAATAACTACGATATCGATAGCTCCTGAACGAATAAGGTTATCAGCAATTTCCAATGCCTGTTCTCCGTTGTCCGGCTGAGAAATAATAAGGTTTTCTAAATCGATTCCTAATTTCGCAGCATAAGTTCTGTCGAAAGCGTGCTCTGCATCAATGAAAGCAGCAATACCTCCAGCCTTTTGAGCCTCAGCAATAGCGTGAAGAGTCAGTGTTGTTTTACCTGAAGATTCAGGACCATATATTTCAATGATTCTTCCCTTTGGATATCCACCTATTCCCAACGCAATATCTAATCCTAAAGAACCGGAAGGAATTACTTCTATTGTAGTGTCTATGGCAGAATCTCCCAAAGTCATTACAGTCCCTTTTCCGTATGTTTTATCTAATTTGTCAAGCACTAAAGCAAGTGCTTTTTTCTTATCATCTATGTTACTCATCGCTATTAAAATAATTTCTCAAAAATACATAATTTAAACATCAAAAACTAATATTATTTGTTGCTGAAAGCTGTTCTTAAAGTTAAAAAATGATAAAATTTCATGAGTGATGTTATTCATAACGAGAGAGATGGGAATGCGGTATTGAAAAAATAAATTTAAGATAAGAAAGTTATAGTTGGAATCAGTAAGCAGAAGGCTGGGGGAAGTTAGTGTTGAATGAATGATTTCCAGTATTTATAATCCTGACAGCTTATTGATGATTATAACCGTAGTTTTATCTCCATCCAATATAAAAAAATGCTTATCTTATAACAATGATTTTAAGATCGTAATATGGACAGAAAATTAAAACTATTCCTGATTAAATCTTTTGCTGTATTAGCTGTTATACACCTTGCTTACTTTATTTACGGATATATAAAGTTTGAAGGTGTGCAGAAAATTAGTATCTATACAGAATTTTATAGGTTCAAATTTTACGATGATGTCTCTATTTCTCACTTTTTTATATCCGGCCTTTTTTTGTTTTTCTTTGTTATTCTCCTCCTTAGGAACCATTCTAAAAAAAGAAATGAACTTTCAAAAATTTTGGTAATCGGAATGATATTGCTGTTAGTGTCCTTTTCGTCTCTGACCTTTTTCATCAGTTATAGTTTGGGAATCAATGCAAAACTAAGAACTGAACTGCCTGAAAAAGATCTTAATAAAGATAAGACGCTGCTGAATGTCTTACAGCCTTTTTTATACAACTATACTTCCTACAGTTCAGAGAAACTCTTTAATCCTGAAAATATTTTATATCCCAAACCTTATCCTGTGATTGAGCAGAGAGATACATTATACTACGATCCGAATAATAGGGATTATTACTCAACGGAATCCAGCTATTACAGTATTGATACGCTAACAATGCTGAGCAATGATCATAAAAAATTAAACAACAAAGCTAAATTGGTACTTGATTTTCTTGGGCTTGACGCCAAAGAGCTGGAAAAAAGGATTATTTCTAAAAAGAAGATAGGGGATAGTACCGAAATTATCTTTAAAGGAGCAGAGGTACATCCTCAATACGACGAGAAGATGTGTATTTTTCTTGAAAACAAAAGTCTGTTTTCTCCATTGCATAAAATCTCAGAAAAGCAGCAACAGTATCAGAATGCAGTCGAAAGATATAATTTGCTTTACAAATATGGCCAGGATTCGCTGCTTTACTCGTTTCAGAGGCTGGATAACCTTTTAAAAAAATATAATATAGAAACGCAGATAGTTCCGAAAACGTTGACTCAAGATGTCTTGTATTACCGGGATCATCAGCAGGAGCCTCTGAATGCGATTCGGAATACTTATGAAAGAAATAGTTTAAAAGAGAAATTTGCAACCCTTGATCGATTGTTCTACAAACCGAACTACCTCCATCCTTCCATCAGAAAAATTTTCACTATTGCTGTCATTAGCGTCTGGCTTGTTTTATTTTTATTGTATCTGATCTGGAATTTCACAAGAAGTAAACCCTCTTCGGATCACTTTAACAGAAACGAGCAAATATGACTTCCTGCTTCGTTGAAAAATGAAGGGCTTAATGAAAGTTTGAATTTTGGGTAATATTCAGATAGTCTTCCAGCACTTTCATCTGATCTTTGTTTCCTCTTTTTATTCTGGCATTTCTGCTTACCATCCTGTCATAGATTTTATTGAAAATAATCTTTGAGTTGGGGAAAAGCTTTCTATTGGGGACTTCGGGAATGAGTAATCTTTTACAAACTTCATCATCCAGTAAGAACCAGGTACAGCAGATGTGCAGGTACCTTAAATTTTTTCTTTGAAATTCAAATTTTAAAATTGGATTTTCCAGCGATTCATTCAGTAAAGAATGAGCAAGAAGAACGGAATCTTTATCAGCAGGAGGCTGAACGGAAGTCCATAAATAAAAATATTCCGTAGCCTGTTTTTTGTCATCTGGAAGAAGATGTTCCGGAATTCCCAGAAGATATCCTACATATTTCCAAAGGTGGAAAATTCCCTGTTCTTCTTCAATGGAAAAAGTATTCCCCAATTTCTTAAGGCTATGGAGAAAAACCAGACTGAATCCGATATATGTTGCCATCATATCCCAGGAATTAATGGGCTCGCCCCAATTTTCGGTATCCCAGTTTTTATAATGTTTCTTAATGGAAAGTCTTGCGTAAGAATGGATGAGCCTCGTTTTTATGGCAAATTCATACCCTTTTGCGTGAAGTTCCAAAGCATTATACCGTGTGGCATTCACCCAGAAATCCAATGTTTCTGAAAGACGCTTTACAGCTCCTTTTTTTAAAGCTTCTGTTACGATGAGTGGCTTATTAAGGTAAGCATAATCATAACCTCCCATCAGGCAGTAATCCCTTAGTGAGATCAGAGAATCTAAGTTGCTTCTCATGCAGAGCTCGGCTCCGCTTTTTAATAAATTATGATCAAGCCATGCAGGAATTTCCTGGGTTTGGGAGAAAAGTCTTTTTACACTTTCAGGAACAGAATCTGTTTCAGAAACTCCAGTTCTTATATAATGTTCAATTTCTCGTGAAGCTTCATTGAATTTTTTAGTAAAATAAACATCTTTTACAACCTCATCGCCAATTTCATCCACATGATAAAAAAAAGAAGAGAATTTTTCAAAGTCTTGAAAACTTACCTGTGCTCCGGAAAATTTTATAAGTGACTTTCCATTGCCATTTTTCCAGAAATCTTTGAAATGGGGTGAATCTTTAAAACGGGGGTGTAGCATGTTCATTCCTTTACCTATAAAAGTACAAGTTTTACGCCGAAATTCCGTGGTGAGATTTATCAGGGTATAGGATGATACTTTGTGACTCTCAATATTACCCAAAAGGGTAATTGCTTCACATTGAGGGATTTTTGAACTTTGCTGCAACCATTAAAACTTTAGGTTATGCTGATAAAAAACGAAAACATGAAACTAGTAGATATCTCTGTTTATTCTAACGAGATTCTTACTGAAGGATTAGGACAGGCAGAGGTTACTGAACAGGATGCTCAGAACGCTTTGGCAGAACTTTATATTTCATACACTCAGGAACAGTCTGAAATGTTTTTAGTAAATAATGTAAATGCAGTGTCATTAACAGCTGCAAGTGTTAATTTACAAGCATTGTGGAGTAAGCTGAAAGAAATATTTTGTTCCATAGTACGGGAGGATAGTGTTTTTGGTAAAATCATTGATTTTATTCTGGAAGCCATTGCACAAATTATTCCTTTAGGAGTTTTTGTGAAATCTTTAGTAAAGATCATTATCAAGTATTTTTTCCAGAAGGGTATTGGTGCTGTGTGTCCCGTATAAACCAAAAAAACCTTCCCGACCGGGAAGGTTTTATATGATGTATTGCTGAGATCTTATTATAAAGAAGCAGCGTGTACAAGCATATCAACTAACTTGTTAGAGTAACCCATTTCGTTGTCATACCAAGAAACAAGTTTTACGAAGTTAGGAGAAAGCATGATACCAGCATCTTTATCGAAGATAGAAGTTCTCTTATCTCCTACGAAATCCTGAGATACTACAGCATCTTCAGTATATCCTAAGATACCTTTTAATTCACCTTCAGATGCAGCCTTGATTACTGAACAGATTTCTTCATAAGAAGCAGCTTTTTCAATTCTCACTGTTAAATCTACCACAGAAACGTCAACAGTTGGTACTCTGAAAGACATACCAGTTAATTTTCCGTTCAATGAAGGGATTACTTTTCCTACCGCTTTAGCAGCACCTGTAGAAGAAGGGATAATGTTGTTCAGAGCAGCTCTACCACCTCTCCAGTCTTTCATTGAAGGACCGTCAACAGTTTTTTGAGTTGCTGTTGTAGCGTGTACAGTTGTCATTAAACCTTCTACGATTCCGAAATTATCGTGAATTACCTTAGCTAAAGGAGCTAAACAGTTTGTAGTACAAGAAGCGTTTGATAAAATTTTGATATCATCAGTAAGTTCCTTGTGGTTTACACCCATTACGAACATTGGAGTATCATCTTTAGAAGGAGCAGAAAGGATTACTTTTTTAGCACCTGCATTGATGTGGGCCTGAGCAGAATCTTTAGATAAGAAAAGACCTGTAGATTCTACGATATAATCAGCACCAATTTCATTCCACTTTAGGTTGTTCGGATCTCTTTCAGCAGTTACTCTGATTCTTTTTCCGTTTACTACAAGATCATTTCCTTCTACAGAAACTTCACCTGGAAAAATACCGTGTACAGAGTCATATTTTAACATGTAAGCCATGTATTCTGCATTGATAAGGTCATTGATTCCTACAACTTCAATGTTGTCTCTTTCAGTCATTGCTCTGAAAACAAGACGTCCAATTCTACCAAAACCGTTGATACCTACTTTAATTGTTGACATAATAGTTTGTTTTTATAGATTATAAAAATAATTAGATTGCTAAAATTTCCGAAATCAACATCAGATCTTTGTTGATTTCATTATGCTTTTTAATGGCTTCCTCAATAGGAGTATATACTAAATCATTGGAACGCATTCCTGCCATTACATTAGTTTGCCCTTCCATTAATCCTACTACCGCACCATATCCAAGTCTGCTGGCAAGTACTCTGTCTGCACAGCTGGGAGAACCTCCTCTCTGGATATGTCCTAACACAGTTACACGAATGTCATATTCCGGGAATTCTTCTTTAGTCTTGTTTGCAAGATCATAGATACTTCCTTGTTTCTCACCTTCTGCTACCACAACAATGCTGGATGCTTTTCCTGTTTTCTCTGCCTTTCTGAAATTAGCGAAAAGCTCATCTCTGCAGTCTTTTTTCTCAGGAATAAGAATATCCAGAGCACCCGTTGCCAACCCACTGTTTAAAGCAATGAAACCTGCATCACGTCCCATTACCTCAACAAAGAAAACTCTGTTGTGGGAAGTAGCCGTGTCACGGATTTTGTCAATCGCTTCCATCGCAGTATTCAGAGCAGTATCGTATCCGATCGTATTGTCTGTTCCGAAAATATCATTGTCGATAGTTCCCGGCACACCCACTACTCTGATGCCGAACTCTTCACTGAAGATTTTGGCGCCTGTGAAGGTTCCGTCTCCACCAATGCATACCAATCCGTCTATTCCAAGCTTTACACAATTGTCATACGCTTTCTGACGGCCTTCTTTGGTTCTGAATTCAGTAGATCTGGCAGACTTTAGAATTGTTCCACCCTGGTTGATTATATTTTTTACGGAACGAGCTCCCATTTTCAGGAAATCGTTGCTGATAAGGCCATTGTAGCCCTCTCTCACTCCGTAACATTCGATATCATAGTAATTGGCGGTTCTTACTACCGCTCTTAATGCCGCATTCATACCCGGAGAGTCACCTCCTGAAGTAAGAACTGCAATCTTTTTTACAGCACTCTCTTTCATCAAGTAAAAAATTTCGAACACAAATTTACAAAAACAAGTTCAGATTATCGTAGTAACTTTCCAATAGTTTTGAATATAAATTATTAAAAGCTTCTGAAGTTTGTAGGTTTAAAAATATATCGGGCTGTTTTGGTTTCCTTATCGTTGATATCAAGATTGTACCAAGGCGAAATATTTTTGTTAAACGGATTGGAGAGCAAGTGAATAGACTGTGCCGGGGTAAATCCTTCTCCTAATAAAAATAATTTCTGCCCTTCCTTATTTTTACTTACTCCGGCAATAAAAACAACATGTCCGGGACTTCCGGGGGTAATCAGGATGTCTCCCGTTCTTAAATCCGCGTTTTTTTCTATGGGTTTTGTTTCTTTATTTAATGAAATGGTTCCTGCATAGTTGAAGATGAGGTCCAGGTAATTCCTGAAGTTCTGGTAAGAATCATCAAAGCCTGATGTTTTTCGGAAGTTGACAGAATTTCCATTGACAAAAGCTCTTGTTCCGTTTTTATAATCACTCCAGCTGATGAGATCGCCGCTTGTAAAATGGAATTTAATTTCATCCGTCATTTTCATCTTATATAAATATTCGGCTCTCAGTCGGATGACAGCATCGGCACATTGTTGCAGGTCTTTGTTTCCTGTATCAATATCAAGAACAGCCTCGTGAAGATCTTGTGTGGAAATAGGATTGCCGTCGTATTTTAAAATTTGACTTCCATAAGGTTTCAACTTAAAATTCTCAATAAAATACCCAAAGCTGTCCGGTTTCTCATCTACCCATCTATACTCTGGAGGAGCAAAAAATCTTTCTTTAATGGTGTTTTTATCTTTATTGATTTTTACAAAGCTTTCAGAGTCTTGACGATTGAGGTTGGATGGAGATTTATCATGAGTGCAGCCCAACAGAGCAATGGCCATGACCAGTCCTGAAATATTTTTTTTCATATTGTATTTGATTCTATTACAAATATGAGCATTTTTGTAATAGATAGGTCAGGGTTAGGTGAATCAATAGAGAAACCTGTTTACTTCTCTTCCGGCACTTCGGATTCGGGAAGAAGTAACTTCCCCCAATCATTCAGATGCCAGAGAATTTTCACCAGTTTTTCTCCCAGTTCAGTAAGTGTATATTCTACTCTTGGAGGAAGTTCATTATAAGAATGTTTCGATAGGATTCCATCTTTCACCATTTCAGTTAATTGCTGATTAAGAACCCGACGGTCAACTTTAGCAATTCCGCGGAGAAATTCACTGGGACGTTTTTTTCCTTCATTAAGCTGCCATACAATAGGAATTTTCCATTTTCCACTGATGCTGTTAACGGCGACTTCCAACGGACAGATTTTATTTTCTCCGGCTCTTCCCTTTGTTTCCATAAAATTGACTTTTTTACCCCTATGGGCGAAAAATATGCGGTATTGCCCATTTATAAAGGCTTTTACACCTTTGTGAAAATAATAAATTTAAAAGCAATGAATACACTGGCAATGCAGATTGAGAAATTGAATAATGACTTGTCCTCAAAGCTTACCCAGGAAACCTTAAAAGTATTTGGGCAATCTATAGAGGATTTGAGAACAAAAAACATTGAAGAAAACAGCATTCAGATAGGTGCCAGGATTCCTGAGTTTTTTTTACCCAACGCATATGGTGAAATGATAGATTCTTTGGGAGTTCTTAAAAAACAATAAATGATTTTAGTGTTTTACAGAGGCTCCTGGTGTCCTTACTGTAATCTGGAATTGAATTTTTTGCAGAAAAATCTTCCCGGAATAAATGATAAAAATACTGTTTTGGTGGCTATTTCTCCACAAAGTCCGGATCATTCATTACCTATGGCTGAAAGAAACAAATTGGAATTTGAAGTACTTACAGATTTTAATAATGCTTTTGCTGAAAAATTAGGAATTGTATTCCAATTACAGGAGTTTGTCATTCCTTATTATCAAGATCTAGGAATTAACCTTTTTGATTTTAATAAAAGTGAAAACAACACTTTGCCGGTCCCGGCTATATTTGTGGTAGATAAAGACAGAGTCGTCACCTATAAGTTTTTAGACGTGAATTACATGAACAGAGTAGATATGGAAAAATTATTACAGGCGTTATGACGGAAAAACGAAAAGGAGCGCGCTCCATCAAAGATATTCCTGCAGACATTTTAAAGCAGCTGAACCAAGGCAGACTGGAGACGGCTAATCTTACAGAATGGCTGGCAGTAGATCAAAAGATTTTACTGGAAAGTCTGCTTCTGCAGAAAAACCGTACAAAATATCTGAAGACAGTTTTAGAAAATATAGATCAGCTTAAAAAGCAAACAGTTAACAGCATCAACGAAGCCATTGGAGTAGGACTACTCAATCTGGCAGTCGAAAATCATGATCAGGCTTTTTTATCAGAGATTTCTACCCATCAGTCAGATCTGGTACGCTGCTGGGCTGCGTATGCTGTGGGAAGAAACAAGAATCTGAATATCGGAGAAAAATTAAATAAAATCCGTGCTTTTGCTTCAGATACTCATTTTGGAGTAAGGGAAATTTGCTGGATGACAGTACGTCCTGACATTTCAGAAAATCTTGCCGAAGCTATCTCCATCTTATCTGAATGGGCCACTCATGAAAATGAAAATATAAGGCGTTTTGCCAGCGAGTCAACAAGACCAAGGGGGGTCTGGTGTGAACATATCGCGGAATTGAAACAAAATCCGGGATTAGGATTAGAAATTCTGGAGCCACTACAATCTGATTCATCCAGATATGTGCAGGATAGTGTAGGAAATTGGCTTAATGATGCCGGTAAGTCAAAACCTGAGTTTGTCATAGAAATTTGTGATGAATGGCTTAAAGAAAACCCAGCAAAAGAAACCCAGTATATTGTAAAAAAAGCTTTACGAACCATCAGGAAATAAAAGTTATCCACAAAACAAACTTGCCGGTTCATTTTCTATCCGAATTTTGGACCGGAGAAAAATTGAATATGAATCCCTTCAATAAAGGATTTGACATAAGAATCTTTTCAAATCTCTATAATACTTAGTTAAAAAAGTTATCCACAATATCAAAATGTTAATTTATTTTTTAGTCGAAGTAGTTGTAATTTAAAAAGTTAATGAAGTTTCTTCTCAAGGGCTTTGGCGTGAATTTTTGTTTCTTATCTAACTTAAAAAGTTATCCACAATATGGAAATGCTGATTAGTTTCCCTCCTAATTTTCCAAATGAAATAAAAAATTAGAAAGAGTACAACATACAATATATAGGGTGTGAAAATTTATGAGACTTATGGTGTCTGTAATTGTAAAAGTTATCCACAAAGTCAGATTGTTGATTTTGTGTGATTATAAATACTTGATCATTAGTGTAGTATGAAAGTTGCATTTGAAGGGGCTTATCGTGGATTTTTATTTTTAGGTTATTGAAAAAGTTATCCACAAAGTGGAAATTAGAATTGGATCCCGGCAGATCCTTGATATTTCGAAGATCTAATAAAAATAGGACACGGATGCCATTCATATAAGAAGAAGATCTACATAGAGTATTATCATTTATGGTTAAAAAAGTTATCCACAATATCAGAGTGCTGATTTGTTTTTTACTGTAAATAACTATTAATGAGTTTTTTAATTAGAAGTCCTCGCAGAAGTGCTTAGCATGAATTTTTGTTTGCCAAATAACTGAGAAAGTTATCCACAAAGTGAAAATGTTGATTTCATTGTATATGATAGTCAATATGTTGTAAATGAAAAAGCTTACCACTTTTCGGTCAGGTACTTCCAATATCTTTTCGGGACATGTTGAATATGAAGTTTAAGATTTTTCCTTTCAACAATATTGGTTTTGGTAAAGTATCTCTGCCAAAGGGTTTGGTAACGGTTTTCATCATCGTGAAATTTCTCATGATATTTATTGAGGTCCAATTTCTCATCAGGGTAGAAGAAATCGCAGTTTTCCAGATCATAAAGAATACCATAGTTTCTTCGCAAATCGTAGATCATCCATTTCTGATCCTGGTAGCGGTCTTTAAAATGTTTTCTGATCAGTGGAAGTACATCAAAATCCGGATCTATTTTCGCAAAGAAAACGCCATCCAGCATTTTTTCAAAACGGACAAAAGCAGTCATCCGGTGTCTTTCACGATCTACAGATTTGCAGATTTTTGATATTTTTAAAATATCACGGTCGGCATAATTTTCAAGTATATTTTCCATCGGGTGTTTTATGGATTGTTGTACAGCCGACAAAATAAGTTGTTCTGACTCGGCTTCTTCTGATAAGAAAACCTTAAGTAACTTATGAATTCCTGATTTACCTATATTGTCTTCGAGTTTATTTAAAACTCTTTCCGATTTATCATTCTGCGTAACTACTTCGTGAATTTCAGCGAAAATATTCTTCTGGTGAAAACGCGATTTTCTGAATATTTCAACCTCTTTATAACGATATTCAAAAACTTCGAATACCGCGGTTAAAATTCCGTCAAAACTTCCGTCATAAATCATTGTAATCATAATTCTTTTTTTGGTAGCGAAGGTGCATTATGTACAAAAATAACGAAAAAGACACCCACTAAAACTGAGTGAGTGTCCTTTTTTAAAATAAAATTGCTCTGTTCTTTTTTATTCTTTGAAATACTGTATTCTCTGAGATTCAGGAAGATCGTTGAGGTGTGGCATTTCACCGTTACGGTATTCTCTGTAGAGTTTTGAGATATCTTCAGGGCTGTCGGCAACAAATGGTCCGTGCTGTACCACGGAAACATTATGAGGTTTTCCTGCATAAAGTACAAAGCGGGCTGTTTGGTCGCCTGTCTCAAATGTTAACTGGCTCTCTTCGTCACTTCCTGTTTTGTTGAGCCATCCGGTCTGACCTGTTTTTACAGTTCTTCCGGAAATCTTCACAGAGCCATCTAATACATAGATCAAACCATTATAATCTCCCGGCATTTCCTGCACTATATGTGCATTTTTTTTCATGTGATAGTCTATTAAACTGAAGGGGGTGTAATCTTTAACAGGAGAAGTGAGTCCGTTGCTGCTGCCACTATAAATTCTTATTTCATAGTGATCGGTGATGATCTTAGGAACATCCTCTAAAAGTATTTTTTGAAAAATTGGCTGCGTCCATCTTTTGTCAAGAGGCAGCACAATCCAAACCTGCAGGTAATGTACATTTTTTTCTGTTGATATTTCCTCTGTATGAATAATGCCTTTTCCTGCACTCATGATTTCAAGACTGCCGGTTAACAGTTCTTTTTCGTCACCGTTTAATACGAGGGTTAATGTTTCAATTCCTGCATGGGGGTGGGGACCGCCTACCGGAGGTCCACCCGGAAGATTCATATCATCGTCCATAAATACAATAAACGGATCAGAATCCTGATAAGGAATATTTTCCAATACGTTTAATGCTTTATGCCCTTTTCCTAAAAAACCTTGTCGCCATGACCCTTGTATTACTGATTTTATTGTTCGTTGTATCATTGTAAGTGCTTTTATTTATAAGTCAAATTTCCAAAAAAAATCTCTACATTTATCATGTGTTACCTAAAGGATAGTAGTTACAAAAAAGATACTTATGCATACTAAAGAAACATGTCAGAGATCTATCCGTGCGCTTAAAGATACATTGGATGTGGTAGGAGGCAAATGGAAATTGGTACTGGTCACAGTTCTGATGAGTGGGAAAAGGAGGTTTGGAGAATTATCCCGTGAAGTGGGGATTACGCCCCGTATTTTATCTAAAGAATTGCAGGAGCTGGAAGTCAATGGTCTTGTAAGCAGAACGGTTCTTGATACGAAGCCTGTTACGGTGGAATATGAGCTTACTCCGTACAGTAAAAGCTTACAGGAAGTACTGACTTCCATGGAAAAATGGGGTGAAAGCCATAGAGAAAAAACGATTAGGGAAATGCAGGAAGACAATTCCGAATACCATAAATAATATCATCCCTGCCCGAGCTCTGTATTTTTCCGGATTATAATCAAAACAAACTCAACTGCTGAGAAAATTGATTGTGAAACTTGGAAGAGCTTCCCCCTACAAGCAGTTTTCTAAAGTTTTTATCCGTCAGATATTTCAGATAAGCATTTCCGGTGTTAAAATCAATAAAATATTTAGCCCGGTTCACTGCTGCTCCCAGTTTTTTGAGGTGATCCATCGTTAAAATCTGAAACCTTCTTGCGCTGATAATCTTCTGGGCAGATTTTACTCCTATTCCCGGGATTCTTAAAATCATCTGATAATCCGCAGTCTGAAGGTTGATCGGAAACTGATGCAAATTCCGTAGAGCCCAGCTTAATTTCGGATCTACTTCCAGATCAAGAAAAGGAACGTTTGGATCTAAGATTTCTTCCGCTTTAAAACCATAAAATCTCATCAGCCAATCCGACTGATACAAACGGTTTTCACGAAGCATAGGTACCTCGGTAGTTAAAGAAGGCAGTCTTTTATCTTCTAAAACAGGAACATAACCTGAATAATACACCCTTTTCAGATTAAAATTTTTATAAAAATGATCGGCAACTTTGATGATCTGCAGATCATTTTCGTTAGTGGCTCCTACAATCATCTGTGTAGACTGTCCTGCCGGAGCAAACTTGGGAACTTTTTTCAAAACTTTTTTCTCGTCCTGATATTGGGTGATTCCTTTCTGAATGTAGCGCATCGGGTTGATCATATCCTGTCTGTTTTTCTCAGGAGCTAACAATTTTAATCCGCTTTCCGTTGGAATTTCAATATTTACAGATAATCGGTCTGCATATAGCGCAGCTTCCTGCATCAGCTCGTCGCTTGCACCTGGAATAGATTTCAAATGAATATAGCCATTAAAATTCTCTTCCACACGCAGCTTTTTGGCTACTCTTACGAGCCGTTCCATAGTAGTATCTGCATTTTTGAAAATTCCTGAGCTTAAAAACAAGCCTTCAATATAATTTCTACGGTAAAAATTAATTGTAAGATCTACCACTTCTTCAACTGTAAAAGCTGCTCTTTTAATATCATTTGAACTTCTGGAAACACAGTAAGCACAATCATAGATACAATGGTTGGTCAATAGAATTTTAAGAAGAGAAACACATCTTCCGTCTTCCGTATAGGTATGACAAATTCCGCTTACGGAACTGTCTCCTAAAGCCCCTTTTTTATTTTTTCTGGTCCCTCCGCTGGAAGAGCAGGAAACATCATATTTCGCTGCATCGGCAAGGATTTCGAGCTTTTCTTTCAGGCGTTCAAAATTCATATTTCTTAAGAATTGATATTATTTGTATCGGACTTTAATTAAATAGTGTTCAAATTTAGCTCCAAAATTGATAAATGTCAATCTTTTTTCATAGAAGTTATCAACAAAAAAGCCCCTCAAAATCATTATATTTACGGCTCATTAAAGTTTATATTATGAATCATAAACCAATCGAAGGGTTTTCCAAGCTTCCAAAACAGGGGAAAATCGACTGGCTCGTAAACGAATACCTTGAAGGAAATCACGAATACCAAAATATATTAAAACAATATTGGAACGAAGATGCAGACCTTCAGAAACTTCACGACGAATTTTCTGAAAATACCATCTCCAATTTTTATATGCCCTACGGAATTGCTCCAAACTTTTTGATTGACGGAAAGCTATTGGCACTTCCCATGGCAGTTGAAGAAAGTTCAGTAGTAGCAGCTGCTTCGAAAGCTGCAAAATTCTGGATTGATAAAGGCGGTTTTAAAACCACAATCATCAATACAGAAAAGCTAGGGCATACCCATTTTATATTCAATGTAGAATCTCACAAACTTTTACATTTCTTTAATTTCAGCCTAAAGAAAAAACTGCTTGAAGCTACAGAAGATATTACATCCAACATGAGAAAACGTGGAGGAGGTATTTTAAATATAAGCCTGGTGGATAAGACTGCAGATATGCCGAATTATTACCAGTTGAAAGCAAGTTTCGATACCGTAGATTCTATGGGCGCAAACTTTATCAATTCGTGTCTTGAACAGTTTGGAAAAACATTGAGACAGGAAGTGGCAACCAGCGAAGATTTTACACAGGATGAAAAGAACTCTTTACAGATCGTAATGAATATTCTTTCCAACTTTACACCTGACTGTATCGTGAGAGCTGAGGTTTCCTGTAAAATGGAAGATTTAAAAGATGACAGCGGAATTTCTCCTGAAGAATTTGCATCCAAGTTCAAACAGGCGGTTACCATTGCCGAAATTGAACCTTACCGTGCAACTACTCACAATAAAGGAGTGATGAACGGTGTAGACGCTGTAGTGATTGCTACAGGAAATGACTTCAGAGCTACTGAAGCCTGTGCTCATGCTTATGCTGCCAGAGACGGACAATACAGATCTCTGACGCATTGTACAACTGACAATGGTGTTTTCAGATTCTGGATTGATCTCCCAATTTCTGTAGGAGTTGTAGGAGGGTTGACCAATCTTCATCCTCTGGTAAAATTCTCTCTGGCATTATTAGGAAAACCTTCTGCACAGGAATTAATGAGTATTCTCGCCGTTTCAGGATTGGCTCAGAATTTTGGAGCATTACGTTCTTTAGTTACTACAGGAATTCAGAAAGGTCACATGAAAATGCACTTATTGAATATTTTGAACCAACTGGGCGCTACAGAAGAAGAAAAACAGCACTTTGTTGCCTATTTTAAAGATAAGACGGTAAGCCATCATGAAGTGATCAATGAGTTTAACCGAATGAGAGGAAACTAATGCTACAGATCATTTTGCCCGTTATATTCCTTCTCTTTGGATTCTTTTTAAAGAAAACAACAATGGAAGGTTTTAAAAGTTCCAGAAGATTTGCCAATATGTTTATTATACTGGGAGTTTCAACTTTGGTTGCCAAGTTTATTTTAATGTATCTAAAGTCGAAATAGTGAAAAAAAGTACCTTATTTTTTCTGTTGATTTCAGGTTTAAGTTTTTCACAGCAGAAAAACCTGAAAATAAATTTTTTACAGCCGAAATCTGAAAATTGTAATTTTCCTGTGGTTTCTTATGCAGATAAACCAACAGTAGAAAATAAGATCAATACTTTTTTACAGGTTGATCAGCTGGAATATATTCCCGGTTCAGGAGGAAACCCCTTTAAGCTGGTTTCCAGTGGAAAGACGTCTTACTCTAACTATGTTGATTTTTATAGCTGGGAAAAGAGGGATGCACCAAAGAATATCTTGTGTCTTGCCATAGATGGAGAGGCTTCCGGAGCCTACCCGGAATATTTCATGATCTGGAAGAATTTTGACCTCAGAACCGGAAATTTGATTAATATTCAGGATCTTTTTCAGCCAGGTGCCGTTAAAGTAGTGGAAAGTATTATTCAGAAAAGAATAAGAAAAAATATTAATGATTTTCTCACTCAGTTAAAATCAGAAAAAAATCCTTCACAAGAAGTGTTGGATCAGATTGCTATTTATGAAGGCTGCTATACAGATTATACTTTAGATGGAATCAAATATTATTTCACCGAAGATAAGCTTAAATTTATTGCCGGTAGATGTGCGAATCACGCTATGAGAGCACTGGATGAGCTGGATGAGCATGTTATTGAACTGTCTTATAAAGAGCTTGATAATTACTGGAGTCCTTATGCGAAGAATTTACTTAACGGATCTCCAAAAGCTGATAAAACCAGTTTCAGGAATAAACTGTACAAAGGAATGATAGGCGGAAAATATCCGGTGACAGTTCTTATAAAAAACTTTTATGATGCTAAAGACGCAAAAGGAGAAAGTTCCTTTTCTGCATGGTATTGGTATGATAAAAGTAAAAAACTTATTGAGTGGAACGGAAAGATGAAAGGAAACCATATCTCAATTACTGAAAATGAATACTACAGTGAGGAGACAAATCAATGGATCATCAGAGCCTTTGTAGAAGCAGAAATGAGCGGGAATAAAATTACAGGAACCTGGCAGGATTATAAAACTAAAAATGATTTAACCATAGAATTAGAAGAATTGTAAAATGATAATCATAAGAAAAATTTTTTCACTTGTAGCCTGCACGATTGTTACTGCTGCTCTTGCTCAAAATACCAGAGCTACTTTACGAAAAACAGTCAATAGCCTTTACTCTGATATACGAAAGAAATGTGGGAAAGACATTGAAATTCTAGATGAAAAATATAAAGCAATAGCAGGGAAATCACCAAATGGAAGTCTCTCAAAAGCTGATGAGCAGGAATATACCAAGCAATTCAACACTTTGAAAAGCTCTTATTCTGATTGTCAGAATAAAAACCAGCCTCAAAAAGTAGAAAAGCTTAAATCATTGCTGGAACAAGTTGAAAAAGAAAATAAGGAAGCTTCTTCGATAAAAAACAATAGTCCTTCATCTGCTGCACAGCCGTTTTCACCAGACATTATCCGCAATGAAGTGATTAAAGCGTTTAGTGGAAGTGAACTTTTAGAAAATCAGGATGCCCCTCTGAAACTTAGATTTAACTTTATTGTAGATAAAGATGGTATCATGAAAGAAGTTAAAGTGACAGGAACAGATAATGAGGAAATTAAATTATTTTCTGCTTTGAATTTTTACTCAATCCAGAAAGTTTTTTTACCCGAAATGAAAAATGGCGAACCGATCAGAAATATGTATAGCCTGCCGGTTACCTTGGCAATAGAATAATTCTAGTAAAAATATTTTAAGTTAAATTTAAATGAAAACAATTACTTTAGTTTTTGGAGCAGTTTACGGAATGGTATCTGTAATCCTAGGTGCATTCGGAGCGCATGCTTTAAAGAAAATACTGGCTGTGGAAAGACTGGAAAGTTTTGAAACAGGAGTAAGATACCAGATGTACGCAGCATTTTTCCTGCTGATCATCGGATATATCTTAAAATTTGAAACATCAGCTGAAAAATGGACTTCAATTTTAATGATTGCAGGAACTCTTTTATTCTCACTGAGCATTTACTTTTTGAGTATGCAGGATTACTTAGGAGTGAATCTTAAATTCTTAGGCCCTATTACTCCGCTTGGTGGTCTGATGATGATCTTAAGCTGGGGAATGCTTATTTTTTACTTTGCTAAAAATAAAATTTAAGAATAAATAGTATTAATACACCTGCATATGGATCTCATGAGTTTCTTTCAGCAGGAAGTTCGCAGGGATCTTTATCAATGAAATATTTTACGTTTGCAGTGGTATTCAGACAGAGCAAAGGCTTTAAAATATCAATAACAAATGATGATTGTAATTTTAAAATAAATTAAAATGAAAATCAATAGAAGGCGGCGGTTAATACGAACATTCAACCTTTTAGATCAACCCATTACATTTAATCCTTTTGTATTCAGCCGTACTTTTTTTATGTGGGCTATTACTGGTCTCGTAGGAGGTATTATTGCCGGCGGATATTGGATTGTGCTGGAATATTTTACAGAATTTCTTTCGGGATTTCAAGGGTGGCAGGTGATTCCTACCATGGCAATCTGTGGTCTGTTGGCAGGATTGGTCATCCATTTTATTGGTGATCCGGGAGAAATTCATCTGATTGTCAATAATATCAGATTCAATAAAGGAAAACTTGATCCGAAGAACAACCCTTCCATGATTTTGTCATCCCTTTTTTGTGTGGCTTCAGGAGGAAGTTTAGGTCCGGAAGCTCCTTTGGTACAGGTGACAGGCTCTACAGGAACATGGCTGGGGAAAATTTTCAGATTAAAAGGAGAAGAATTACGCTCTTTAAGTATTGCAGGGATGGCTTCAGGCTTTACAGCTCTGTTTGGCGCTCCTCTGGGAGGAAGTCTTTTTTCATTGGAAATCCTGCATCATAAGCATGCCGTGGAATATTACAGGGCCATTATTCCCGCATTGGTGGCAAGCTGCTTCAGTTACCTTATGTTTGCTTTAATTATCCATCTCGGAATAGGAGCAACCTGGGATCTGAAAGCTTATCATTATACAGGGGCATATGATTTTGCCTATGCCATAGCTTTTGGAATTGTAGGAACACTGTTTGGATGGATTTTTATTTTTGTAGTTAAGTTCTTCAAGAAAGCTTTTGAGTACCGAAAATTTCCGATCTACATTAAAACATTTGTGGGCGGGATCATTTTGGGAATTATCGCTTATAACTTTCCAATTACAAGATATTTTGGACATCATGAAATCAATCAGCTGATCGGTGGAAATTTTGGTCTGAAATTTCTAATCTTAGTTTTGATCTTTAAAATACTGGCAATTGCGATTACCGTAACCTCCGGATGGAGGGGTGGTTTTATCATTCCATTGTTCTTCGTGGGAACCACTTTGGGATTAATTATCCATACAATTTTTCCTGGAGTAGACACTACCTTGGCGATTGTAAGCTGTATGGCCGCCATCAATGCCTGTGTGACGAGAACTCCTATGAGTACAACGATTATTTTGGGTACACTTACCGGATTTACTTATTTTGTACCCATATTATTCGCCAGCCTGACAGGATATTTCCTTGCTCCAAAAATTCCGTTTATCGGATCACAGTCTGAAAAATTGGTTGAAGAGTAGAAAAGTGATTTATAGAATAATTTATGATCTGTTTTAAAGATCACTATATCAAAAAAGTTCAGGAATTTCCTGAACTTTTTTTAATTTTATAAAGAGAAGTTTTCTTTCAGCCATTTAAGCTTATTGAAACTTTTGAGAAATTTCGTTTTGGCGGAAATGAATTTTTCCTGTGCCTCAATCATTTTATTTTCTCTCGAATTGATAAGGAAAAGTGAGCTTTCACCGTTCGTATACTTTGTTTCTTCTGCGGTAAGAAGCTTTTGATAATTCACAAGATTATTTTGTGAAAGACTTATCTGAGTATGATAATTCAAAAGCTCGTTCTTATACGTTTCAATTTTAGTGGTAAGTTCTCTTTTTTTGAGTTCAGTATCAAGCTGGTTTTGTTCTATTTTAATTTTGGCTATTTGATAATGAGCTTTGGCTTCCCTTTGGAATAAGGAGATTTCAAGTTTTAAACCATATTGAAAATTACTTTCAAAGAGTGGGAGGTAATCTGCACGGTAACTTTCTTTGTTGAAAAAGTTATAAGTAAAGTCAATTTTAGGAAGAAAGCTCTGCCATTTCAGTTTACGTTCACTTTCTAAAATATACTGTTTCTGATTATAATAATGCACAGACCAATGACTGGCAGTTTCTTTTGTCTGAATTTCCTGTAAAAGAAATTCAAAATCCGAATAAGCAATGTGGTCCGAAAGCTGATCTGCGGGATAAATAAACTGAGAAATTTCATAGATCTCTAGATTATCTTTCCAGAGAAATAACTGTAGCTGCTGGGTATTTTTGATAAAGTCTAAAAAAGCTTCTTTCTGCTGAATTTCAAAGTTTTGCAACTGAGAGGCCGCTTCAGTGGTATCTATAGCCGCTCTTTCTCCATATTCAAAAGTCTTTTGAGTAAGGTTCAGACGCTTTCTGCTGATTTCAACTGCTTTCGTCTGCAGCTGGTAGATTTCGAAGCTTTTTACCCATTCCCAATAGGTGTTTTCAGCGTCAAGAAGAAGTTCGTTGGTTAATACAGTCTGCTCAGCTTGTGTCATTTTTAAAGCAAACTTTGCCTGATCCAGCATCGCTCTTCGTTTATCATACAAAAGATTTTTAGCCAAAGGAACAGAAATCCCCATACTGTAAAGCCCTCCTTTGGTTTCACTGGAATTCAGCTTTTCGCCATCCAGATAATGATATCCAGTTGTCACATCAATTCCGTACCAGGTGGGAATACCCAGTTCAATATTTTTCTGTCTGTAGTACTGTAGTCCGTCAATATTTTTTTCGCCAAGCTTTCCTCCCAAAACAGGATCAAAGCTTCCTCTCGCTTTGGTAATCTCTGCGTGAGCTATTTTATTCTGCAGCTGATATTTCAATGCCAGCGGATGATAATTTTTGACTATCGAAATGAATTCCTTTGATGAAATACTTAAAGAATCCTGAGCCTGACCATATTGAAAAAAAGAGATGATCAGAATAAAAAGAAATTTACTTCGTTTTCTCATACTTGCCGGATTGATCATTTTTTACTTCATAATAATCAGGTGGAAAACCGTTTATATTTCTCCAGAGTTCATACCAGACAGGAACATCATTGAGGATAGCAATACCCTGTACTCCGGCTCCCATTTTAATTTTAGGAGGCCATCTTTTTTCTTCTTTATCTTCCGTAACCAGAGCTTTGAAAAGTCCGTTACTGCTGATATTACTTTCCACAGCAACCACCTTGCCGGCAAATGTTCCGTAGCTGGAATTAGGCCATCCTGAAAATACAATTGCAGGAAAACCATCAAAGATGCACATGATGCGCTGCCCTTCTTTAACCAGTGGAAGGTCTACCGGTTTTATAAAAATCTCTACAGCATAATCTACAATAGTGGGTACTATGGTTCCTATATTTTCACCATCTTTCAAAATTTCGCCAATCCCCGCTTTGTTGAGCTGTATTACCTGACCATCCTGTGAGGCAATGATGAAATAAAGACCCTGCCTGGCTTTGTAGTTGGCTACCTGGTTTTCAAGCTTGGCAATATCACCTTCACTTCCTTCTATTTGTCCCATACTTTGAAAACGGTCTCCTTCTATTTTACTTAGTTTCTCTATGTAATCCTGAATCACAGAATTTTGTTCAATTCCAGTATTGATAATTTCCTGCTGGGTTTGGGCGGTTTTATTTTCCGAAGCTGTTTTTTTTGCAATGGTATTTTGGTACGAGATATTTCTCTGTTGAAACTGAGTAAGAGATACTAAACCTTCCTCATACATTTTTTTCTGACGGATATACTGATCTTCAGATAGTTTAAGCTCATTGGTAGCTGCTTCAAGTTCAGCTTTTTCACCAGCAAGTTTATTATTCAGCTGGCTGGTTTTGATTTTTAACTGATTGAGCTTTAGGTCTCTTGCCGAGTGTAGTGCCTGAATCTGGTTTTTAACGGTTCCTACTTTAGCTTCATAAAAATTTCGAACTCCTTTTTTAGCATCCACCTGCTCCTGTGTTCTCTGTACCAAAAGAGGGTCTAAATAGTCTTCTTTTACTTCTGAAAGCTGCAGCAAAGTGTCTCCTTTTTTTACATAATCTCCATTTTTTACATTCCATCTGATGATTTTCCCCGGAATAGGAGAGTGAAGCTGCTGTGGACGCTGTTCCTGATAAAGAGAAGTTATGTTTCCTTTCACTTTTATATTCTGTGTCCAGGGAAGAAATAAAGTGATAATTCCTCCAATGAAAATAAATAAGAACCATCTTTTTACCCTTGATTTCTTATGGATATGATATATTTTGTCAAATGACTGTAGTTCCATGTTACTGCTTTTTTTGATATGTTTTTAAAGTCCCGTTTTCCATATGAATATGCTGGTCAGCATATTGAAGTAGTTCGGGATCCTGTGAAACAATAATGATTGTCGCTTTTTCTTTCATCTGCTGAAGATATTGTATCATCTTATCCTGATATTCTTCATGGATTCCCGCAAAAGGGTTTTCCAGAATGATCAGCTTTTTTTCTCCAAGAAGAGCACGCAGAAGCAATATTTTTTTCTTTGAACTGAATGTTATTTCAGAATCAGTCTCACTAACTTCAGTGAAAAATCCTTTGCTGAACATGCTGGAAATATTTTCTATTCCTATATTTTCTGAGAGTTCAAGAATATCTTCCGTATGGCTTTTGGGGTTGCCCAATATGATATTTTCCTTCACCGTTCCCTGAACGATTTTCATATTTTCAAGATATAAACCTATGCTGTTTCTAAATTTTTGTTTGTCAATGTTTTTTAAAGGGATTCTGTCTAATAATATGGTTCCTGCAGTGGGTTCAAAAAATCCCGTGATCATATTGATTAAAAGTGTTTTTCCAGCTCCCAGTGTACCCGTTAAAATAGTGATACTATTTTCCTGAATTTTAAAGTTCAGATTTGAAAGGATTGGAGTACTGTCACTAAATAAAAAGCCAACGTCTTTAAATTCTATCTCTGTTCCCTTTTCTTTCCGGGACAATATAATTTCACCATTTGGTTCTTCTTTAAGCTCTGTGATTTTTGAAAGTTTAGCGAAAGAGGCGATAAGATCATAATAGCTTTCAAGACTTACAATAAGCTTTTCGACCGCTGCCATAATACTAAGAACAACAATTTCTGTTGCAATAAAAGCTCCGATATTCAATTTCTGATTGATCAGAAGATAGGTCCCGATAGCAAGCATTGCTAAAGTAATAATGACTTTAAAAGCAATAATAGTTTTGTATTGAAATACAAGAATTTTAAAATGAGAAGTTCTGTGCTTAAGATATTCTACCACTCTTTCATCTGTTCCTTTTAAATGGGAGTTGTTATCAGAATGCATTTTGAAAGTCTTCACAGATCCGGCAATATCTTCTATCCAGGCAGCAGTATCATACTTTTTGTTGCTTTCCTCAATACTGGATTTTATGCCGCTTTCCATGGTATACCGGAAGATAATAACAACAGAAATAACGACCAGGGCTCCGAATGCCAAAAACCAAAGGTGGTAAAAAGAAAGCAAAAGAATCCCAAAAACAATCTGGATCAGAGCGGTGGGAATTTCTAACAGAATTTTTGAAATCCCTTTCTGTAGATTTTGAATATCAAAAAACCGGTTTACCAGTTCTGGCAGATAGTATTTTCTGGTATAAGAAAGATCTGCCTTAGGTATTTTTTCTGCAATGGCTAGGGAAAATTCTACAAATATTTTTTGCTGGATTTTTTCAATGATCTGTATAACTTTTAGTCTGAAATATCCGGCAAGCCATGTTCCTATAACTACAAAAAAAATGAGAATATAAATAGAAGTTGTCATGGTAGCTCCCATCACAAAACTTACAATAGACTGTATTCCCAAAGGAACACTCAGTAAAACAAGGCCGTTAAGGATTGCATAAAAGTAAATATTGGTAACATCCTTTTTTTCTTTTGTAATATAACGTATCAGTCTTTTGCCCTGTTCGTTTGCTGTTATTTCCATTTTTCTTATTTAGTAGAGTTTAATGTTTATCTGTTTCAGTTTTTTCAATAAACAAGGGTAATGGTTATCAGAAAATAAGACCGGAAGTCTATTTTTCAGATAACTTACATAAGATATAGGATGTTAATTCTTTTAGACAGATAAAGTAAATTGGAATAATAGATACTTTTTTAAGCAACACTTAATAGATTCGTTTTGATCTGTTTTTAGTATCAACTTTTCCGGATTTTTCTTTTTTTCTGCATTTTTGAAATATGGCTTTTCGTACATTATAGATTTAATTTGAAAATTCATGTCCTATATCTCTGTTATTTCCGGAGGTCAAAGATAATAGATGGGATTTGTTAATACTCTTATCTACATTAGAATGGGATTAAAATGTCATTAGAAAATGACGGCCGGATTTCTTTTTTTTATGATCATTATCATATTATTCATAGATTCACCGCTTTGAATCTGAAAAGATCACCCTTAAACTTACAGAATGAATTAAAAGTTAGACAAATTTCTTTTTAACCTTGTTCATTTTTAGTAAATTTGTCAACCTTTAAATATTAAAATAAAATAATAAAAATAATATGAATCTTCACGAGTATCAATCAAAAGAGATTTTATCAAAGTACGGAGTAGCTATCCAACGTGGTTTCGTTGCCAACAACGTAGATGAAGCTGTAGCAGCTGCTGAAAAATTGACTGCTGAAACCGGAGCACAGGCTTGGGTTGTAAAAGCACAGATTCACGCAGGTGGTCGTGGTAAAGGTGGTGGTGTTAAGTTTTCTCCAAACATGGATAAGTTGAAAGAAAACGCTCAGAACATTCTGGGAATGCAGTTGGTAACTCCACAAACTTCTGCTGAAGGTAAAAAAGTACACTCAGTTTTGGTTGCAGAAGATGTTTATTATCCTGGAGAATCTGAAACTAAAGAATTTTATGTTTCTATTCTTTTAGACAGAGCTGAAGGGAAAAATACAATCGTATATTCTACTGAAGGTGGTATGGATATTGAGCATGTTGCAGAAGTAACTCCTCATTTGATCCACAACGAACTTATTGATCCTGCTTTAGGTCTTCAAGGGTTCCAGGCAAGAAAAATTGCTTTCAACCTAGGTCTTGAAGGAAATGCTTTCAAAGAATTTACAAAGTTCATTACTTCTTTATATAACGCATATGTAGGAATTGATGCTTCTCTTTTCGAAATCAACCCAGTATTAAAAACTTCTGATAATAAAATTATCGCTGTAGATGCTAAAGTAACTTTAGATGGTAACTCATTGTTCCGTCACAAAGATCTTGAAGCATTAAGAGATACAAGAGAAGAAGATCCTATCGATGTTGAAGCCGGTGAAGCTGGTCTTAACTTCGTAAAACTGGATGGTAACGTTGCTTGTATGGTAAACGGAGCTGGTCTTGCAATGGCAACTATGGATATCATCAAATTATCAGGTGGTAACCCGGCTAACTTCCTTGATGTAGGGGGTACTGCAGATGCTCAGAGAGTGCAGACTGCTTTCGGAATTATCTTAAGAGATCCAAACGTAAAAGCGATCTTGATTAACATCTTCGGAGGTATTGTAAGATGTGACAGAGTTGCTCAGGGAGTTGTAGATGCTTACAAAGCTATGGGTAGCCTTCCGGTTCCATTGATCGTAAGATTACAGGGAACTAACGCAGTAGAAGCTAAAAAACTAATTGATGAGTCTGGTCTTCCGGTACACTCTGCAATTACATTAGAAGAAGCAGCAAACAAAGTAAAAGAAGTTTTAGCTTAATCTAAAATTTTAAAATACATAGAAACCGTTTCATTTTTGAAACGGTTTTTTTTGTTGGAGGCAAAGGAACAAAGATTTCTAATTTTTAGATATCATTAGCTCGATTACGATATTCAGCCTTTTGTAAATAGTATAAAAAGAAAAGACTACCTCAAAACTGAGATAGTCTTTATCTTTATAGATGATTTCTTACTTATCCTGATAGCTTTCCGGTAAATTGGTCTCACCGTTGGTAATACTTATACTGGTAGGCGTTACCAACTGGATTTTATCCGCATCAAAGCGTTCTTTAATACTTAAATAAGCTTTACTTCTTATCTGAGCCAAATTAGCTCCTACTTTTATCCAGAACTTTACCTGGAGGTTAAATGCGCCTTGTTTCAGATCTGTAAAGATTACTTCCACAGTATCTAACTTATCTACATTATCTAGATTTTTGATCACTTCCAGGATTCCCTTCTGTGCTTTGCTGATATCCTCATCTGCAGGAATTTCAAAATTTAAAATAATCCTGCGCTGTGGTGAAGCTGTAATATTATAAAATGGTGCATTGAAAACAACCTGATTGGGAATGTAAGCCTTCTTACCATCATCAGTAAGAATCTTTGTTGTTAAAAAACCGATTTCCTGTACCGTTCCCGAATGGGTTCCTATGGTGATATAATCTCCTACTTTAAATGCTTTATCAATTCCGATAAGCATTCCGGAGAAAATACTGGAAACAAGATCTTTCAAAGCAACCCCCGCAATCACTCCGGCAACTCCTAAACTTCCGATAAATTTCCAAAGAAAACCGCTGAAACCCATTATTTCAAGAGAAATAAAAGTCCCCATCATCATGATCAGAAATCTGAATATACTGATTAAAGTAACCAGCGAGCTTTCTTTTTCACTTTTCGGGAAAAATTTGTGAAATAATTTTACAGCAACCTGACTCATGTATTTACTGGTGATAAGAAAAAATGTAAATACTAAAATTCCGACAACTAGTTTTGGGGTTAGCCTTGCAAAGGTTACATACCAGTTATCTAATACCTTGTACACCAGGTCGATATAAGTAATTCCGGTTTTCTCCATGAATAAAATTTTAATTAAAGATATAAATTTTATGCAAAAAATTTGCCAGTTCGAAAAAGTCTACTAAATTTGTAGACTATAAAAACAGCATATTATGTCGATCAAACTAGGAGATACAGCACCCAACTTTCAGGCAGAGTCATCTTTAGGTGACATCAATTTTTATAATTATTTGGGAGATTCATGGGGAATTCTTTTCTCACATCCTGCAGATTATACGCCGGTTTGCACTACAGAGCTGGGGTACACAGCAAAATTACAATCTGAATTTGATGCAAGGGGAACAAAAGTAACTGCTTTAAGTGTAGATGGAGTAGAGGATCATCAAAATTGGGTGAAAGACATCAATGAGACACAGAATACCAATGTTCTGTTTCCGATTATTGCTGATAAGGATAAGAAAGTTTCGGAGTTATATGATTTTATTCATCCCAATGCTTCAGTTACTGCTACGGTACGCTCTTTACTGATCATTGATCCTGCTAAAAAAGTAAGACTGATTATTACCTATCCGGCCTCTACAGGAAGGAACTTTGATGAGATCCTTAGAGTGCTGGATTCTTTACAGTTGGTAGACCGTCATAAAATTGCGACCCCGGTGAATTGGGAAGAAGGGGAAGATGTTATTATACCGCCTTCAATTTCCACGGAGGAAGCCAGAGAAATATTTCCAAAAGGGGTAACGGAAATAAAACCGTATTTACGATATACGCCCCAGCCTGATATATGATTTATTTGATTTTTTATAGTTTAGTTTTAATTTGTACGAAAAGCGCCCCAGAATAAAATTTCCGGGGCGCTTTCATTTTTTATAAGTATTTCAGTGATTACTTAACGTCGTTAATGATCTGCTTACCTTTAGAAGTAGGTAAATAGATACTAAATCCTACATTGAAAGTCAAAGTAGAAGTTAAACCTTCACTACCGAAACCTGCAACACCATTATATTTCACTAAACCTTCAATACCGATGTTCGGAGTAATAAAATAAGAATATCCCGGACCAGCACCAAAATCTAAACCAGTAGTAGAGTTTGAGCCTTCTGTGGATGTTCCTCCAACACCTACATTACCTTCAAGGAACCATCTTCCGTGGTGCAATAGGTTATCTACACCTTTTTCACCTGGAGATACATAATAACGTCCTAAAGCTCCTACTTTATATACAAAGTTGGTAGGTGATCCTTTAGTAACTTTATTAAATCCTAGGTCAACATATCCTCCAACAGCTACATTATCTTGAATAAAGTAAGCAGCTTTCGGCTGTAATGAAATATTATAGCCTCCACCAGTATTTAAACCAAAATTACTGGCTACAATACTGCTCCCTACCATCCAATTACCTTTTTGAATCTGAGCGTTTGCAGTTGCTGTTAAACCTGCTACAGCTAATATCCCTGTTACAATAAGTCTTTTCATAATTTATTATTTTAATAATTAAATGTTTTATTATTCACGAATTATAGAAAAAACAATAAATGTGCCAGACTCTTAATTTTAGATAAAATTTCCAAATTAATGTTAATGTCATGAATAGTATATGATTCAGGTTTGTAGTATGTTAGCTGATACTTTTATAATCATAATGAAAGGATAGTAGAACGTAGGAAAGAAGATTTACTATATTTAAGAAAATTATTATTATTGTAATATTACTTTCTTTTTCCTTTTCGAGTCCCTCTTTTGATTAAATAAATAAAAGAATCAAAGAAATTATAAGCCCTGCAATGGTAAACTTAATTCCTCTTTTGAAAGCTTTTGTTTTGGGATTAAACATCCAGAAACTTGAAATCACAAAAAAGAAAAGCGAAATCCCGAAAAATACACTTAGAGGAGAAATGGCGTCTTTAGACTGAGATTTGTGCAGAGAAACCATTTTGTCAAGTACAAAAGGCAGTTCTTTTTTGGAATATAAAGCCTTTCCGGTTGCTGCATCATAAGTTCCCTGTTTGAAGTAAAGAACAGTTCCTTCAGTTTTTTCTACTTCAAGGCCTTTCATTTTCAGTTCTTTTTTCAATTGTTTTTCAGTAAGATCCTTAGCAATGGTCTTGTCATACTTTTTCTCATTTTTCAGAAAATCAGTGTCTCTGTAAACCAGAAGAATTCCGCTTAATGAATATACTGCCATGATACCTGCAAGGAAATACCCAAGGTAACGGTGAGTGATTCTCATAAAGCTTCTGGTGTCTTTAATCTTGTCCATATCTTATTGTTTGTTTTTGTTTTTAAATTTCAAAAGTGGAAACTGCAAAAATGCAACTTCCACTTTTAATGAGAGAATAAATTATATATTTAATTCTAAAGTCTGTACGTCAGAGTAAAATAATAGTTTCTCGGAGTAATAGGATTCACAGAATAATTCTCATGAACATTATAATTAACCACATCAAACAGGTTACCCACTTTACCCTGGATAGAGAATTTCTTCCAGTCATATCCTACAGAAAGATTTACAGTTGTATAATCTTTTAAAGCAAATGATCTGCTGATACCTTTTCTTGCATCCAAACTTGTTGAGCCGTTTTTTGTGTCATTCCATCCTGCTAATCTGTCACCAATAAAGTAAGCACCTGCACCTACTTTTAGGCCTTTTGCAAAGCTTGTAAATTTATAAAATACAGAAGCATTGGCTGTAGTAGCTGGTGTTCTTACAATTCTTTGCTTTTCAACATATCCAAAGTTATCAGGGGTATCAAGATATACAGAATTATTGTAAGAGAACCCTCCAATGATGGAAAGGTTTTCTGTTGGATTTCCTGTAATATCCAATTCTACTCCGCGACTTCTCATTTTTCCTGCAAATTCCTTAATCAAAGGATCATTATTGGCCGTTTTACCATCGGCAAGAAAAGCTGCGGTCTGGTAATAATTGTTATAATTAATCTGGTAAACAGTTAAATTTACTGCCAGGGCATTATTCCAGAAGTTTTTCTTTACACCTGCTTCATACTGGTCAACAGTAGTAGGTTTAATAATTGTGCTGTAAATATCTTTTCCTGTATTGGCTACGAATGAATTGGTGTAGGTTGCAAACACAGATAAGTTAGTGTTAGGCATATAAACGATCCCAACTTTAGGAGATATTGCCTGATCTGATGTGGAGCTGTCATTAACAAGTCCTTTATCATTAGTTCTGAATTTTGTATTAATGGTTGGCATATTTTCAATATATGACCAACGAAGTCCTGCCAATACTTTAAATTCTTTAGTAAGACTTATAAAGTCCTGAGCATATACTCCTATTCTTCTTGTATTGATACGGTTTTTTTCCGCAGTTTTAGCACTTGGCATACTTCCGCTCGCCCATGTTGATGCATCATCAAGGTAGACAAGTCCATTTGAATTTCCATTTGTACCATACAAATAGTTTGTGCCAAAAAGAGAAACTTTTTTAGGATCTGTTATATTAGGATCATAGTAAGTATAAGAATCAGCAGTACTGTAATCTGCATCTGCGCCAATTAAAACTTTATGATCTATTCTTCCGGTTCTGAATTCTCCATTGATATTAACCTGGGCAGAAGTATAGTTTTGCTCGTTATAAGTTTTGTTTAGTGGTCTTTTCCAGAAAAGACGGTCATTACTGTCATATCCCCACTGTACTCTTTCTGTGGAAAAATAATCTTTAGTATAATTCTGATAAGATGCTACAGCATTCAATGACCATTTTTCATTAAACTGATGATTGAAAGTAGCATTTGTAGAAACCTGTTCAACATTTTGATACTGCCAGTCTGCTCCTAAAAAGGCATTTCTTGGTAAAAGGCTATTCAGTTCATAGGTAAGACCATCTTTTTTTGTTATCGTCCCTAAACCAAAGTCTGGAGTTAAATCGTTTTTAAGATAATCAGCTTCGATGATCAATTGAGATTTTGGGCTGATATTGAATAAAAATGAAGGGTTAAAATAATGTTTCTCGGACTTTACAACATCTCTGAAGCTCTCCGCATATTCATAGGCACCATTTACTCGGAATGCAATATTCTTTGATAGAGGTCCATAGATATCTACAGTTGGTTTGTAAGAATTCCAGCTTCCGCCGTTTAATCCTACGCTTCCACCAAAATTAAATTTAGGTTTCTTGGTAATCATATTAATAATACCCCCTGCAGCAGCATTACCAAAAAGCATAGCATTGGCTCCTTTTAATACTTCAACTCTTTCCAAACCGCTCACTTCCGGGAAAACACCACTGTTTACTCTTGCTCCATTCTTGAAAATATTATCATTTCCTAAACTGAAGCCACGTCCACCAAAGCTGTCCTGAGAATTCCCTCTTGAAGAGGTTACATACATCCCATTCACATTCTGTAGAACATCACTCAGCTGTTTTGCCTGCTGCTGCTCGATAATTTCGTGCGTTATAATGGCTATAGGCTGCGGGTTCTCCATTACGGTCAGATTAGACTTTGTGGATAATGGTCTTGCCTGGTTAGGATTTCCGGTTTTGTGAAGGTTAATATCCTCAATGGTCTGGGTTCTGATCGTATCTGCTTCAGCGTTTTTCATCTGTGAACTCACTGATACAGCTGCAAATAGAAGTCCCAAAGAAAGTAGATGTCTTTTCATTTTTTACTTTTATGTAGAACGATTTTAAATAACGCGCAAATGTAAGTATTTGTTTAGAATAGATAAAAATAATTAAATGACTTTTATCATTTAGTCTGTAAGGCGGGGAATGGATTGTTTCTATACCTGCCATACATAACTAATCCGGGCTTTTTTATGAATATATTTGTTGAAAAATTTAAATATGCAATTGATAAAAGCGGGACTTTGTGCCTTTGGAATGAGCGGAAAAGTTTTTCACGCACCCTTTTTGAAAGAACATCCGGGTTTCTTCATTTCTGCTATCGTAGAAAGAAGTAAAGAAGAATCTAAAGAAAAATATCCTGAAGCAACTATTTATCATTCTGTAGAAGAAATGCTTCAGCAGGCAGATATAGAATTGGTGATTGTTAATACTCCGGTTCAAACACATTATGAATATGCAAAAAAAGCACTGGAAGCAGGGAAAAATATCATTGTTGAAAAGCCCTTTACAGTTAATGTTTCTGAAGCTGAAGAATTAACAGTACTTGCAGAAGAAAAAGGACTCTTTATAAGTGTATATCAAAATAGAAGATTTGACCGTGACTATTTGCAGGTTCAAAAAATGATAAACGGAGGTAAATTAGGGACTATTAAAGAAGCTGAAATCCGTTTTGATAGATTTCGTACCACCCCAAGCGGGAAGCAGCATAAAGAAAACCCAGATCAGATAGGTTCCGGTTCACTTCATGATCTTGGAGCGCATCTCGTAGATCAGGCAGTGCAGTATTTTGGATATCCTGAAAAACTTTTTGCTGACGTTTTTTCTATGAAAGGTCCGGAGTTCGCTAATGATTACTTTGAAATTCTCTTATTCTACAAAAATGATTTAAGAGTAAGACTTAAATCTTCAGTGTTCAGTAAAGAGGCCCACAATGCATATACTTTTCATGGAAATAAAGGAAGCTTTCTACAGGAAAGAACCGATAATCAGGAAAATGAACTTGTAGCCGGAGAAATTCCTGTATATGGAACAGATTGGACACAGCCATTAAATGGTACAGACGGAATTTTAAACTTTTTAAATGAAGAATCCGAAACAGAGAGAGTTCTGACCTCTAGTGAAGCCGGAAATTATATGGATTACTACCAGAAGATTTACGAACACATCGTTTTTGGATATGCTTTACCATCTCCCGGAAAAGAAGTCATTCTGAATATGAAAATTATAGATGCTTCTTTGAAAAGTGCCAAAGAAGAAAAAATAGTAGAATTATAAATGATAAATTGTGAAAGATGAGTTAATTGAATGGTTTGAGACTACAAACAACCTTAATTAACTCATCATTCATTATTTTTTACAGCAGCTCCTGAATTTCCAGCCATCTCATCTCGTGGTCTTCCAGTTTTCCGGATACCATTTCAAGTTCGGAGGAAAGTTTGGCTATTTTTTCATAATCAGCTTCATTATTAAGCTGATCAAGAATCTTAGCGCGTTGCTTTTCCAGTTCAGGCATTTCTTTTTCAATAGTCTCCAGCTCTCTTTGTTCTTTGAATGTTAATTTCCTTTTAGAAGTAGAAGACGAAGGAGTTTCTGCGGCAGATACTTTCTCTTTAGCCGGCTCAGCTTTTACAGCCGTATTTTTTTCCAAAGCATCTTCACGGCTTTTCGCATCGCGGTATTCTGAGAAATTTCCTACAAAATCTCTGATTTTTCCATCACCCTCAAACGCCAGAACATGATCTACAATTCTGTCCATAAAATACCTGTCGTGAGAAACGATAATCAATGATCCCTGGAATTGCTGAAGGAAATTTTCTAGAACCGTTAATGTTGGAAGATCCAGATCATTTGTAGGCTCATCAAAAATTAGGAAGTTAGGATTCTGATAAAGAATATACATCAGGTGAAGTCTCCTTTTTTCCCCTCCTGAAAGTTTTGAGATAGGAGAATACTGACTCTGGTCGTCAAATAAAAATAATCTTAAAAACTGTGATGCGGAAAGACTTTTTCCATTGGCTAAAGGATAAAATTCTGCAATTTCTTTGATAAAATCTATGACACGCTCATCCTCTTTATAAGTAAGCCCTTTCTGTGCAAAATATCCGAAAGAAATAGTTTCTCCCGTTTCAATCTCTCCATGATCGGCTTTTTCAAACCCCTGGATGATATTTAACAGAGTAGATTTTCCGGCTCCGTTCTTTCCGATGATTCCCACCTTCTCACCACGTTGAAACTGGTAGCTGAAATCTTTTAAAAGAACCTTATTGCCAAAACTTTTATCAATATGTTTAAGTTCAAGGATTTTATTCCCCAGACGTTTCATTTCAAAATCCAGTTCCAGTCCATCCTTTCTGGTGTCGGTTTTGGCTACTTTTTCTGTTTCGTAGAAAGAATCAATCCTGCTTTTTGATTTTGTAGTTCTGGCTTTTGGCTGTCTTCTCATCCATTCCAGTTCCTTTCTGTAAAGGTTGTTGGCCTTATCAATGGTAGCATTAAGGTTTTCCTCACGGATCATTTTATTCTCCAGATAAGTAGCATACGAACCGTTGTGAAAGTATAGGTTATTATCTTCTATCTCCCAGATAATGTCACAGACACTGTCCAGAAAATATCGGTCGTGGGTTACCAGCAGCAAAGTGATCTTGGCTTTGTTCAGATAGTTTTCAAGCCATTCTACCATATCCACATCCAGGTGGTTGGTAGGTTCATCCATGATAAGAAGAGTATGTCTGTGTTCAGCTCTGGTCTCTGTTAATAGTTTTGCCAGTGCCACACGCTTGATCTGCCCTCCTGAAAGTGTTCCCATCTTAGCATCCAGATCGGTGATCTTAAGCTGAGAAAGGATTTGTTTCATTTCATTTTCAAGATCCCAGGCTTTATGAACCTCCATTTCTGCTAATGCTTTTTCAATAAAGTCATGATCAGTAGAATGAAGAGACTTATGATAGTTTTTTAACGCCAGAATTGGTTTTGAATCCAGAGTCATCATGAATTCTTCAATGCTTAGTTTAGGATCATAATTGATCTCCTGGTCAAAAAGTACTACCTGGATATCTTTATTGATGATCGCAGTACCACTGTCTGCAATTTCTTTACCCATTAATATTTTCAGAAGGGTAGATTTCCCACTTCCGTTTTTGGCAACAATGGCAATTTTGTCTCCCTCATTGATGTGGAAAGAAATGTTTTCGAACAAAACTTTGATGCCGTAAGATTTGGTAAGATTTTCTGCAGAAACGTAATTCATTGGAAATTAATGGTTTGATTTTAATTTTGAATTGAATGGCAAAAATACGAAAATGAAACCATAAAATTTTCCGGAACCTCTTTTATAACATTCATTATTGATGTTTTTTTAATAAACTGTATCCTTTGTGTGAGAAAGCAATTCTGTAAATTTGATAAGACTCAATATAAAATGAGTGTTTAGAATAAATAATATAAAACCTGATTTGAAGTAATGAAAAAAGTTATTGTCGATATGGATGGTGTAATGGCAGATGTATACCATCAGCTGATACAATTTGAAAAAAGAGATACCGGAAGAGAGATTGAGATCAGCAGCCTGAAAGGAAAGCCAGAAATAGAAGCTTTCCCAAATGGTAAAAAACATGTGAATGAACCTGGTTTCTTCAGAACTTTACCTCTGATAGAAGGCAGCCGTGAAGCGATAGAATATCTGAACAATAAATATGAGCTTTATATTGTCTCTGCAGGGATGGAGTTTCCGAACAGTTTAAGAGAAAAATATGACTGGCTGGAAGAACATTTCCCATTTATCAGCTGGGAACAGATTGTTCTCTGTGGTAGCAAAAGAGTGGTTGCCGGAGATGTAATGATTGATGACTATCCAAAAAACCTGAATCATTTCGAGGGTGACCGATTGATATTTACTCAACCCCATAATGAATTGGTAGAAAATGATACTTATCAAAGAGTAGGCTCATGGGAAGAGGTAATGGCTATCCTTTAAACCTGAAATTTTAAATGTTTTTTAGAATTATTGAATAAATATAGGGAGGCTTTAAAAGAACTTTAACTAAAAAGAGAATAAATTTAATAGCGTCTTATGAGAGCAGGGTATAGAAAATAAATAAGTTTGCACCAAACTTTTAACATGAAAAAACTTAATGCTCTATTGATTCTTTTTAGTGCTTTTTCCCTTAATGCACAGGTTATTTCAGGAACCATTATTTCTAAAAACGAAAATCAGCCTATTTCTTATGTGAAAATAGGAGTGGAAAAGAAAACCATTGGTACGATCTCTGACGAAAAAGGAAAATTTTCCATTGATCTTTCCAGCCTTGAACCACAGCAAAAAATAAAAATAGAAGTTCCCGGGTATGAATTGTATCAGGAAACAGTACAGGATTTTAAAAAGCATGATCAGCAAAAAATCTTTTTAACAGAGAAAACAAAAAATATTAAAGAAATTGCTATTAAGCCTAAGAAACTTGTTGATAAAAACTGGGGAGTCAATACAAAAACAAAAAGCGTTTTATATTCCGTAAATCCAGCTCTAAACAAAAACAATTTTTTAGGAGAAACTGCATTGGAGTTTAATGCAAAAAAACGCTCCAAGATCAAAAATATTAATCTGAATATCGCCAGGTATACCTCCAGTCAACCGGTTCTGATGAGGTACAGTATTTACAGTGAAAAAGACGGGTTTCCGGATAAGAATATTTTAGATGAAGAAATTACCGTTGAACTTACTGAAGATATGATTAAAGACGGAACTTATACCCTGGATGTCAATGATCGTAATATTTGGGTTCAGGGAAAATTTTTTGTTGGTATTCAATTCTTAAAAGATTTTGATGGAAGTATTAAAATAAGTGCCGCGCTCTTCAGAACAGGATTTATAAGGGAATTTTATGGAGACTGGCAAAAGATGAGTATTGCAGCACCTGCTATAAATATTGATGTAAAAATGGATAAAAACGGAGGAAATACCGAAGACGAAAATGCATATTCATATGATAGTGCAGGAGGAATGTTTCCGGATGTCTCCAAATATGCTGAGGCGGCGGCATTGACAGCCTATGGGAAAGATCCTTCTTCCGGAAATTATCTGAAACTGAAAGATACCAACCTTTATTATGAAATTTACGGTGAGGGGGAGCCTTTGGTCCTTCTTCACTGTAATTCAGGAAGTATAAAAGATTATTATCAGCAGATTCCCGTTTTGGCTAAACAATATAAGGTAATAGCCATAGATACAAGAGGACAGGGGAAAAGCGTGGATACCTCCGAAAAAGATTTTACCTATAAACAGTTTGCAGATGACTTGAAAGTACTTGTTGATCAACTAAATCTTAAAAAAATTAATATTGCAGGATGGAGTGACGGAGGAAATACCGGACTTGAGTTTGCCCTGAAGTATCCGGAAAATCTTAATAAACTGGTTACCATTGGAGCTAATGCCTTTCCTAAAGGTGTGGATGAGAAACTGTTTACATATTTCAAACAACAGATGCATATCATACAAATGCTGAATGAACCGGGAAGGTACAATGAAATCAGGCTTTTGAACCTAATGATCACAGAACCGAATATCAGCAAAAAGGATTTAAATAAAATTACCAGCCCTGTATTGATAATTGCAGGAGATAAAGATGTTATCAAGCCTGAGCATACAGAATTTATAGCAAAAGAAATTCCTCATGCAGAATCGAAGATCTACAAAGATGCTAGTCATATGATTCCTTTCGAAAAAGCAGAAGAATTAAATGCCGATATTCTGCAGTTTCTTGGTGAAAAATAGAAATGAAAGGAAGCTGGGAGAAGAAGGTTAGGAATTATTATCAGACCGAGTTTAAAAAAGAAGGAAAAGCCACAGAAACCATTCCTTATCAACGAAACAACTTCCTTCTTTCAGTTTTCTACCTTCTGTCTTATTCTTCTTTCCTGTCACTCTTAACTTTCAACTTTCAATTTTCAATTCTCCACTTTCAATTCTCAATCCAGTGTAAGTCTCTTCAAAGACCACGAATTTCCATTGTAAATATCAAGATCAACCTTCGTATTGATTCCATGAACGATACCATTTTCGGTGAACTGCCAGAAATCCCATTGGTCATCAGGTGAAGGAGCCGGAACATCATTGTAATTGGCTAACCAGAGCGGATAGCCATCAAACTCACCTTTCAGAAAGTCTTTATAATAATGATAATAGGTATAGATGATAGGTTTTTCACCGTAGGTTTCTTCTACTATTTTACACCATATTTTCAGATCTTCCACAAGCTTTTCATTGCTTTTGCGCCTTGGTATTTTTTCAATATCTAAAATAGGAGGGAGGTCACCACTTTCAAGCTTTACTGTGGCTAAGAAATTATTAGCCTGAATAACAGGGTCTTCATCAGCCCTGTAAAAGTGGTAGGCCCCACGGATGAGATCATGTTTTTTAGCAGTCTCCCAAAACTCATCAAAATGTTTGTCGGCACTTCGGTTTCCCATTGTAGCACGCATCACCACGAATTCCAGCGGAATGGTTTTGTTTCCAATACTAAGGCTGTCCCATTTGATATCCTCTTTATTCTGATAATGGGAAACGTCAAAGCCATAAGTCTTATCAAGATTGCTGCTGATAATGGTCTGAATTCTTAATGCTTCTTTTTCACTGTTATGAAGCTTTTTATGCTTAAATTTATTGAAGTACAAAGCATAGTAGTAGCTGACAGACTGTTTTAAGTAAAAACCGGTCCCTATTAAAGCTAATATTAAGATTGCCAATATTACCCATCTGCGGAAAAAATAGTTCTTCCGTCTGGTCTTATGGATCTGTTTGGCAGTTTTTTTGGTGTACTTTTTAGGTGTCATAAAGTTTTGCAAAACTAACTTTTTTCATTACGAAATGCTAAAATAAAATCAGTAAATTTGTGTATTATGGAAACACGCGAAAAAATCATCATTATAGGAGGAGGATTTGCGGGGCTGCAACTTGCAAAAACGTTGAATAACAAGAACAAAAAGGTTATTGTTCTGGATCGGATGAACCATCATATGTTTCAGCCGCTTTTTTATCAGGTAGCTTCCGGAAGGATCGAACCATCCAACATTTCTTTCCCTTTCAGAAAGATTTTTCAGCAATCCAGAAATACACAGTTCCGGATGACGGATGTTAAAGAGATTGACCCCGTTCACAATAAGGTAGTTACCGATGAAGCAGAGTTTACCTATGATAAACTTATCATTGCAACGGGCTGTAAAACTAATTTTTTCGGGAATAAAGAGCTTGAAGGTAAAGCTTTCGGAATGAAAAATACCCAGGAAGCCATCAGTATAAGAAATCATGTTTTAATGACCTTTGAAAAACTGATTATTGAGAAAAGCAGAAGTGACGACGGAAACTGGAATATTGTTATCGTAGGAAGCGGTCCTACCGGAGTAGAACTGGCCGGTGCTTTTGCCGAAATGAAAAAAGACATTCTTCCAAGGGATTATCCGTATATGAATTTCGATCACCTGAAAATTATTCTGGTGAGTTCCACAGAGAAACCATTGGCAGTAATGAGCCCTGAAGCTCAGAATAAATCTGAAAAATACCTTAAAGACCTTGGAGTAACTTTCCTGAGCGGAGAGGTCGTTACAGATTATGACGGAGATAAGGTTCATCTGAAAAGCGGAAAAGAAATACCTTCCAATAATGTTATCTGGGCTGCTGGCGTTACCGGAAATGTGGTTGCCGGTTTTCCTGAAGATAAATTAGTAAGAAACAGATACATTGTAGATCGATACAATAAAATAAAGGGCTACGATAATATCTATGCCATCGGAGATATCGCCTATATGGAAACTCCAAAATATGCACAAGGCCACCCACAGGTAGCCAACGTAGCAATTAATCAGGCAAAAAATTTAGGTAAAAATCTCTTAAAGAAAAACCAAAGTGAATGGAAAGAATATGAGTATGATGACAAAGGCTCGCTGGCTACTATAGGGAAGCACAGAGCTGTTGTGGATCTGCCATTTATAAAATTTCAGGGATTTCTTGCATGGTATTTCTGGATGTTTCTCCATTTAATGCTAATTTTGAGCGTTAGAAATAAGCTTGCCATATTCTTCAACTGGATGTGGAGCTATATCAACAAAGATTCTTCTTTGAGATTAATTATTATACCTACTAAGAAAAACGGAACATTACAATGAGAATTGACATAATAAGCGTACTTCCTGAATTGATGGAAAGTCCGTTTCAAACTTCTATCTTGAAGAGAGCAATGGATAAAGGACTGGCAGAAGTACATTTTCATCAGCTGAGAGATTGGGCAATCAACAAACACAGACAAATAGACGATGAGCCTTATGGAGGCGGTGCAGGAATGGTCATGATGATTGAACCTCTGGATAAGTGTATTTCAGAGCTTAAATCTCAAAGAAACTATGATGAAGTAATTTATCTGACTCCGGACGGGATTACATTGAACCAAAAAATAGCCAATTCTCTTTCTATAAAAGATAATCTAATCTTTATTTGCGGACATTACAAAGGAATAGACCAGAGAGTACGTGACCTTCATGTTACAAAAGAAATTTCTATTGGAGATTATGTTCTTACTGGTGGTGAACTGGCTGCATGTGTTCTTGCTGATTCTATTATAAGACTGCTTCCCGGAGTTTTAAATGATGAACAGAGTGCCCTTACCGACAGCTTTCAGGATGACCTCCTTTCTCCGCCTATTTATACAAGACCTGAAAGCTATAAAGGACTAGATGTTCCTAAAATTCTACTGAGTGGAAATTTGAAAATGATTGAAGAGTGGCGCCATGATGAAGCGGTGAGGATTACCCAGGAGAAACGGCCTGATTTACTTTAAAAAGGTTTCTATACCTATTTGAGCGCTTTTTTTAAGATAATTTAATTAAAAGTGGAATAATATTTGTAACAAGTGTGAATAATAAGAAAAATATTAACATTCTTTTTTTTACTATAAAATTTTATTTTCTTTTTTTTAATTTTTCAATATTTTTTGATTTTTAATTATGTATCAAAAATCCATAATAATTGAAAAATTAGTTTGATATTGTTAGTTTTATTGGTTGTTTTTATTATATTTGGATTATTCATTGATGCAAATTCATTTTTTTTGATATTATTGAAAACTAATAAAACTTGAGAAAAAATAATAAATTTACAGCTGGAAAAGAGTATAATAAATTAAAGTATAGAAATTAATGTTGATGGAGCTATTCTCTTTTTACAACGTCGAAAACTTATTTTTACCAGATCCGAAACCTGTCCATAAATTAGATCCTACCCGGTCAGGTTTAAGAAATTGGGATGAAAAAAGATATAAAAATAAACTTTTTAAAATATCACATGTATTTCAATTGATGAAGGAGGATAACGGTGTTTTGCCGTTTATAATTGGATTGGCAGAAGTTTCCGGAAGGAAAGTGTTGGAAGATCTTGTAGAGATGGAACCTTTTAACTCAGAATATGGAATTGTACATTATAATTCTATGGATGAAAGAAAGGTGGATGTCGCCTTGTTATATGATAAGACTAAAGTAGAGGTAATTGATTCTGAAACCATTACTTTCTTTTTTGAAATAACAAATAAAAATAAAGGATATTACGATACAACAAGGGACGTACTTTTTTCGAAAATTAAATATAAAGGGGAAATTATTAATGTCTTTGTCGCTCATCTTCCCTCTAAGCGCGAAAAAGATATCAATAAACCTAAAAGAGCCTTCATATTGAATGAGGTACGGGAACGGATCATGAAAATTGTGGATATTGATAAAGAACATATCATATTGTGTGGTGATTTTAACGAAAATCCAGATGATGAAAATTTAGTTCAAATTCTCTCTGATAACGATCACAAGAAGGTTTTGATGAATCCTTTTCAAGAATTGTTTTCTACAAGAAATTATTCTACTTTTCATTATAAGTCTGGATTGCTGTATGATCAGATTATGATGTCAAGATCTCTTCTTGATAATAAAACACTGGCTTTTCAGGATGCCCATATATTCAATTCTGAAAAAATCAGCAGCAAAATCAGGAACTTTGAAGGGCGGCCTTTCCGAACTTATGCAGGAACACGGTATTTAGGAGGCTATAGCGATCATTTTCCGGTTTTTGTAAAATTTAAAAGTTTACAGTAAAAAAACATAAATAATAAAAAAAATTACAAAATGAAAAATTCGAGCAACACAAGCTACCATTTAGATTCTATTGATAAAGAAATAATCTATATGTTAATGGACAATGCTAAAACTTCTTTAGCTCATATTTCAAAAAATGTTGGAATTTCTACAACAGCGGTACATCAGAGAATTAAAAAACTGGAGCATGCAGGAGTTATTGAAAATTCTATTTCATTCCTTAATCCTAAAAAAATAGGATATAAAGTAACTTCATATATCGGCGTTTTTCTGGATCAGCCAAGTCATTATCCTGATGTGGTAAAGTCTTTGCATGATATTAATGAGGTGGTAGAAGCTCATTATACAACAGGAAATTATACCATATTCCTGAAAGTTCTTTGTAAAGATAACGATCATCTGATGCAGATCCTTAGCAAGATTCAGAAGCTGAAAGGAGTAACAAGAACAGAAACTTTTATATCTTTGGAACAAGGTATTTACAGACAATTGAAAGTATAACAATATGAATATAGCACAATATTTGGATTCAACCTACCTGAAAACACCAGAACAATCAGGTATTTCCCACGAAGAAACTCTTCAAAAAGATAAAGAACTTGCCCAGGAAGCAATTGATAATGGTATTTTTGCCGTGATGATCCGCCCTGATTATGTAGCAGACATTAAGAAATATATCCAGGAAAGGAATTCAAATGTGGTAGTGGGAACTGTAATAGGTTTTCATGAAGGAACGTATTCGGTTGAAGAGAAGCTTGCAGAAGCATCAAAAGCAATTGAAGATGGAGCAGATGAATTGGATTTTGTTATTAATTATAACGCTTACCTTACAGGAAGTAGAGAACTGGTAAAAGATGAATTTGTAAAGTGTACAAAGCTTGCTTTGGAACATCATAAAATTGCAAAGTGGATTATTGAAACTGCCGCTTTGAATAATGAGCAGATTGCAGATCTTACCAAAAATATTTCTGGCTGGGCAGAGGAAAACTTCCAGGAAAATGATTTATCCAAAATTTTTGTAAAGTCTTCTACGGGATTCTATGCAACAGCTGATGGGAAACCTAACGGTGCAACATTTGAGGGCATAAAAATCATGCTGGATAACGCAGGGAAACTTCCTGTAAAAGCTGCAGGTGGAGTAAGAACTCCTGAAGATGCCGAGAAAATGATCAGCATGGGAGTGAAAAGAATAGGAACCTCTTCAGCGCTAGCACTTATTGAAGATAAATCTTCATCTGAAGGATATTAAATTCAATCTTCAAATCATAAAAAAACCATCAATTCAATTGATGGTTTTTTGTTTTATACCTGTTCCTGATATTCTTCGTAGAATTGCTGGGTTTCTTTGATTAAGCTGTCCATTTCTTCCAAAGTAAATACCTCAAGAAATCTTTTTCTGAATTCTTTAAAGTGAGGAACTCCTCTGAAATAATTGCTGTAATGCTGTCTCATTTCAACAAGTCCTAATTTTTCTCCTTTCCATTCAACACTCCATTCCGCGTGTTGGCGTACGGCAAGTAATCGGTCTGCTATGACAGGGGCAGGTAAATTCTCACCTGTTTTAAAGAAATGTTTGATTTCATTAAATATCCATGGATAGCCAATTGCTGCACGGCCGATCATGATTCCGTCACAAGCATATTTTTGTTTGTATGCCAATGCTTTTTCTGGAGAATCTATGTCTCCGTTTCCAAAAATTGGAATCTCAATATTAGGATTTTGTTTTATTCTTGAAATATGCTCCCAGTCTGCTTCTCCTTTATACATCTGTCCACGGGTTCTCGCATGTATAGTTAATGCTTTGATCCCTGTTTCCTGTAAACGTTCTGCTACTTCGTCAATATTAATACTGGAACTATCCCATCCTAAACGAGTTTTTACGGTTACAGGCAAAGAAGTAGAACGTACAACTGCTTTTGTAAGACGAACCATAAGGTCAATATCTTTCAAAACTCCCGCTCCTGCTCCTTTGCAGACAACTTTTTTTACAGGACATCCAAAATTGATATCTACCAGATCCGGATTTACTGTTTCAACAATTTTTGCAGACATGGCCATTGCCTCTTCGTCTCCACCAAAGATTTGTATGCCAACCGGTCTTTCATAATCGAAAATATCCAGTTTTTTACGGCTCTTCATGGCATCACGAATTAAGCCTTCGGAAGAAATAAATTCCGAGTACATTAAATCTGCACCGTGCATTTTACACAAACGTCTGAAGGGAGGATCACTTACATCTTCCATCGGAGCCAGCAAAAGTGGAAATTCCGGCAGTTCTATGTTGCCTATTTTTATCATGGTGCAAATTTACAAAATTCTGAACATAAGAAAATATGATATTATCTATCAGTGTAAATGGAAAATGGAAAATTAATAATGGAGACTCATAATAAGGCAATATCCGGTATAGGAGAGCTTTACAAACCTAAACTCTTATACCATATCCTATTTATTTTCAACTTTCCACTTTCAATTTTACATTTTCAATTCTCTATGTTCCATTCTTAAAAGCTAGCTTTCACCTGCATACTTCCGATATGGATTGTTCTGTCACCGGAGTTTCTTCCTTCATAATTCAGGTTCAATTGAATGAAAGAGTTGACCGCCTGTTGAATAAATACGCTCCATACCTGATTTTTCCCAGGCTTCAATCCGTCCAGCATTTGGTTTCCTACAATACTGAAATTATTGCCGGTAAAGTTGTTGCTGATAAAAGAGAAATTACCACGGATAGATGTCTTTCTTCGTTCCCATTGAATGGTTCCGGTAACATCAAATGCTTTCAGAAGCTCTTCACCATCCTGTCTTTGTTTCTGACGGAATGCAGAAGATAATTCGGCCTGTATGGCATCTGTAAATTTATACGTTGCTTTAGGCTTGGTTTCAAAATTATTTAGACGGTAATCTCTTGTTGTAAAAAGCTGTGAAGAGTTTTTAATATCGTGTACAGAATTCTCCCAGTCTACCCTGAATTCTTTATTAAACCAATATCCTACATTCAGGAAATGAGAAGTTTGCTGACGTTCCTCGTTACTGAAATTAGCATTGATGAGGTTGTCATTGGTAATCAATCGGTAATTTCCGTTCCATCCTGATTTATCAGTAGGGTTGAATTGTACGGATGCCAGAATATTTTGATTTTTAAGGATCTGATCACTGTTTTTTTCAAAAGGATTCAATACCAGAACTTTATCTTTTTTATAAAATGAATTTTGAGAATTTAATGAAATATTAAAATTCCAGCGTTTTAAAAATGCATTTTCTGAATTGAATATTATTGCCGGGTTCACAAATAAAGCCAGCTGTAGTTTATTTTTATTGGAAGGGATATACCTTACAGAATTAGTGTAAACCCTTATATACTGAGCCAAATCTGAGTACTCGGCAATCTCGAATTCATCAAGCTGCTGAACACCATCTCCGTTATAATCTGTCCATTTATATACTCCCTGTCCATCAGTTACTTTTATATACTGGAATTCTCTTTGCGCTTCCTGTCCGTTTCCTAGTTCGTAAAAGGCCTGAAGACGCATTCCGTTTCTGAAAAGCTGCTGATTGTAAAGAATGTTTCCTACCACAAAATCATTATTTCTTGTTGTATTGGGATCAGCATTCTGATAAAAAAATTTACGATAATGAATTAGTGCATTTAAAGTAGTTTTATCGGTTTTTATAATCTGACTTTCTGCCATGAATCCAAGAATATTATTCATATTTTGAAGCCTGTTATCACGGACTGAGTCATTGTCCCTCATATATACTTTTGCCAATAATTTTGTTCGGGTACTATCTCCAATTTTCTTCTGTACAAAGATTTCCTTCCAACTGAAGCTTGTGACATCCATAAGCTGGGTATCATTGTATTTCTTTTCATTGTGCTCCATGCTTCCTCCAATAGCCCAGCTTCCCTTTTTACCGGTGAATTCTGTTGAAGCTCCCCCACGGATAAATTTAGTATCCTGGAGAGTTGCATTGGTTGTCAGGTAAGATAAATTTCCTTTGGTGAGGAATTTCCCTGTAATCCAGCCAAAATCTACATCATTCTTAATCCCTTTATAAGAATTCTGTTCATTCAAGTAGTTAATACGGTAATTTACAGTAGATTTATTGTTCCACTTATTTAAAAAACTGAAAGTAAATCTGTTTTGGGTCTTTTGGTTAAATTCCTGAGCTAAGTTAAAGTCCCTGGAAAATTCCACATCATTGATACGGTCCAGAATATGGAACTGTTTGTCAATGTATTGGTATTCAAAGCTTGGAGTTCCTTTCCATGAGTTTTTGGTAAAACTTTTATTTCCAAAAATTCTCCATGCATAGCCCATATTCTGATCAGAATCTTTAGATGAAAATAAATTGATATCATAATTACTCAGGGAAATATCTGCTCCTATTTTTCCTTCATTCAATAAATATTCTGAATTAAGAGAGAATACCTGTGATTTTTGCGGCGAAGGAAGTTTTCTTACGGCTCTGTAATCTCCGGCATTCGGACCTACGTATTCAAAAACACGACCGTTATTGGTAGTTTGGGCTATTTTATAATCCCCCATATTAACCCCAAAATAAGTAAACGAAACCTGATAAAGTGTTAAGGAAGGATCGGTAGAAAATTCGTAGAAATTTCCAGCTGTATTTAAACGGTATAAAATTTTATTAACGTCATATTCGGTAACAACTCCTGATGGAGCATACATCAGATCAGGATTATTTCCGGCTTCCGCCAGTATTTGTTCATCTTCTTTGGAAAGGCTTAAAGAAAGGGGAGCATTTTTATTATCATTTTCCATGAACCAGTTCAGACCAACCTTGAATCTTTCTCTCTGGTGTTCCAGCTTTCCAGTGAACAGATACCTGGAATAGTTTCTGTTGGCATAATTATATGAAATCGTAATGAAATTCTGTTGGAAAATAGGACGGAAACTGGTAAAAGTAACCTCACCGGTATTGTAGTTGATGATATAATCCTGATTTTCTCCTCTTTTCATCAAAATCCCATCAATGAAAACCTGTTCCGAGCCGGAAATAAGGGTGATAAACTGTTCACCATTTTTACCGGTAAGGCGGTAGGGACCCTGGTTTCCTTCAACTCCCTGAAAACGGATTCTGTGAAACTCACTTCGTGCTACCCCGGCAGAAATATCTAAAAACGTTTTATTTTCTTTCCCGAATTGCGTCTGGAACTGCAGTCCCATACTTCGTCTCTGGTATTTGGCAAAATAATTTTTCGCTTCCACAAGATCCAGATGCCCTGCTCTAAGGATTGATTTATCCTTAATATTAAGCTGCATATAGATTTTGTCGAATTCTTCCAACGTCTGGGTATATCCATCAGCCTGAATAGGCAAATTATGATCGGAAATACTTGCTAAAATGGTAACGTCCTTAGAAAGACGTCCGGAAATCTGAAGATCCATAGAACTTTGTACAGACTGTCCCTGGTTATTACCAAATGTAATCCCACGAATAATAGAACCTTTAGAATTAAGCTCTCCCAGGAATCTTTTTTTATCATTTTTAGCGAGCACAGCTTCATCAATAATAATCTTATTATTGGTTCTGATAAAGTCTAGGGTATCTTTCACAAAAAGGTCCTGCTCCAGCCTTGCTGCGAGAATACTGTCTCTTTTTACGCTGTCTTGAGGAATGTTGGGATTTTTCCACGAAAATACCTGAGCATTTCCTGAAAATATGCCTAAGAAAAACAAAACGACTAGGATAATAAAATTCCGCAATTCCTGAAAAATAATTGGTAAAAATACTTAAAAAATAATAACAGCAATGGATTAACTATTATTAACAGAAATTTAATCCAAATATTGTGGAGTAATAAAAAATCGACGTAATTTAGCGTCCGAAATTATTAATAACAAAAATTTTTTAATCATGAAAAAACTTTATTCGTTAGTTGCAGCAACTATTTTTGCCGTAACGGCATTTGGACAGACAACTCTTTTGTCTGAAACTTTTGGAACTACAAATAATACTTTACCTACAGGCTGGACAAGTACAAATACTACTAATGGATGGGCTGGGAGTACAGCTTCTGCCTCAACTTCATATGCCGGAGCTTCAGGAGGAGCGAATGCGGTATTTTATGGGATAGGATCAGGAGGAGTTACTCACACATTAACCTATTCTTTATCAACCATTGGATACAGTAATATTAATATTATCTGGGCTGGTAGAGGAACTGGCACTTTTTCTCAAAATGTTGATTTTCAATGGAGTGTGGATGGGATTACATGGAATAGTGTAGCTTATACCTATTCTAAAAATAGTACTTCTTGGGCTCTTGTAAATGGTGGTGTAGCTATTCAGTTGCCAGTACAGGTAGAGAATGCTACAACTTTAAGCCTTAGGTGGTCTTCTGTTACAAGTAGTAATGGTAACTATAGAATTGATGATGTAAAAGTGGTAGGAACGGCTGCTACATTAGGAACTTCTAATTTAAATAAACCTAAAGCTGTTTTCGTTAAGAATACTGTTGTAAATAATGATATTACCTTCGGAGCTAAATCTGATATTAAGATCTTTAATATTGCAGGTCAGGTTGTAAAATCGGCTGCTGTGTCTGAAAATCAATCATTGAATGTTTCCGACCTTAAAGAAGGTACTTATATTGTAACAGGAACGGTAAATGGGAAAAATGTTTCTGAGAAAGTGATTAAAAAATAGTATCATTAATTAACTAATTGTTAAATATGTAGCGCTGTTCAATTTGAATAGCGCTTTTTTTGTAGTTTTATGATGTATTAAAAAAAAATATTTATGAAAAAGATCTTTACAGTTTTAGCAGCCGTCGCAGCATTTACGTGCTCAAACGCTCAAAACCTTATAACGAATGGTGGTCTTGAAACCTGGACAGACGCTTCTGTTAAACCAGATGGTTGGTTTAGTATGGCAGGGGGGGCTAAAGAAACATCAATTGTGCATAGTGGAAGTAATTCAGTTAAGATTTCTCCAGTCTCGGCAACTACAAATGGAAATCTGGATTACGTAGATGTTCCTGTGGCTGAGAATACAGAATATACTTTATCTTACTGGGTTCTTGATAATGATCCTAATGCCAGAGCAAGACATTGGGTCCAGTTTAGAAGTGCAACGGCAAATATTTCTCCGGCAGCAGGAAATCCTTTTCAGCCTTCAACATATACTACAGATAATGCCGGATGGGTAAATACTACAGCTACTACAACGACGCTTCCTGGTACAGTAACGCTAAGAGTAAGCTTAAGAGTGTATGCTCAGAATAATGTCACTACAGGTGCTATTTATTTTGATGATATAGTATTGGCAGCAGCTGGTAGTTTAGGAACAAAAAGTCCGGAGATTCTAAAAAACAGTATTAAGATTTCCAATACTTTAGTGAAAAATTCTTTTGACTTATATTTAACAGGTAATGCGGAAGTAAAAATTATTTCTACTTCAGGACAAATAATTGATAGCCAAAAAGTAAGAGACTTTGCTACTTTTGATGCTTCAAAATTACCTGTAGGAGTTAATTTTGTTCAAATTAATCAAAATGGTAATATTATTGTTAAGAAAATTTTAAAACAATAACAAAAAAAACTATAAAAAGGCCGGTTATTTTAATCAAAATAACCGGCCTTTTTTATATTTAATTCTTTAAAAGAACTGGTACTGTTTTTGATATTTTTATTAGAAAACCATTTCTAAAATTAAAATGATGAAAAAAATATTTACTATTGTTGGGACGGTGTTGGCAACAGCATTTTCGAACGCCCAAATTGTTATCAATGAGATCTATGGCGGTAATGCTGATTCTGGAACTGCATTGAAGAATAGTTATATTATGCTCAAAAATGTTGGAACAAATTTAATATCTTTAACGGGAGCAAGTATACAGTATGCTCCTGCAGTAGGGGCTTTTACACAGTACCACACTCTTCCGGATTTTACTCTTGGCCCTCAGCAAACTTATCTGATACAGGAAGCAGCGCTTGAAGGAGGTACTGAGAATCTGCCAACGCCGGATTTTATCGCAACTTCTATTACCAATTTTGATGGAACTCCCAATACATCTTCAGGTATAAAAATATCCAATATATCTGGAAAACTGGCTTTGGCTGGAAATATTGTACAGGTGACAGGGCCAACAGCATCTAATGTATTGGATTTTGTAGGCTATGGTTCCGGTGCTGACCAGTTTAAAGGGGAAGGTCCGGCTCCATCTTTAACGACGACAACGGCGATAAAAAGAATTTCAGAGAATAACAGTGATAATATGACGGAATTTTTTCTTGAAGGAAATGTAAAAGCAGGATTTGTACAAAACCCCTTTATTAAAGATAATACGATTGTTTTTGGAACCGAGGTGAGGGATGTGAAAGTATATGACACATTCAGACAGGTTGTCAAAAAATCACCTACCAAACTAGCTTCGATGTTAGATATTTCAGAATTACCTAAAGGAACTTATATTGTGACAGGAACAATTGATAATGCTCCTATTTCACAGAAAATTATAAAAGATTAGTTTTATTACAAAGAGCAGTTCATGACGTGAACTGCTCTTTTATTTTAATTATCTGGAAGAAACTGGTAGCTCTTCATACCAATTTAATCATTAAAAATATTAAGAAAACCTTCCATTTTTGAATTCATCTAATACCATCCTCTTCTCGCGGCATTAATAACAGAGCCCAGATTAAGAACCAATGTATATCTGATACGCTTTGCATAATCTTTGAAAGCAGGTTCAAAACCAAGAGAAGACTGTATGGGAAAATAAACTTCTAAAAAGTCTGGTATAATCCTTACTTTAATACCGCTGTCCCAGATGAATTTTGTCGGAAAATCTTTGTTCTTATAAATTCCTGCATCTGCATAAACATGGAATATTTTCCAAATGCTGGAGTCTACATTCACAGAGGTGATCCATTGATTGACAGTTCCGGGAAGGAATGACTTGAAACCACCGTCAGCTAAGATAAACTGCTGAGAAAGCAGACCACTGCTGGCACTTTCTCCCAAAAGAGTATATGAGAAAGAATAGTTGGAAACCCTGGAAATACCATAGTTAAACAAATTATTTCGGGTGTCATTTCTTAGGAAATACCCTGCAAATAAGCGCAAACTTAATTTTTGTTTAGGCGCAAATTCCCATCTGTAAAACCCTTCAGCTGTTATTTTATTGAAATCTTCCATTCCCTGAGTGCTCAGGCTGAAACTTTTTTCATGGATCATCTGGCTATCACTATAGCCATAGCCAATACTCCACAGATTATATTTACTGTAATCATTGCTTGCGATCATAGCAGGACTCAGATCTCTTTCAAAATAATTGTAAGAAATTCCAATGCTTCTGCCTACGGTACTTCTTGGATCTTTTCTAAAGCTGATTGATGAACTCAGGGACGTCTTTTTGTAGGCCAGCCCGTAATCATAATGGAAATAAGAACCTGAAACTCCAAAAGTCAGGCTTCGGATAATGCTTTCAGCAGGTAGAAAAGAGTAGGAGACAGCACCGGATCCTGTGAGTTTTCCCGTTCCTGTACTGTACAATGGAGTAACCGAGTACAGAAACTTCTGATCAAAAAAAGATTGATTTTTAAAATTAGCACCTAAAAGAAACTTATCGTAAGTATTATTGAAACGAACCCTCGGGCTTATATAAATTTCATTGTATTCCGGATTTGGAATATCTTTTATTAATTTAAGTTTAACTTTTTTTGCATTCGAGAACAAACCTTTTGCATACAGAAAGTTATCTCTATAGTTTGATTCCGGGAAAAGGTAGCCATTATTTAATGTTATTTTATAGATATTATCAGAAGCAGGAAGTGATAAGTTGGTGATATGCTGATTCTCTTCAGTATCTATCCAGTAAACCTTTTTTTCTCCTTTTTTCGTTTCCGTTTCCAGCTTTACAGGAATGGCTATATCAGTATTTTTTGCGATTCTTATTTGTAAAGAGTCGTTTTCTTTTATAATATGCTTTAATTTAAAATCGACCCGGTTTTTCTGTTTTAAAAAGCCGGAAAGATAACTCGTGGACTTATTTTTTTCAGAAAGGTTTGTAAGGAATTCTTCTGTATTAATTTTTTTTCCGGTATTTTGAGCAAGGTAGTTTTTTACAACATCGTTGAAGGCTTCATACCCCATTTTATCAGCTGAATAATTGAACAGGCTGCCGGTTTCAAAACTACTGATGGCCATATCATTAAAATTACTCAAAGCAGTAAAATTTTCATCAATCTTCTGATCCAGGTTTTGAAGCATGATATACTGGTAGGCTAAGCCGTAGCGGTCCAGAAGCTTGACCTGGGAAGCATGGAATATTTTTAGAGGTTTAATTCCGAATATACTTGCATCTGTCAGGATACCCAAAAGTTTTGCATCTTGATAGAATCTCTTCAGGTACTGGATTTCAAAATAAGATTTTAATCCATTTTTAAACCAATGGTCTTTCTGTTTGTCAGCAATGACACTTTCGTCGAGAACTTTTTTAGCAATTATTCCGAAATAGTCAAGATCCGTTTTCTCAGCATCTGCGAATAGTGGAAATCTGAATTTCCAGAAGGTAATATCATTGTTTCCGAAAAAGTCTTCCTTAGCTCTGAATTTATCAGAAATAAAAATACTTTTTGGGAGCGAACCCATTTTTTCTTTAATGAATTTTAAATGCAGAGGAAGATAAAACTCTAGATTTTCTTTCTCTGCAGGTTGTAGATTATAACCGAATTTCACTTCAGTATCCATTCCGTCAATAGTAGTTATTATAGAAGGATGTTCAGTTGGGGAAATCAAAAATTCAGGATCGGAATTAAGATCACCTTTGAAAGAATTCATCTGTACCTGAGGAAGGTTTCCTTCCACAAAACTGTTGACCGGGATGTCGAAATTTATGGTCCAGGAAGTATTGAAACTTACCGATTCTTCAATATCGTTATAGCTTCTCTTGTAAATATTGTCCGGATCAAAATGATCCGGAACAATAAAGAAATATTTTAATAGTGTATTCTGAGGGGATGTACCATATCCTGTAAATTTTTTATCAGGAAGCTGCATCCGGTACTGTAACTGTAAAGTGACACTTTCACCAGGTTTTAATACTGCTTTCAGAGGAATAAAAAGATTTTCATCTGAAAGGGTATTGATAGGAATGATCTCGTTGTCTGAATTTTTTATATTCAGTTCAAGAAGTTTGCCCAGCTGATTCGTTTTTGCAAAATGCAAATCATTATTCCGGTCTTCCAGTTTTCTGTATACTAACGATGTTCCTCGTTTATTATAGGCAGAAACCCAGTTCAGAAGTTTTACAGAATGCAGGTCTCTTTCAGAATGATTGTAATACACAATCTCCTGATTAACCTCAAGGTTCTTTTTGTCAGAAGACAATTTAGCTTCAATATATATGCTGTCTTTCTGTGCAGAAACCTGTACAACTCCCCAAAACAAAATAAGACAAATGCTGATCTTTTTCAAATATTCGTGATAAAGCTCAAATATAGCTTATTTTGTATATACTTTGTAGGATTTTAACCCTGAATTGCTTTTTTTTCTAAAGAATTAATATAAGCATTCCAACCTTCATTTTTGTAAGTAACAGCAGATAGCTCCGGGTTGTCAGACTTGTAGATTCCTCTTCCTACGATGATAAAATCAGTATGCAGGGTTTTGAAAACATGTTCAGGCGTATTATACTGCTGCCCTTTTCCGTCTCCAGAATCTGCTAAGTTTACTCCAGGAGTGAATAATAAAAGCTCTTCAGGAATTTTATTCTGAGATACACCTCCTATTACATTCGGGTGAGATAAAGCAACTTTTAAAGCCTCTTCACGATAGTTTGCAGTAGTTAATGCTCCTTTGGAAGACATCCCAACGATGGCTACCACTCCTACATTACTGAAACAGTCTAACGATTCAAAACCTCCGATTACCTGAGAAGTTACGAAATCTGCCCAATCTGTAATTTTGAACACGCCACTCGTGAACTGAAGCTCCTGAGTATTTCCGATATCAGCAAACTTTCTGTCTTCCATCAGTAAAAACTGGTGTTTTGCTGCAATTTCTTTTAAAGGAGTGATTGTCTTCTCATAGTCGAAGTCTGAAATAATATCGATGTGCGTTTTTAAAGCAATGATATGAGGGCCTACTTTTTCAGCTAAATCCAATAGTTCCTGAGTCGTTGTAACATCTGCAGATGCAATCAAATTAGATTTTTTTGCTAAAGCCGTTTCCAGAAGTTTTTTAGACACAGAATGCTGTGTATTCTGAAGTTTTTGTTCATAAGAAGCTCTGATTTCTTCTTCAAACTGAATGTGGTTCCCCTGAAGGAAATCCTGAATTCTTTTTACCTCTTCATCAGAAAGTTCACCGGTTTCCTGAAGAATGTCACATACTTCCGAAATATTGAAAAGAGTATGTACTCTATATCCTTTGTTTTCCAATAGCTGTTTTCCTCCCTGCTCTCTGTCCAGTACCACTACAATATCCGAAACTTTAAGGTCTTCCTGTTCAACTTCAGCAAGTGTTTCTACCAAAGATTTTCCGGAAGTAATCACATCTTCTACCAAAAGACAGTTTTGTCCTTTCTGATAAATTCCTTCAATAAGTTTCTTTGTTCCGTAGCTTTTTGCTTCTTTTCTTTTAATAATTAATGGAATATAGCTTTCCAGTGACATCGCAGTCGCCATAGGAAGAGCAGCGTAAGGAACTCCACAGATTAAATCAAAATTATCCAATGGAAGCATTTCCAATAAATAATTAGCAAGATTTTTTAAAATTTTAGGATCTGAAGCCAAAGGTCTTAAGTCTACATAAAAAGGGCTTTCAATACCACTTTTAAGGGTAAACCTTCCGAATTTGATGATACCTAGTTTGTAGCACTCTAAGAAGAATTCTTTTTTACTTTCCATTATTTTTTATTAGATGTTGCAAATTTAAGGATTTGAAATAAGGCTTAAAAATTTATCGCCCATTTAAATAAAAAACCACCCTTGGATATTCCAGGATGGTTTGAAAAATATAATAAACTATTATTTTATGATTTCGGCATCAATTATCTGATTGCCTTTATATTTTTGTTCAGCTTCCCAAAGCAGGAATTTGTCTACCTCTTTGATAAGCTTTGGAATGGTTAGTGACAATACAACAAGATCATCCATCACTCCCAGTACCGGTATAGCAAATTCAGGAATCAGATCAATAGGAGAGATCACATATACAACTCCAAGTAGAGGAAGAAGAATATCTATAGACTTCATTGGATAGATTCCTCTTTTCCACATTTTGACCATTCTGAAAATATCAGGAATTTTTTTTACAAAGCCCTTGTGGTTGATAGCTTCTTTTGCAAGATTTAATTTTGAATATTTCATTTTGTGTTTGGATTTAAATAAATTTTTCAATGCTATAAATTTCACAAATCCTGTACCAATAAATTATAAAATTAAGTTAAATAACTATTTGATAATATTATCAATGAACTGATGTACAGTTTCTGTGTTCCAATCTTTTGAAGCATCTTCTTTTATAAGGATCCTTCCGGTTTTATCTAAAAGAAAAGTGGTAGGAAATACTTTAGGAAGAATTTTTTCTGAGATTGGGCTTTGTGCAATATACACGGGAACGTTATAATTATTTTCTTTCAAAAATTTTCTTATATCTTCTTCTTTATCGTTCATAGCGATCAATACAAAATCTACATTATCTTTTCTGGAGTCGTATAATTTCTGAATAGAAGGCCATTCTTTTCTGCATGGCGGGCACCAGGTTCCCCAAAAGTTTAAGAAAACACCTTTGTTCCTGAAGTTTTTAAGATTGGTGCTTGGAGTATTAATTCCTTTAAGCTCCACATCATAATCTTCTTCGCTGATGTGAACAGCATTTTCAATGGTAGCAACCGGAAAAAATAAATCCTGCAGCTTATTTTTCACTCCTGGAATGACAAAAACCGCCCCGATGATGATTAGCAATATTAAATAAATTGCATTTTTCTTGATGAACTTCATATTATTTATTTTACTCCAATATACTGGAAGTAATTATTATTTAGCTGATAAAGTAAAAACTTTTGTGAGACCGCACCTTTTTCATCCACGACAGGAATATAAAGTTTATCCTGATTAAATTTAATAAGTTTCAGAGGACGTTCCGGTCTGTCAACAACACTGAAAAAGTCAAATGCAGCTTCAATTCTGTTAATTGTTTTGGTCTTCGTTTTAAAAACTTTATCCGTATCAATTAATTTGTTATTTCTGATCGTATATGCCTGAATGGCCTGCGACTGATCTTTCGTAGAGAAGATTCCATTAGAAATAACAAGATAATATTTTTGATTATTAATATTCGTTTTTATAATTTCAGATACAAAATAAGGAGTGTCAGACTGTCCCTTATCATATAATGTTTGTACTTTTCCGTTGGAAGAATACTGAACAATCTGATCAAAACTCTTCATTGTTCCTCCAAGTTCTGTATCCCAAACATAAAATCTTAATTTTTTATCTTCAGAAGTAATGATGTATAATCTTTTATTCAACTCCTTAAAATCCTTGGTAAGTGTTTCCGGATTTTCAGAAATAAACTTTTTAAAATCTCCTGAGAATTTTAAGGATTGAGCTTCTTTAGTGTCAAAATCATTATTGTCCAATAACTTTTCATATTCCTTTAAAAAATAGATTTCCTTATTTTCAGATTTCCCTTTTTGAGCATATGAGATATTTGAAATAAGACAAAATGTAACCAGAAATCTGAAAAGCTTTGTCATATTAGATAAGGTCTAGAATTTCCTGAACAGCATCTTTCCCTCTGTTTTTAGCATAATATATCTGCAGATCATTATAGAAGGTTTCTTTTGGATAGGCTTCAGGATCTGCTTTATATTTCATTAAAAGCTCGTATCCATATTTTGGACGAGGGCCCCATGAATTTTTCACATTAAAATCCTTATCAAGAATCAGTACTTTCGGAATAGATTCTGTGCCGTTGGTCAAAAATTGGTTGATTAAACTTTTATCACTGTCTCTTAAGAAAACCCGGACTTCGTTGCGTCCTTCAAAGAATTTGAAAAGAGCAGGTACGGTTGCACTGGCATCACCACACCAAGCTTCAGAAATAATTAAAATATTTCCGTCAAAGTTTTTTGCCGCCAGTTCTTTCAGCTGTTCTTCATCGGGAATGTATTTCTTTACCGTTCTGTCCATTCTCTGAAGACCCAGTTCGTAATATTGTTTATAGTCAGCTTCCTGCTGGTTGGCAGGATTTTCTAATCTTTTATTTGCAATTGTAAGGTATTCTTCAAAAGAAATTCCTTGATCCCAGTAATTTTTCATTACCAAAAATATTTATGTTAAAAATTGTTGATGTTTCTTGTTTTATTGATCAGAAACAGATCAGCCAATACAAATGCTGCAAGGCTTTCCACTACAGGAACTGCTCTGGGAACCACACATGGATCATGACGTCCTTTTCCTTCTACGATCACAGGATTTCCATCTTTGTCAATGCTGTCCTGAGGTCTTAGAATAGTAGCCACAGGTTTGAATGCAACACGGAAATAAATATCCATCCCGTTGGAAATTCCTCCCTGAATACCACCGGAAAGGTTAGATTTTGTAGTAAAATCTGTATTGAAAGCATCATTATGCTCTTTTCCTGTCATTTTAGCACCACAGAAACCGCTTCCGTATTCAAAACCTTTACAGGCATTGATATTCAGCATTGCTTTTGCAAGTTCAGCCTGAAGTTTTGAGAATATAGGTTCTCCAATTCCTACTGGAACATTTTTAATTACACAGGTAATTGTTCCGCCAATAGTATTCCCTTCTTTTTTGATTTCTTTGATTCTGGCAATCATTTTTTCAGCAGTCTCAGCATCAGGGCAACGGACATCATTGCTTTCAGTTTTAGAAAAATCTAAAGCCTGATAGGGTTTTTCACAGAAAATATCACCTACGGAAGAAACGTAAGCATTGATTTCAATATCGGGTAAAAGCTGCTTGGCAAGAGCTCCTGCCACTACCCAGTTCATCGTTTCTCTTGCTGAAGATTTTCCCCCGCCGCGATGGTCTCTGAAACCAAATTTCTGATCATAAGTGAAATCTGCATGACTTGGACGATATGCACCTGCAATATGGTCATAATCTTTTGATTTCTGATTCTCGTTTTCGATGATAAAACCAATGGGTGTACCTGTTGTTTTCCCATCAAAGATTCCTGAAAGAAACTTTACTGTGTCACTTTCTTTTCTTTGTGTAACGATTGCGGACTGGCCGGGTTTTCTTCGGTTCAGCTCATACTGAACCTGATCAAGATCTACCGTTAAACCTGCCGGAAAATTATTAATGATACCACCGTAAGCCACTCCGTGACTTTCTCCAAATGTTGTAAGACTAAGAAGATTACCTAATGTATTGAACATAATACAAAATTACCTTTTTTTCTCCAAATAATAAAGTTTCTGGATTTGTTCTATTTATCAGTGTTTTCGATATTATTGATCACTTTTTCTGCCTCCTTTTTTTCATCAGAATTCATTCTCTTCCAGATAAATCCTTTTCTGATGTCTTTTTTATCAATAAGCTGAGGGAAAATTCCCGCCTTGTTATCGTCATTAATATAGCTAGGGGAAATAGAAGGCAATGGTGTATCAAAGCTATAAGGATAGTCTTTGGAAACATTGAATTTTAAATTGCCGACTTTATAATTATCGAATTGATGGTATTCGTAGGTTGAAGGTTGATAAAGCTGTTCTTTTTCAAATCCCACCATAAAATTTCCAGGTCTGAAGCTTGGAATATATTTTTGAATAAGGTTTGGGAAAGATATTATTGAAATAATGAATACACTGAACACTGAAAAAACGATGATTGATTTTCTTTTATTAAAGTACTCATAACACATTACGAAAAAGATGACAAAAAATACATCTATGAAAAATCTGTATTGAGCTGAAAAAAATAGTATAAGCACACTTTTTATCAGTAATGAAATACATATTAAAGTAATAAGCTTTCTTTTTTTGATGCAGGCAAATACAGAAAAAACAATAAGGCTCAGAATAAAAAGAATGTTGATGACTGATTTGATCCCTTCAAGTAAGAACCAGTTTTTAATATACTCGTAGACTGAAAATTGCTGAATTTCTTCATAAGAATACTGCATGTCATATGTTTTCAGGATGGCATATTGAGATGAGATTTTTAAAACTTCCGGATTGGGTTTCCATGACAGTCCCCAATCACCTATAGCTACTGGAAAAATTGGGTAACCAAAGGTCCACATATTTTTTATGAAGAATAGAAGAAGGATGCCCGCTCCTAATAAAAGTTTCTTGAAATTTGATTTGAATATAAAAAGAGAACAGAGGAAAACCAATATGGGAAGCCATATCATAGTTGGTTTTATAGTAAACACAAATACTGAAAAGGCAAAGAGAAGAAGTATATTTTTATTTCCTGTGATGATTTCATTTAAAATAATCAGGGAAAAGATCATCACAGGAAGATCGGGACTTGGAGATTGTGAAAATAACAGAAGAACAGGAAGAAAACAAAAATGTATCCAGTTTTTCTTTTCAATACTATAGATGGAATAAATAATCAGCAGAATCGTGTTCATCCTTAAAAATGGATCCGAAAAATTTGAAAATCCAGCCTGAAAAATATGCCAGACCGACATTTGTCCCAAAGTAAGATCCAGGTTTGAGATTCCTTTAATTAATCCATATTCTGTTATCCACTTGATTGTAGGAATATAATAACCAAAATGATCTAATATATAAGGGTAATAAGATCCCCCCAATACAATAATAAAAGAAGCGAATCCCCCCAGATAATAGTTTTTTTTTGAAAACCTATAGAATTCCTGATGAAGCTTATTCTTGAAAAAAGAAAATAATCCCAGTAGTAGCGTGGGAATTTCTATATAGATGGTTAATGGAGTGAAAAAAGAAATCACGGTCCATACCAGACTTATTCCCAGTATTCCAGATAGAATTTTTCCGGAAATTCCCTGAATTAACTCTCCTGAAATTAAATCCATGAGTTTTCCCCAGCCTGCTAAGACCGGAATCATAAGAATAGAAGAAAGGAGAATGGATATCATAAAAAAAGATTGCTTAAAAATAAGCAATCTTTATTATATATTATAGTAAAAAATAGTCTAGCGGGGTTGTACTCTTCCGTCTTTTCTATCTTTTGATCTACCGATTGTATAACCTGTAGCACCACCTACTACACCTCCGATTACAGCACCTAAACCTCTGTTGTTCTTCGCAACAATGGCACCTACAGCCGCACCTCCTACGGTCCCAATGATAGTTCCTTTGGCTGCTTTACTCATACCCTTCTTTTTAGTAGTTCCTTGTGAAGCGCTGTTTCCATTATCTGCATACGAACCATTATTTCCTGAATTGGAATTTCTGTCTCTATAGACAGTTCTTGTTTCTCTGATTACCTGTGGTTTTGAATTACTTTCAGCGGTAGCCTTTGCTTTTTTAGTTTCTGAGATACTGTCCGCCTTTTTCTGAACTTCGTATACCAGTCTTTCTTTTTCAATAGCTAGCTTTTGCTTTTCTATGTCAAGCTGTCTCGCTTGAAACTCAAGCTTTTGTTCTTCTAGTGACTTTTCAGCTGTCCTGTCATCTTTCTTGCAGGCCGTTAATAAAAAAACGGATAAAATCCCTGCTAATACTATCTTGTTCATAATTCAAATTTTAATAAGCTTAAACCAAAACGGCTTTAATTTTAGTTTTATTTTCAATTATAGAGCCAAATTTCAGTTAATAAGTGTTAAAAAAAAATCAGACAGTTTCGTTACTGATCCTTTTTTGCCAATTTTTCTCCTGTTCATGGTCGCCCTGGGGATATTTGAATTGTAAAAAATAAATATTTATAATTTATAGTTCACTAATAATTTTCATTGAATTCATATAAGTTGACTATTTTTGAGAACCAAATTTTTTTAATATGAAAAAATCAATTTTTACAGTTTCGGCTTTTGTAGGAGTACTAGCCGTTGCAACTTCGTTTTCTTCCAGAGATCTTATAGAGGTACCTTCTGGAGTTTGTTCTGAAATGCATAACAAACAAACTAAAGCCCAAACATTTAAAATCCGCTACGGCCTTCTTGCAAAAGATGGAACGAAAATGCTATCTGGAACTCATGATCTGGATGGTTTTACTGCTGAAAATACATGTACTGGAGAAATCTACTACAGTGATGGCTCTGTATTACTTCCTCAGTATTCTGAAGAAATACCTGCAGGCGTATATTCTTTTTCAGGCAGACAGGGGCAAGGTCACTGGGTAGGTTATGGAACAATAATTGCTACTGTTTCTGAAGCCAACGTAGATGCAGATGGATATATTACAGTATATATCCCTATTATTTGGGAAGAATAATATGATGTAAGATAAAAGACACATCTACTTTTACAGATTCTCTGCATGAGAATTTGAATCAATATAGAGCTATAAGTAGTTGTTTACTTTAATAGGGTGACCTCTTTTTAAGAGAAGAACAGATAAAAAAGTAAATAATCCAACAATATTCTGTTTGGATTTTTCTAAATAGATTTTTTTCATCATTTGTGTTTTTTAGGCCTCCTCTTTGGGAGGCTTTTCTATTTAGAAGGGAATATAAGATGACTGATAAATTTGCCGCTAGATATTGAGAGAAACTTTTATCTTGTTAATCAAACGATGAAGCTTGTGAGTTTGGTAATTCAGCAGTTCATAGATCTCTTTTGAATCTGTAAATTTTTCTGGAACTTTTTTATTGTTTATTTTTCGAAGACCTCTTCTTTTCATAGCTTCATGAATCACTCTTGCGAAGGATTCTTTTGCACTTTGCTTGGCATTGTGCTGAGAAATTCCATTAGAGTGAAGTCTGTATAAGTATAGAGGTTCTTTGATATATCTGATGTCACCATGTTCCAGAATTTTTAAATAAAGATCCTGATCTACAGCATTTTTTAATTTAGGATTGATACCTGATGTTTTCCCATAAACTTCTTTTTTGAAAGCAAAGAAATGGGCAAATTGGATTGGGCAATTGAAGAAAAACTGATTGTTATAAATTTGTTTTGTTCCTTGATAGATCTTATCTGGGTTAAGGTATTCATTACATAGCATCATTTGCGAATAAGTGGCTACGATATCATTTCTATGATAGAATTCCAGAGCGGTCAGTTCCAGTGCTTGTGGATAAAGTGCATCGTCCGGGTCTAAGAAGGCACATATTTCTCCTTCTGCATATTTTATGCATTCCCTTTTGGTGAAGCCACATCCCTGATTTGTTGAATTATGATAAAGCTTAAATCGCGGATTATCTTTGATCAGTGATTGTATAATTTCTACCGAATCATCTGTAGAGGCGTCATCAATGATTACAACTTCCCAATTTCCATAGGTTTGATCCATTAAAGAGTTGTAGCACTCCTTAAAATACTTTCCATTGTTATAGTTGGCTATAAGTACAGAGAAACTTATCACGATATGTTGAATTAATTTACCGTAAAATTAAAAAATATTATACCGTAAAAACATATCCTTGATCATAGTGTATATTGTTTTTTTTTTATATATTTTAAGATTGATAATTATCTTGTAGGTTTATTTTATGATTGTTGTATTGTTAATATAATACTGAATTAGATAGGATTGATTGATTTTATTTTGATAATTTAATATATCTTAAAAAAAAATTAAATGAAAAATAGTAATACTGCGTTATTTGATAAATAGAATCGTAGCAAAATGAGTAAATGGTGATCAGATCAAAAAAACAAACTTATGTTTTTATACTGGCATGGCGGTTTGGATAATCGTAATATAATATGAGTCTAATCATAAAATAAAAATAAACAGTAGTATAACTTTGGAGTATAATAAGTAACGGAATAAATTTATTTATAATAATTTTTTTTTTTCATCATTTGTGTTTTTTGAGGCCTCCTTTTTGGAGGCTTTTTTTATTTCTGGTCTTTTGCTGCTAATAAAAATTACTTAATTTTTGTTTCAAACGCTATCTTATTTTGTAATGGCAGTAATTTCTGACAGGCATCATTTTTCTGCCATATTCTTTAATTTATAGCTCATATTAATTATTAGAGAATTTTTCATTTTTAAATGTGAATTTTATTTTAAAAAAAAATGAATTATTTTTTTTTCAAGGATTCTGCTGGTGTTTTGAATTTATTTAAATTAATTATAAATAATTATATATGTGTTTTAAATGATGTAATGAAAATAGAAAGAAATGATTAAATGTGTAATTTTTCTTTGAGGATATAAATTGATTTTTTTTTTCAAAAATCGAAATCTTGGCACGATTTTTCAATATACAAACACAACTCATGTTTAATTTGAGTTTTCATGGTTATTAGTTTTTATCCTCGGAATTTCCGAGGATTTTTTTTTGCCCTCCATGATGGTTTATTGGTAAATGGAATTTAATTCATTTCATTTGAAATAAATTAGAGATATACTGGATCAGTCTCAAAAGTTGAGGGGAATGTTTACTGGTTGTATTTTTGTCTTATGCTAAGCGATTACGACCTTTTTAAATTTTTACTTCCAGAATTTCTAGTTGAACACTTTGATATCCTCAAAGCAGAAGAACATTCTGCTGAACTTCATATTTATTTTGAAGAAAGACCATAATGCACCATTACAGAGATGTTCTAAATTATTTTGATAAAAGAAGTACTAACGCAGCGGCTGAATCTTTCAATGCTAAAATCAAAAACTTTAGGATGCAGCTCAGAGGGGCGAAGGATAGAACATTTTTCCTATTCAGATTAACCAAACTTTTTGCTTAGCCCCCAGCTTTTGCACCTGATCCAAAAATTCGTGCATTTGTGGCCATCTATAAAAATAAAAAAACCTCTAAAATAAATTAGAGGTTTTTTATGAGGTACCTAGCGGATTCGAACCGCTGTAGATGGTGTTGCAGACCACTGCCTAGCCGCTCGGCCAAAGTACCATTTTTACCATTTTTGAGGTGTGCAAATATAGTAAAATTTCTTTATGAACAAAAATTTTTAAGCAATTTCTTTCTTTCCAAGAGAGTCAATTTCGCTTTTTGCCTGTCTTTCAGTCTCATAATTTTTGATGTTAACAACTCTTGTTTCACTCCAACTGTCATGCCAGCCATTCATACCGAGAAATGAGAGTGCATCAAATGGTACAATTCTGGAAAGACTTCTATAAAAAATCTGCTGGGTGCTTGGCTTTGTCCCATCTATACTGATTACTTTGGTTCCGGTGATATATTTTGAAACACTTCTTCCATTTAGATAGTTTTCCATCAGAAAATAATAAATAAGAGAGTTAAAGTTGCCAATAAAGAGTTCCCAAAAAACTCCTCCGTGATTATATAAGTAGAAGAGCTCGATAGATGTTAGTTCATAAAGAATACCAAAAACATTCGTAATAATATAATTGATCACTATCAAAACAAAGAGATCAATAATATAATTGAGGAATCTGATTCCACGTGTAGCCTTATTGTATTCAACAATATTTAAAATATTTTTCATTTCTGGTTATTAGTTTTTGTTTATTATTAGTTTTAAAATCCGTTGACAAGTAGTTTTAGCGAAGCATTGGTGTCAATAACAGCAGTAATTCCTGTGTCGCTTAGCAAAATTTTACTGGGTTTAAGATTGAAAACTTTTCCGTTCATCTTTAATCCTTTATAATATTCTTTATTAAAAGCATCTTCAATGCTCTTTCTTGAGGTTTCTTCCAGTTCCTGTGTTGGGATACCGTATTCCTCTTCAATCATTTTTACAATTTTCCCCTGAAATAGAAGAGAGGCTGTTTTATATAAAATATTAGTGGTTTTCAGCTTAAACTTGGTTTCTGATAAAACAATTTTTCTTTTAGCTTCATCATAGACAGGAATTCCGGAAATAATAGAGGTTCCTTTTATATACCCATCAGTCTGTGCTTCAATAACCACTCTGTTATCAACACCATACACTCTTATATCGGTTACTTTTACCTTAGAGTCACGTATATCAAATTCTTTATTTAAAAACGTTTTTCTGGCCATGCTGCTTGCTTCCGTAAAAGGAATATTGGCCGTGGTCTGCAAAACAAAATTATCTGCAACGGTAGGAGTGGGATTAAAATTTGAAACTGTTGTTACCGGTAAAGAAGCTGCCGGCTTACTTCCGGTAAAAGTCTCGGAATAGATGTCAACTCCTAAGGTGGCATTAATCTGATTTGCATAGAATTTTAAAGGAGTAATATTGACGCTTATGGGGCTTACTTTCAGCCAAGTATTATATTCCTCCGAAATATTGAAGGGCTGCAGAAAGGTATTCCATGCCATTAAAGCATATTGCTGAAAATTCAGCTGGGTAGCCATCTGCTGATCTATGGTTTTGCAGAATTTTTCCTGTTGTTCTTTTAGGCTCTTTTCAACAATAGAAGTAATAGGAATCTGTATTTTTCCATAGTCAAGTACAGGTTTTGTAACCCATCGGAATCCATTAGGCTGTGTATTGGTAGTAATAGTCCAGTTATTTTTAAAAGTAACTGTCGTATTAAAAGACATTACCGTTTCAAACGTTGTATTCTGATAGGTATATACCCCCAAAGTACCAATGCCTTTTTCTGCCCATATTTTTAAAGGGACTTCAATCAGAAGATTCTGGCTGGTTCCTCCTACAAGACGGATAGGTCTTGTTTTCCATACTTTCACTTTAAACTGATCGTTATTATTATCTGTATAAGAGTCATCCTGATAAATAAGATCTTTTACAGAAGCATTGATCATATTGCTTAGTTCCGAAAGGGGAATTGTTACCGGCATAGTAATACTTGATCTGATCTTTGGAAAGTTATAGCTTGCCAATTGATTATCAACACCGGTCTGGCCGAAAGCATTGATAAAAATTACTAGAAATAATAGTGTAGCGGATTTCAATTTGTGATGTTTTTTTATGAATGAAAATTTGAATTCTAATTTTCCGGTTTAAAGCTCTTTTCCAGTTCAATACTGGCGCCTTTCATCTCACCCTGCATCGGGGGAGCGGTTTTGGTAATTTTTAATTTAATATAGCTGATCTGTGCAAAGCTGTTTTGAATCTTTGAAATGATCCTTCCTGCAACATGTTCCAGAAGCTTTGATTTTACTTTCATTTCATGATGTAGAATATCATTAATGTCTGCATAGCTTATCGTATCACTCAGATCATCAGATTCTGCGGCTTTCCAAAGATCGGTATGAAGTTCCACATTAAGAATGTAATACGTTCCGATAATGTTTTCTTCAGGAAGAACACCATGGTAGGCATATATTTTTACATCTTCAAGATATATTTTGCTCATTGTCTTAAATTTTACCCAGCAAAAATCGTTTTAATTCTTCAAAATCTGAATTTATTTCAATAGTTTTTTTCTCCTTTTTCATAAGGTCGTTCAGAGATTCCGGAATTTCAATCGAGATATGAATTGCTTTTTCTACGGCATCAGGGAATTTTACAGGATGTGCTGTCCCTAGAATAAACCTTTTTATCAGGATTTTCCAGCAGATATTTTTGTGGGACAGTCGTTGGAGTTATGAAAATAGCAACAGAAGATATGCATGAAATAGGTGATTTCAGGGCAGAAATATTTGATATGTTTTTTAATAAATTCATTGTAACATGATGAAATTTTCAAATAACAAATTTTTTAATACAATATTATATATTTCCTTTTTAAGAGAAATATATACTTGTCTTATTGGTTTAATTGATTAAAAATGTTATATTTATAATATTAACTATAATAAGAATAATCATGAAAAATTTTCAGAAATTAAACAGGAAAAGCTTAAAAGCTATTAGTGGAGGTATAACAGACAATTGTGTGGTGGATCTGGACTGCGGACCCAAGGGGTGTGCAGTATGTACAGATTTAAAAGGCCATAGAGTTTGTCTTTATCTTTTCCCTTATGATCCGTCCAGACCAGATAGCTGTATGGTTCTTGAAGCTTAAAAACAAAGTATTACAAAAAAGATCGAGGCACGACCTTATTACCTTATAGTACCAATCTATTATCAGAACCTACCAATTTTGGGGCGGATTGAAATGAGATCAATCAGTTTTTAAAATTCAAAAGCATTGTTAAAACAGTGCTTTTTTCATTAATTTTTACAATTGTGATTAATTTTTTCATTTAAAACGGAAGGAATTGTTATATTTATAAAATGAACTAAATCAAATTATTATGAAAAAAACAAAGAAATTAAACAGAGCAAATCTGAAATCAATCAATGGAGGAATAGGGGGATGCAACGAAAATTGCCCTGATGGTCCTTATGGTCCTAATCAGCCAAGGTCATGCGGAGATTATTATGGTTTACCAGAATGTTGTAAAGGAAGAGTTTTGGTAAGTTATGAATGTTTTGAACCGTTTTAGTTTTAGACAACAAATTTGAAAAACAATATTCTTTACTGTAATTTTAAAAAATAATTATTATGAAAACAATTAAAAAATTATCCAGAGAAGAAAAGAAAAATATCAGTGGCGGCTTCACTGATGTTCAGATTGAAGCTTGCGGCGGTGAGCAATTTGTGTGCTTCCGTGGCGGCGGTGCCTGGGGATGCTGGAGAAAGCCCGGAGGAACATGTTATGCTCCAATGGTGTAATTTTAATAAACATTAAATAGAACAACATGAAAAAGCTATCAAGAATAAAACTGAAAAATATTAATGGAAAAGGAATACAGGGATGTGGAGGATGTCCAACAGGTGGAAATTATGGTGATGGACCTGAATATACCAACAGCTGCTGGAGCTATTGGGCTCTGCCAGCGAGCTGCAGACAATGTGTAGATGTAAGTACAGATTGCTACGGGCCGGATTATTCTGATTTTAATAATTAAATATATATATTCAATACCAAATTAAAACTACTATGAAAAATCTTAAGAAACTAAACAGAAAAGAGCTTGGAAAATTAAATGGAGCAGGTGCCTCTAATTGTACCGGATGCCCACAGCATACAACATATGGAAACGGACCTGGTGATGCCCCTTGTGAGGCTTACCAGATGCTTCCTCTACGTTGTAAAATGTGTGTCATCGTTAGTATGGAATGTGCAGATGGTGGAGTGTCTTAAAGTTTGAATATGTATTTAATGATCAAAATTAAAACAACTATGAAAAATTTAAAAAAATTGAACAGACGAGATCTCGAGCAAATGAATGGAGCGGGTGTTTCCACCTGTAATGGATGCCCTACACATCTTGTTTTCGGACCAGGTTCATCCACAGATCCTTCATGTGAGGGATATTGGATGTTATCAGAGAGATGCAGAATGTGTGTTCTTGTGAGCTCCGATTGTTTTGTTTTTATTACTGCAGAGTAGCCATAAAGACTTTGTGAATAAAAGTAAAAAAGCACTGTGAAAACAGTGCTTTTGTTTATTTTATACTCTTTGAAAGATCAAGCATGGCTTCAATAGGCTTCAAAGCTCTTAACCTTAATTCTTCGTCGATAAGAATCTCAGGAAGTTCATATTTCATACATAAGTACAATTTTTCCATTGTATTACGTTTCATATAAAAACATTCTGAACAGTTACAGCTTTCGTCAAAAACTAATGCAGGAATCAATTCTTTGTGAGGAGCACGTTTTCTCATTTCGTGCAGAATTCCTTCTTCTGTTGCAATAATGAATTTTTGGCATTCATCTTTTTGTACATAATCCAGCAGGGCAGAAGTGGAACCTATAAAGTGAGCCAGTTTCAGAACCGTTTCCTCACTTTCAGGGTGTGCAATCAGCTTTGCATCTGGATTTTCTGCCAATTGTTTGGCAATTCTTTCCATAGAAAAAGCTTCGTGTACTACACAGCTTCCATCCCAAAGAATCATGTCACGTCCGGTTTTTTTAGAAAGGTATCTTCCCAGGTTTTTATCCGGTGCAAAAATAATAGGTCTGTCCTTTGGAAGGGCTTCAATTACTGTTTCCGCATTGGAGCTGGTTACAATGATATCACTTTCGGCTTTGGTTTCCGCATTACAGTTGATGTAGGTGGCAATTAAAGCATCAGGGTGCTGCTCACGCATTTTTCTCAAACCTTCTCCCGAACATCCGTCAGCCAGAGAGCATCCTGCCATGGTATCTGGAAGAACTACTTTTTTAGTTGGATTCAGGATTTTTGCTGCTTCTGCCATGAAATGTACCCCGCAGAATACAATCATATCAGCATTTGTATCTTTTGCCTGTCTTGCCAGCTGTAAAGAATCTCCAAGGAAATCAGCGATATCCTGGATCTCTCCCGGTTGGTAATAATGGGCAAGAATGACAGCGTTTTTCTCCTCTTTCAATTTCAGAATGGCTTTTACCAACTCTTCTCCCTGAGGAATGGCTATATCTTTTATATCCAGAAATCCTCTCACAGGAATTGCAGATTTAGCTTTTTCTAATGTTTCGGTACTCATATCAACCTCAATTTTTTTCTTTATAGAAGTTGGAGGTTAGAAATCAGAAGTCGGTTGAAAATAGGGTGAATTTTTTTCCCTGATTTAAAAATCTAACATCTGATTGCTAGCTTCTAATTGCTTTCTATAAAACTTTTTATTAAACTTTCTATTTCTTTTTTAGCTATATCAAGATCAGCATTAATTACGATCTTGTCAAACTCGGCTGCATAAGACATTTCTTCTTCTGCCTTTGCTACACGGGTTTGGATGGTTTCTGCATCATCTGTGTTTCTTGAAATCAATCTGCGTTCCAGTTCTTCGATGGAAGGGGGTTCTATAAAAATAGACAACGCTTTTTCTCCAAAATATTTTTTCAGAGAAATACCTCCTTTTACATCTACATCAAAAATAACAACTTTTCCCTGATTCCAGATTTTTTCTACCTCGGATTTTAAAGTACCGTAATATTTATCAGTATAAACTTCCTCATATTCCACAAAAGCATTTTCGGAGATTTTCTGTCTGAATTCATCAGGTGTTAAAAAATGATAATCCACTGCATGAATTTCACTTCCTCTCGGCTGTCTTGTAGTACAGGAAATAGAAAATTCCAGTTCAGGAAATGTTTCTAAAGAATATTTTACCAATGTAGTTTTTCCGCTCCCCGATGGTGCTGAAAATATAATTACTTTATCCATGTTCTTAAGTTTCGGGTTTCGGGTTCAGAGTTCCGGGTTAGAGGCCAGTGGCCATTACCTTGTATCTTGAACCCCGTAACTACTACAGTACGTTTAACGTTTGTTCTTTTATTTTTTCCAGATCATCTTTCATCATCACCACCAATTTCTGAATTGCGGAATGATTGGCTTTAGAACCTAATGTATTGATCTCTCTTCCGATTTCCTGAGAAATAAAACCTAGTTTTTTCCCATTGAAGGATTCATTATCCATTACTTCTTTATAATATTTCAGGTGCTGGGCAAGTCTTACCTTTTCTTCTGAAATATCCAATTTTTCTGTAAAATAAGCCATTTCCTGATAGAAACGGGTTTCATCTACATTCTCGAATTCTTTCAACGACTTTTGGTAACGTTCTTTTACACTGATGATTCTTTCCTCTTCAAAAGGAATCACCTCACCAAGATATTTATCAATATTCTGGATATTCCTGTTTAATTCTTCATGTAAAATGCTGCCTTCAGTTTTTCTGAATTCTTCGAAACGGTCTACCGCAGCATGAACGATCTTAGCCAAAGCTTCCCATTCACCTTCTGTAAGTTCGTCAGGTCTGGAAGTGATCGCATCAGGAAGTCTTACAGCCATTTTAAGGTATTCGAAATCTGGACCGTCTGATGCAATATTTCTCAATTCTTTAACATAAGAATCAATTAAGTTTTTATTTATTTTTACATCATTAGACTCTTCAAGATTCTCCAGATTAACGTAGCAGTCTACTTTTCCACGGATAATTCTATCGTTAAGAATTTTTCTGATCTCAAATTCTTTTTCTTTATATCGTAAAGGAATTTTAATATTTAAATCAAAGCTCTTACTGTTCAGTGATTTAATATCTATTGTAATTTTTTTTCCTTCAAAAACATCTTCGGCTCTACCGAATCCGGTCATTGATAAAATCATAGTTTTTTATTGTTGTACAAAGATAAACATTTAAATTAGCACAGTGAAATCTGTATAGATTACATCTGACCAATAAAATAATGAACGTGAACTGATGAAAAATTTGATTTCTGTAGTAGGACCCACTGGGATTGGTAAAACGAGACTGGCAATTGATTTGGCTCAACATTTCAATACAGAAGTTATTTCCTGCGATTCCAGACAGTTTTTTAAAGAAATGAAAATAGGAACGGCAGCTCCTTCCGAGGAAGAACTGGCGGAAGCTCCTCATCATTTTATTGGAAATCTTTCAGTTGAAGACTACTATTCTATAGGGCAGTACGAAGAAGATGCCCTGCACAAGCTCAATGAACTTTTTAAAGACCATGATACTGTCATTCTTGTGGGAGGAAGTATGATGTATGAAAAAGCACTGATTGAAGGGCTGCATGATCTGCCTGAAGCTAATGCTGAAAATCAGGAGAAACTTCAGGAAATTTTTGAGCAGGAAGGTATAGAAAAACTTCAGGAAATTTTAAAAGAGCTCGATCCTGAATATTTTAATGTCGTGGATCTTCACAATCACCGCAGGCTGCTAAGAGCAATTGATATTATCTGGCAGACGGATAAAAAATATTCTGAGCATATTGCGGTTTCCCAGAATGGCAGAGATTTTAGGGTAATCAGAATCGGAATTGAAGCTCCAAGAGAAGAACTGTATGACAGAATCAACAGGAGAGTGGATATAATGATGGAGAAAGGTCTGATGGATGAGGTAAAAGGTCTTGAAAAATTCCAAGGTCTGACTGCTCTGAATACTGTGGGATATGCTGAACTGTTTAAATATTTTGATGGAGAATGGGATCTTGATTTTGCGGTTTCCGAAATCAAGAAAAACAGCCGGAGATATGCAAAACGTCAGCTGACATGGTATAGAAAGGCGGATGATATTTATTATTTGCAGTTGGGATACTCTGAAAAGGATTTTGAAGATTTGCTTCAATGGATTTCGGAGCAGTTTCAGAAGTAAATTAAGCTTCCAGTTTGTCATTCTGAATACAGACTGAAAGTCTGCGAACGTAGTTCCTAAGTGGAATGAAGAATCTTAAAATAATCAATGAGATTCTTCATTCGTCAGAATGACAAGCATAATCATCCTTAAAATTCATAGCATAAAAAAATGCGGTCCAAAAGAACCGCACTTCAACAAATATAATTTAATTTACTACTTCCAACCGCCTCCAAGCGCTCTGTATAAGTCTACAATGCTGCTTAATCTCTGTCTTTTAATGGAAGCCAGATTCAGCTCTGCCTGTAGGGAATTTCCCTGTGCTGTAATCACTTCCAGGTAATTGGCTGAACCTCCTTTGTAAAGAAGCTGTGCACTTTTAATACCATCTTTCAGTGTATTGGCCTGCTCAGCAGCCTTTTGTTCCTGAACCTTCAGACTCTCATTGGAAACTAATGCATCAGAAACCTCGCCTACAGCATTGAGTACCGATTGGCGGAAGGCCAGAACGTTCCGTTCCCGTTGAATTTTAGCTACTTCCAGGTCCGTTTTTAATTGTTTTTTCTGGAAAATAGGCTGGGTAATCCCTCCCAGAACGGAACCGAATAGGGATGCCGGAATCTGAAACCAGTTATCAATTTTGAATGAATTCACTCCTCCGTTAGCCGTAATTTTCAATGCAGGATACATATTAGCCTGGGCAATTCCTACCATTGCATTTGACTGTAATAAAACAAGCTCCTGCTGGCGTACATCCGGTCTACGGCTTACCATTGCTGCAGGAAGTCCGGCAGAGATAGTTTGAGGTAAAGAAGTGTCAGACATTTCAATTGTTCTGCTTACTTTGTTAGGCGTCTCACCTACCAGAATACTGAGAGCATTCTCCTGAATGGCAATATTTTGTTCCAGCTGGGAAATCAATAGTTCTGTTGCCTGCTTCTGTGCAGCAGACTGCTGTACTCCTAAAGAAGTTGTATCCCCGCTTTCCCACATTTTCTGTGTAATCAATAGGGTATTGCTGCTCAATTCTAGATTGGATTTTGCAATGGTTAACTGTCTGTCGAGCATCAGCAGATTATAATATCCCTGAGCAATGGCAGCTACAACCTGAGTCTGGACAGCTTTTGAACCTTCATACGTTTGCAGATACTGCATTCTTGAAACTTCCTGCTGATTTTTTATTTTCCCCCAGATATCAGCTTCCCATGATAAATTGAACGCTGCATTATAATCTTCAACATGACTTTGTCCTAAAAATAAATTTAAGCTTTGACCATTCATGCTGTTTTTAGATGGCTTTGAAATCTGTCCTGATACTGCAAAGCCAACGTCAGGATACTGCATATATTTTGCCTGCTTCAATTTTTCCTGTGAAGCAGCAACCTGTTTTAATGCAATCTGCAGGTCATAGTTGTTTTTAATTCCTTTTTCTATCAATCCCTGTAAAATAGGATCATTGAAAAACTGTTTCCATTCCAGATTAGCAACACTGGCTGTATCGGCAGTTGCTGTATACTGGAACTTTTCCGGAAGCGGAAGGTCCGGCTCCGTGTATGCCAGTTTGGACACACACGAAGCAGAGCCTAAAGCTATCGCAAATGTTAGAATAATATTTTTTACTCTTTTCATAGTTTTTAAACTTTTAATTGAATACAAAACTTAGAGAGGTTTCAGTTGATGCAAAAATTGTCTTTAGTAGGAGAAAATATTTAGCTTTTTTAAACCATTAAGAACAGATAAGAGAATAATTAATCTTTTGGTCTTAAAATTTTCTCTAAGTTTTTGTAATTCATTTTTTATTAATGAGTAGCAGCTAAAAGTTCTTCCTGTTGTTTTTTCAGAAGTCTTTTCTTTTTTCTGCTCGGCATTTTTTCATGCAGATACTGGAAGACTACATACATTACCGGAATAATAAATATCCCAAATATAACTCCAGTAAGCATTCCTCCTACGGTACTGTAACCAATAGAGTGATTTCCTTTTGAAGAGGCTCCCTGCGTCCATACCAATGGAAGCATACCTACGATAAAGGCAAAAGAGGTCATCAGAATTGGTCTCAGACGTAATCTTGATGCCTGAAGAGCAGATTCTATCAGTGATTTCCCTGCTTTTCTTCTTTGTACAGCAAATTCCACAATAAGGATGGCATTTTTTGCTAATAGTCCGACCAGCATGATCAATCCGACCTGTACATAGATATTATTATCAATTCCTGCTAATCCTGTGAAGGCAAATACTCCAAAAATACCTGTCGGAATGGTAAGAATAATTGCAAAAGGAAGGATGTAACTTTCATATTGCGCTGCCAGCAAGAAGTATACGAACAGAATACTTAAAAAGAAGATAAATGAAGTCTGGCCACTTGTTTTAATCTCTTCACGGGTAATCCCTGTCCATTCATATCCATATCCTCTAGGAAGTGATTTCTGAGCTACTTCTTCCACCGCCTTGATCGCATCTCCGGTACTGTATCCTGGTTTTGGTGTTCCGTTGATCGTTACTGCGTTGAATAGGTTATTTCTGGTTACGGTCTCAGGTCCGAAAGTTCTTTTTAAAGTAACTAACGTTTTAGCTGGAACCATTTCTCCTGATTTGTTTTTAACATAAATACCTTCCAGAGAGTTGATATCAGTACGATAAGGAATATCTGCCTGAGCCATTACTCTGTAATATTTTCCAAATCTGTTGAAATCTGAAACGAAACTACTTCCGTAGTAAATCTGCATGGTCTGCATCAGATCGGTAACAGAAACTCCCAGCTGATTTGCTTTATCTGTATCTACATCAATAGTGTACTGTGGATTTCCTGCCGCATAAGTTGTAAAGGCAAAAGCAATCTCCGGACGTTTCATCAATTCTCCGATAAATGCCTGAGTAGTTGTTCCCAATTGTTCAAAAGAGCCATTGGTTTTATCCTGAAGCATAAATTCAAATCCGGAAACGTTACCAAAACCCTGGATTGTAGGGAAGTTGAAGAAAAATGCATTGGCATCTTTTACCTGGCTTACTTTACCTGTCAGCATAGCTGCAATCTGATCCGGGTCTTTCATCTCACCACGTTTATCATAATCTTTAAGTTTGATAAATCCAGCAGAGTAAGGCGAAGCATTGGCGTTACTGATAAAGTTCATCCCATCTGCTACCCAAAGGTGATTGGTTGACTTTTCGGCATTGATGATTTTATCAATTTGTGCTGTCGCTTTGTGAGTTCTTTCCAATGAACTTCCCGGAGGAGTATTCACTGCATATAATACAAATCCCTGGTCTTCCGTAGGAATAAATCCTGATGGTGCTTTTTTGATCAGAAAGACACTTGCTGCAGTTATTATTACAAGACCCCCTATCGCTACCCATTTATTTTTAATTAAAAATTTGAGGCTGTAAATATATTTTCGGGTCATGGTATTGAAGCTGGCATTGAAGGCGTTGAAGAATCTTGCTCCAAAACCTTTTTTATGACCATGGTCACCATGCTCTCCCTGAGGATCATTTAAGAACATAGCACATAATGCCGGGCTCAATGTCAAAGCGTTTACCGCAGAAATAAGAATGGCAATAGCTAATGTAAAGGCAAACTGTCTGTAGAAAACTCCTGCGGGCCCCTGCATGAAACCAACCGGAATAAACACGGCACACATTACCAGTGTAATAGAAATAATTGCTCCTGAAATTTCACTCATAGAGTTCATCGTAGCATGTTCTACAGGCATTCCTGTCTGTTCCATTTTAGAATGGACGGCTTCTACTACTACAATTGCGTCATCCACTACAATACCAATGGCGAGTACCAAAGCAAACAACGTAAGCATATTGATACTGAAACCAAATAACTGCAGGAAGAAAAATGTTCCGATAATGGCCACCGGTACGGCAATCGCAGGAATTAATGTAGATCTGAAATCCTGAAGGAAAATGTATACTACAATAAATACCAGAATGAATGCAATGACTAACGTTTCAACAACCTGATGAATAGAAGCATCCAAAAAGTCTTTAGAATTATACATGATAATTGGCTTTACTCCTTTTGGAAGAGTAGTCTCCATTACCTTAACCTGCTTTTCAATTTCTGTAAGAATTTCATTTGCGTTAGAACCTGCAGTCTGTAAAATAGCAAATCCTGCCACCGGTTTTCCGTCTACTCTGTTTGTTGCTGTATAAGTATAAGAACCAAATTCTACTCTCGCTACATCTTTCAGTCTTAGGAATGATCCGTCACTATTGGCTTTAATAGCAATATTTTCATAATCTTCCCCTTTGCTAAGTTTTCCTTTGTATTTAAGGATATACTCGTAAGTTTCCTTGCTTCCCTGTCCAAGACGTCCTGGAGCAGCTTCAAGGTTGTGATCTTTGATGGCACCAAGAACCTCCTGCGGAGAAAGATTGTTGGCCGCTAATCTATCTGGCTTCAGCCAGATTCTCATAGAATAATCTCTTGTTCCAAATACCTGAGCCTGTGCTACTCCCGGGATACGCTGTATCTGTGGAATAACATTAATCTTCAGGTAGTTTTGAAGGAATAGCTCATCATATTGTTTTTCATTTTCACTGGTCAGTCCCATGAACATGATCATACTGTTCTGAACTTTCTGTGTTGAGATTCCGGCTTGTACAACCTCCTGAGGAAGCTGGCTCATTGCTTTTGATACACGGTTCTGTACGTTTACTGCAGCATTATCGGCATCAGCTCCCTGTTTGAAGAAAACACTCAGGGTCATGGTACCGTCATTGCTGGAGTTGGAGGTCATATAAGTCATGTTCTCAACTCCGTTCACTGCTTCCTCAATAGGAGTGGCTACAGACCGGGCAACAACCTCAGCGTTAGCTCCGGGATAGAATGCCGTTACCTGAACACTTGGTGGAGCGATATCTGGAAAGAGGGCAATCGGTAAATTAAAGAGAGACAGGGCTCCCAATAATAAGAGTATTATGGAGATGACCGTTGAAAGGACCGGTCTTTCTATAAATTGTTTTAACATAAGAAGTTTATTTTTTAAGTCTTCTGTATTCGGGGTGAATTATAAAGGATTCGCTTTTAGCAAGCTGTCAGAAGAAATATTTTTCGGTCTGATAGGAGCACCGTCTTTTAAGCTTCCAATCCCTGTATATACTATCTTTTCTCCAGGAGAAAGTCCTTCGGAAATAAAATAATAACTATCGGTTTTTCCAGATATTTTAATAGGTCTTCCGGTTACTTTCTTACTCTTATCCATTACATATACGTAGGTTTTATCCTGTATTTCGAAAGTAGATTCCTGTGGGATCACCACTGCATTGGAGATCAGTTGCGGCATACGTATTCTTCCTGTATTTCCGGTTCTTAAAGTTCCGTGGGTATTAGGGAAAATGGCACGTACACTGATGGCACCTGTTGTTTTATCAAACTGTCCGTCCACAATGCTTAATCTTCCTTTTTCAGGATAAGTACTGTTGTCAGCAATTACCAATTCTACCATTGGCATATTTTTCAGCTTCTCTTCCAGGCTCGCTCCGGGATATTTATTCTGGAATCCAATAAAGTCAAGTTCACTTAATGAGAAATAGGCATAGATTTCACTGATATCAGATAATAAAGTCAAAGGACTTGGGTCTGTTCTGGAGATCAGACTTCCTTTTTTGTAAGGAATTCTTCCAATATAACCGCTTACCGGTGCTGTAATGGTTGTAAATCCTACATTGATTTTTGCACTTCCTACGGAAGCTCTGGCTTGTGCAGCAGCAGCAACTGCCGCCTGATAATTGGCTTGTGCGGTTTTAAGCTGTACATCAGAAACTACTTTCGCAGCTACCAACGGCTGAAGTCTGTCAACTTCCACTCTTGCTTTTTGAATATTGGCATTAGCTGCCTGAAGATTGGCTTGTGCCATATTCATTTGTTCGCCATAGCTTCTAGAATCTATTTTGAATAAAGGCTGTCCGGCTCTTACATAAGCTCCTTCTTCTACATAGATTCTGTCCAGATATCCATCTACCTGAGATCTTATTTCTACGTTGTTTTTACCTTCAAGGGCAGTAGGGAATTCCTGATATGTAGTAGCGGGTGATGTAGTAACGGTATAAACCGGAAGTTCAGGAGCTGGTGGAGCGGCATTGGATCCTTCTGCAGCTTTGGTGCAGCTCTGTAAAAGAATTATACTTGAAATAAGTACAATAAACCTTGTTTTTCCAGGTATTTTCATTTTGGGTTTAATTTTTTTTTAATGAAGTGTTAGAGATAAGTAATGTTCCTTTAATAAATGCTGTATTTTTTCCTAACAGTGTTAATAATTTGTTCAAAAAAAATGCAGAATTTTTTAATGTGCAATAGAGTCGATAGTTTCCATAATTTAAAAAATGTTTAATGTTGGTTCTATATATAAAAGATGAGGTGTAAGTATGTTAATTTTGCTAACGGTGTTAATTCGTATGAAAAAAATGAGTGATTTCAATCTTTGAATTTGTTGGGGTTTCCCATAAATAGTTTTAATTTTTAGTTACGATTTGCAGTGCGTTAAACAAACTAAGTGTTATATTTCCTAACGGTGTTAATTTTTGATTCAAAAAAAATTTACAAAGACTTAATAAAAGCCGAAACAGTTTCGTCTAAAGTTGTTTTATTCATGGTAGATGGAATATCTGCATTACGCATCATCATAATAGAGATCATACCATGTACCGCTGAGAACAGTGCATGAGACATATGACAGGCATTATCTGGATTTGAACCACTTTTCTTGATAATCTCGTAAGTACATTCATAAATCATCTCCTGGAATGATGAAAATTCTTTCTTCATCTGCCCTTTTCCACAGCATTGCATTCCCAAACCAAACATAAGCTGGTAGTATTCTTTATTCTTAAAAGCAAAATTCCAGTACGCATCCACAATGGCAACAAGCTGCTCTTCCGGAGTATCATGCTTTTTCTGAGCTTTTAATAATTCTATATGTAAATTGTGAAATCCATCCAGAGAAATTTCAAACAAGATAGCTTCCTTGTTTTCAAAATAATCATACACTACAGGAGCGCTGTATTCAATAGCATCCGCTATTTTACGCATGGAAAGTGAAGCCCAACCCTCAGTTTTGGCCAAAGTAAATGCAGCCTGCAGGATATTTGCACGGATGGATTCTTTTTCTCTTTGACGGCGTTCATGTAGGCCCATGATATTTCTTTACTAACAGTGTTAGCAAAACTACAAACTTTTAACCATATCTTCCAAAGGTTATTTAAACTTTAACATTTAACTAAAGTTTATAAATTCCCGAATGGGCTATTAATAAAAGAAATATCTATCTTTGCGTTAAAGAAAAAAGGATATGAATACTCCCTCAAATATGTTGGCATTAGGAACAAAAGCTCCGTTTTTTGAACTTCCTAACCCGTCAAAAACCAATGAAATTCAGTCTTTGGAAGAACTGAAAGGAGAAAAAGGAACATTGGTAATCTTTATGTGCAACCACTGCCCGTTTGTTCTTCATGTAATCGATAAGATCAACGAATTGTATGAAGATTACAACGAAAAAGGAATTGAATTCATTGCCATCAATGCTAATAATATTGAAAAATATCCGGATGATTCTCCTGAAAAGATGATTGAATTCCAGATTGAAAGAGGATTCGATTTCCCTTATCTGTTTGATGAAAGCCAGGCAGTAGCCAAAGCATATGATGCGGCATGTACACCTGATTTTTATTTCTTTGATGATAAGCTGGATCTTGTATATAGAGGTCAGATGGACGAGTCAAGACCTGGAAACAATAAGGAGGTGACCGGAGAAGATTTAATCATTGCTTTTGAAAATCTTTTGGCAGGCGAGCCTCAGGAAGAAATTCAGAGACCTAGCATGGGATGTAATATTAAATGGAAATAAGATGATCAATTGAAAATGGAGAGGTGAAAGTTATTTTGACCGACCCATCTCAATCTCTATTTTAAATAAATAAAGCTGTTCTTTTTGGAACAGCTTTTTAAATTATAACACTTTTTTATTTACACTCAGGAAAGTGATCATAAATTATTGTACTAAAATAGCTTATGTAAATTACCTGCCCTTACGGCTTTCCATAAACTGAAAATTATTGGCAAAATCCCGCAATTTTTTAAAAGGTGGCTTTAGCCTTTACATCACCTTCAACTTTCAAATCCACGCTCACTTTATTATGAGAATAATTCTTAATAAACTCAGAAGGGGTTTTTCCTGTATATTTCTTAAACATCCTGTTAAAATAGGTCACATTATTAAACCCGCATTGGTAGCTGCATTCAGAGATAGACTTATCCTGGGTCATCAGTAGGCAGGCTTTGTTGATTCGGTAGCGGTTTACAAATTCTGTGAAAGTGATCTGGGTTGCCTTTTTAAAGAAATTACAGAAAGCGGGTAAAGTAAGATTGGCCAGTTTTGCTACTTCTTCAATATTAATTTCTTTATCATAATGATGTTCTACATAGGTGAAGATATTTTCAAGACGGGTTTTATTCTTGGAAATAATGGTATAGGGCATAATTTCTTTGTTGAGAAGATCATAATCCTTACACTTCGAAAGTTCAAAAAGAATATCCAAAAGCAATAAATATCTTTTATAGCCTTCAAGCTCAGGCATCATCTTAAGTTTGGGAAGCATTGCTTTTTTTACTTTATGATGAAAATGAATCCCATATTTTGAAAGTTCCAGTAAGTTTTTAATAGATCTGGCTTCCACCTCCTGCTGCGGGAACTGTAGAATTTCCTCTTTGAATTGCAGTACGATTTCTTCATGTGGGTCAATAGAATTCAGGCCAAATCCGGAATGGGGAATGTTAGAACCAATCAAAACGAGATCTCCATTAGTATAATTGCTTTTATGATAGCCCACATGACGGGTGCCACTCCCGGTAATAACACAGACGAGTTCTATTTCAGGATGATAATGGTATTCCCATTTGAACTCTGAAATAGGGGAGTTATTATGAAGCGTACGGAACGAGCTCTTATCGCTAGGTATGACTCTTTCAAAAGTAACTTTCATTTAGTTAATCATATTTAATCATTAAAAATACTAATTATATTAATATAGTTCAAATATTCATTTACTGTGTTAAATTATCGTTAATAGAAATGCTTCTATCTTAGCCGGCAAGAAATGATCTCTATGAAAAATTTCAACATAAAGGCAGTATTATTTTTGAACTATTTTGTTTTCGCAATTCTTTTGAATTCTGTGGGAACAGTTATTCTGCAGGTTCAGCAAAACTTTGGAATCTCGAAATCTTCTGCCAGTATTTTGGAAGGTTTCAAAGATCTTCCGATTGCCGTATGTTCATTCATTTTAGCATCATTTCTGCCTAAGATCGGAATTAAAAACTCAATGCTGACCGCTTTATTTTTGGTAAGTTGTATGTGTTTTGTAATGCCGTTTACCAATAGTTTTTGGGTTTTCAAATTATTGTTTGCTATTGTCGGGGTTTCCTTTGCATTGATCAAAATATCCGTTTTCACCTCTATTGGCCTGGTAACGGAAACAGATAAAGAGCACTCAAGCTTCATGGGATTTCTGGAAGGGTTTTTTATGATCGGAGTATTGGCAGGGAATATTTTATTCAGCTTATATATTGATGATCATAATCCGCAGTCTACGCACTGGCTGAACGTATATTGGGTGCTGGGAATCCTTTCCGCCTTGTCATTTCTGTTTTTATTCTTTTCAAAATTAAATGAGAAAGAAGCAAAAAGTGAGAAAACGGATTTATTGGGTGACCTGAAAAATAGTGCCAGTCTCTTCAGTTATAAAAAAGTGCTGTGCTTTTTACTGTGTGCCTTTCTTTTTGTATTGGTAGAGCAAAGCTTTCAGACGTGGACACCTACATTTTACAAGGAAATTTTAAAAGTTCCAACTTCAATGAGTATTCAGGCAGGAGCCGTTTTGGCGGGAGCTTTTGCTTTGGGCAGATTTTTATCAGGTTTCTTTTCCAAAAAATTCAGCTGGATTTATGTTGTTTCATTTTGTGTTGTTGGTTTTGCAATAAGCTTACTTTTAGTATTGCCTCTTACCCATAACATCCACATTGATACCAATACAAACTGGATGAATGCTCCGTTGGTAGTATATCTTTTTCCTTTGATGGGAGGTCTGTTAGCACCTATTTATCCAAGCATTAATTCTGTAATTCTGGCTTCCATACCCAAATATTTACACAGTGCAATGTCTGGTCTGATTGTCGTTTTTTCAGCAATCGGGGGAACAATCGGTTCTATTATCACCGGTTTTGTATTTCAGGAATTTAGCGGGCAGCAGGCATTTTACCTTTCCTTGATTCCGCTTTCATTATTGATCATATCAGCTGTTTTCATGAATAAATTAAAAATAAATCCTACAAAATAAAATGAATAATCAACTTTATATCAACGAAATTCAAAACCTTTTTGATGCTGTACAGAGATCTGAAATCTTTGAAGATCAAAAAATGATGACAGATGCTGTTCCATTATTTCCCATCATTAAGATCAATGAGGATTACGAAAAATTAAAGAACAATGAAGGTTTTGATCTTAAGGAGTTTGTCATGTCTCATTTTGATTTTCTTGGAAAGATTTCTATTCACAGAGAAAACCAACTGCCGATTAAGGAGCATATTGAAAAACTTTGGGATGAGCTTACCCGTACCGCTTATGAAGAAAAAGGAACTCTTCTGAAATTACCGGAGCCTTATATTGTTCCGGGAGGACGTTTCAATGAGTTTTTCTATTGGGACAGCTATTTTATTATGCTGGGGCTTCAGGTTTCCGGCAGGGTAGAGATGATGGAAAATATTGTGGAAAACTGCTCTTACCTGATCCAGAATGTCGGGTTTATCCCGAATGCGAGCAGAACACATTTCTTAAGCCGTTCGCAGCCTCCTTATTTTTCATTGATGCTGGATCTGCTTTTTGAAACCACCCATAAAGAAGAAATCTATACAAAATACCATGACAGCCTGGAAAAAGAATACGCCTTTTGGATGAATGGAGAAAAAGAAATTGAAAAAGGATCAGGTATAAAAAGAGTGGTCAAAACTAATGACGGAGATATTCTGAACCGTTATTATGATGCTGAGAATTCTCCGCGTCCTGAAAGCTATCTGATTGATATTGAAGATGAAGAAAGTGCTTCAGGAGAAGAGTTTTACAGAAATATAAGAAGCGGCTGTGAGTCAGGCTGGGATTTTTCCAGCAGATGGTTTGCAGACGGGGAACATATACAGACCATAGAAACGCTGAATCTTGCAGAAGTAGATCTGAATTGTCTTTTGTGGCATTTGGAAAAGACCCTGGCAAAATCTTCGGCGTTTCAGAATTTTAAGGAAAAAGAAAATTATTTTACTGAAAGAGCAGCAAAGCGAAGACAGATGATCAATAAATATTTCTGGGATGAAAATACAGAGATTTACAAAGATTATCATATTAAAAAAAACACAGTAACACCGTCTGAACATATTGCGGCTCTTTACCCATTATTTTTTGGAATTGCAGAGGATAAGCAGGCTGAGGCCATTGCTAAAGCAGTCGGCGAAAAGTTCCTGTATCAGGGAGGTCTGGTAACAACTACAAAGAATTCGGGACAGCAGTGGGATCTACCCAACGCGTGGGCACCTTATCAATGGCTGGGTTTTAAAGCCATGAAAAATTATGGGTTCCATGAACTGGCAGAGAAAATAAAAAATAACTGGTGTTATAATGTAGAAAGAGTTTACAAAAACACCGGAAAACTGATGGAAAAATACAACGCATTAGATACAGAAACAATAGCAGGCGGCGGGGAGTACCCTAATCAGGATGGATTTGGTTGGACGAATGGAGTGTATTTAAAATTACAACAAAACTGAAACTAACAATAAAAATAAGGCTATGAAAAAAAAATCAATCTTTTTAATCGCCGCAACAGCTACGTTATACTTTAATAATGCTTACGCCCAGGAAACTCCGCAGGATTCTGCAAAAGTTTCTTCTATCGATCAAATTGTCATTACAGGAAATTCCAGTCCAAAGAAAAAAATAGAGTCCAGTACTGCAATTTCAACATTTAGTGCTAAAGAAATTCAAAAACAGAATCCTATAAGCGCTGCAGCTTTGTTGCAAAGAGTACCGGGTTTTGCTGTAGAAACTTCAGGAGGAGAGGTAGGAAACAACCTTTTCGCAAGAGGAATCCCCTCAGCAGGAGCTTATGAATTTGTACAGGTGCAGGAAGATGGTCTTCCGGTTTTTGAAGATGGTGCTCTCCAGTTTGCCAATGCAGATAATTTCTTTCGTGTAGATAATTCAGTGAGCCGTTTAGAAGCTTTGAGAGGAGGTTCAGGATCTATTTATGCCAATAATTCTCCGGGAGGGCTTATCAATTTTATTACCAGAGAAGGAGGAAATGATTTTAAAGGAACAGCAAAGATTGAAACCAGTACCTATGGATTGATGCGTACAGATCTTAATCTGGGAGGAGCCTTAGTGAAAGATAAATTATTTTTTAACGTTGGCGGATTTTACAGAACAGATGACGGCATCCGGAAAACGGGTTTTAAAGCAAACAATGGCGGACAGGTGAGAATGAACCTGAAGTATGTATTGGATAAAGGTTATGTGAAGGTTTATTATAAAAAACTGGATGACAGAAATACATTCTATCTTCCTATTCCTTTGCTTCAGGATGGAAATACGTTGAAAGAATTCCCCGGATTTGATGCAAACTACGGAACTTACAGCTACAGAAATATCGGACAGCTTAACATTCCGCAAGCTGGGGGAGGTTTTTTCAGTAGAGATCTTGAAAACGGAATCCATCCGAAAGTAGATGTTGTAGGAGCAGAGTTTAAATATGATCTCGGAAATAATTTTACGGTTTTAAACAAAACAAGATATACGAATATCGATATGAATTACACCGGGATTTTCCCAGCAGGAGCTCCGTATACAGCGGCAGATTTTGCAAAGAAAAGCGGTATTTCCGGAAATAATTACCAGTATTCATTAGCAAGCGGTGGGGGAGTTGTTAATCCTCAGTTTGTACAGGAGCTTGGTTTCTGGGCAATCGACAAGAAGATGAATAATTTCGTCAATGACCTTCAGTTCAATTATAAATTCGATAAAGGAAATGTGACGGCTGGTTTTTATAAATCAAACTGGAAGTCGACCCAGTACTGGAACTGGAGTAATATTCTTACAACAGCCACAGACAGACCGGAGTTACTGAATCTGGTAGATACTTCTCTTACTCCGTCAAGCACAGGATATTCCAAAACTTATAACGGTGTTACAGCGATGTCGTTTCTGCTCAGAAATTCACAAATCCAGGGAAGTCTGAACGATGTATACCTGAATTTGGATTATAATATCACCGATGCCTGGAGCTTCAACGGTGGAATTCGCTACAGCCGTGATTATTATAAAGGATACGGAGTGAATACAACTAAGGCTAATCTTAATAATTCCGGACTGACCACTGACGGAACGCACAGCTTTGCGACAACCACAGCAGATGATAATATGTCTGTTCTGGGAAATCAGTATACGTATTGGTATTATGATGTAAACAAGGTTTCTTATACCTTGGCAACGAATTATAAGATCAATAGAGAAAATGCAGTATACGCTCGCTTTTCCAATGGTTTCAGATCTCCGAATGAAGAAGCGTATTACAACAATATGACCAATCTGAGCCAGATCAAACCTGTACTGACCAATCAGCTGGAAATAGGATATAAATACTATTCCCGTACATTTGATATTGCCGTAATTCCGTTTTACTCCACCTTGAAAAATCTTTCATTCACAGATGTTTTCTCGGACGGAACTTCTGAGAATAAATTTGCCAATACCACCAATATTGGGGTAGAGATCGAAGGGTATACAAGACTGTTCAACAATATTCTTGAAGTTACTTTTAACGGAACCATTCAGAATCCGAAGTATAAAGATTTTAAAGGAAGAAATGCAGATGGTTCTACATTTGATTACGATGGAAATCTAGTACGAAGAATGCCGAAGTTCTATTTTAATATTTCTCCTGCTGTGAATATTACCAAAGAATGGAGAGGTTATGTAAGCATGAATTATTATGGAAAACGTTTCCAGAATGAAGGAAATACCGATGATAATATTCTGCCTTCGTTCACCGAATTTGGCGCAGGAATGTCTTATCAGCTGGGGAAAATCCGCTTTGCTGTAGACGGAACCAATATCTTTAATACAATTGGTATTACAGAAGGAGACCCAAGGTCAACTTCCACTGTAGGAAACATCAGGATGGCGAGACCTATCATGGGTGCTGCAGCCAGAGCTTCCATCACATTAGATTTCTAAACACTATTTCTTTATAACAATGAAACCGTCAGGACTGATTTCCCTGGCGGTTTTGTTTTGTCCTGTTAGACAATTTTTTGTGATTTCTATTTAGATTGTCTTACGTGTATATAGAGTGTTGATCTATTATTCTGTTGAATCAAATGTAAAGAAGTCCGTTATTTCATCCCAGTTCTTTTGGGTTAAAGGTGAGAGCCAGGTGTTAAATTCGTATCGCATATCAATATTTTCATACTGACATATTTGTTGAATACCCTCTATTAATCCCGACAAAATTAAATTTTTAACTTCGGAATCAGCATCCTTAAGGACGATTTCAACTTTATCAAAAAATGATTGAAGATCTTTCGATTTTTTCTTTTGAAATAACTCTATTACGAAAGCACTGATCGCCATCATATCAAAATACAAAAGTCGCTCACGACTGTCTTTATATTCTTTATTGTAATATTCATCCCAATTTTTTTTCAAATAGGGTGAATCTGATACCAGCAAATCAAATACAGTATCAATCTGATTTATGTTGTATGCTTTGTCCATAAACTTTATTCTACGCCCAATTTTAATGCTCCCATCTTCCCTTAAATTTACCATTACGGAATGATCCATTCCCTTTTGCCAAAATCTCACAATCCGGAAGCTCACGAGATATTTGTAAAAGACTGTCAAATTTGTAATTGTTGTCATAAACGTCAATAACAAGCATGTCAAGACACTGTAATGCCGTTAATTTTTTCAATCCATTTTCAGTAATTGATGTTTCTTGTATTTGCAGATTCTGTAAATAATACAATTTCATCAAATGGGGAATACAGTCGTCTGTAAGTTGTGAGTTGTCTTTTAATCGAAGATACTTCACTAGTTTTAGATTCTGTAAATATTGTAAACCGTCATTAGTAATTTCAGTATCCTGTAAATCTAAATTTTCAATCCCTCTGCAGTTGGATACATGGGCCAAACCTTCATCGTTGAGGTTGGTATTGGTAAAAGTTGCAGAGGTAAGATTGGGGAACTGGTTCAGATAAGATAATTCATTGAAATTATTTAAAGACTCTCCCCATTCCAGCGAGAAATGTTCACTGTTGATATCATAGTAATGATTTCCTATTTTTATTGAGTTTTTCAATGAGTGGTTATTTAGTAGAGGTGTATTTCCAAAATTATAGTTCAAAAGAACCCTGTTTCAAAGAAATGTACAATATATTTCATTACAACAAGGTTCAATTTATGGAAATACCAATTTGTAATCTTTGGAGTTTTAATTTTTTTACTTCAGAAACGGATTGTATTGTTTTTCAAACCCAATCGAAGTAGGGTTTCCATGCCCTGAAAATACCTGAGTATCATTGTCCAAAACAAAAAGCTTTGTTTTAATCCCATCGATCAGCTGATCATAATTTCCTTTATACAAATCTGTTCTTCCGATACTGCCTTCAAAAAGGACATCACCGGAGATCATGAATTTCTGATTTTCATTATGATAAACTATACTTCCCGGAGAATGCCCCGGAACATGGTAAATTTTGAATTTTTCTCCATCCAGTTCCAATTCGTCTCCCTCTTTTATATATTCAATATCTACTTTTACAGGATCGATCTTCATCCCGAATCTTACTCCGCTTGCCTGAAGCATATCCAAAACATCCTGATCTTCCTGATGCATATTGACCGGAACTTTGAAGGTATCAAAAGCCCACTGAAGCCCAAAAACATGATCAATATGAGCATGCGTCAGAAGAATTTTCTGGATTTTCAGCCCATTTTCAGTAATGAAATTACTAATTGCCTGAGTTTCCTGTGCATTCATATTTCCCGGGTCAATTAACCAGGCATTTTTATTCTCATTGTAGATGATGTAGGTATTTTCACTTGCGAAGTTGAATACGAAGCCTTGAATCTGAAGCATAACTGAATATTTTTTATTCAAAAATACGATAATATTAAGAAAATGGCTATTTTTCGTTATCTTCGTCATAATGAAAACTTTGCGAATACTCTTACTCTCTTTGGGGGGGCTGGCTTTTGGACAAAAGATCCAAAGTATTCAGCTGTTCAACCCTCAGACCAATGACGAAACTCCCGTAATCAAGATGGGAGAACAGTTGGTGTTAAGTTTTGATGATCTTACCAATGGCAGTAATATCTACCGGTATACCATCAAACATTACGACAGAAACTGGAATGATGATAACCTGTTTTTTACAGAATTTGCAACGGGAAGCATGAATGCACTTCTTGATCAGTTCCAATATTCTTTCAATACACTTCAGGCGTATACACACTATAAGCTGACTTTTCCAAATGATAAAATACAGCCAAAGATTTCAGGAAATTATGAATTGATCGTGTATCAGGATTCTGCAGATCAGCCTCTCTTTAAAAGACGTTTCTATTTGGTGGAAAATGGAGCTACCGTGGCTTTAAATATTTCAAGATTAGCCGATGCCAGAAATCCCAATCTCAACCAGAGAGTAGAAGTGAAAGCAAGTCCTTCAGGAGGGGATATTTCTTCAAATGTTAACTCCATGACTCTGAATGTAATGCAGAATAATAATCCAAATATGGTTATTACGAACCAGAAAGCAAGTACTGTGCTGGGAAACCAACTGCTTTTCCAGCAGATGAATCTTGCTTTTCCGGGAGACAATGAATTTTATTATTTCGATAATAAAAATATGAATATTGCGGCAGACATGGTTCGGGCAACCGAAATAAAAGATGATGTTAATCAGACCTATCTGCATCCCGTGTGGGCTTTCCCTCTCAATTATCAATATCAGCCCGATGTGAATGGGGCATGGTATTACAGAAGGAATGATTTAGGAAGAGAAAGAGATGCAGAGAGAGAAGCAGATTACTCATGGGTTTATTTCTATCTGGACTCGGATCCTGTAGACAGAGAAATCTATGTTCTGGGAGGGTTCAATAATTTTATGCCTGCTAAAGAAAATCAGATGCAGTATGATCCGGCCACCAAACAGTATGTTGCCAGAATATTTCTGAAGCAAGGATTTTATAACTATGTTTTAGCAACCAAACAAGGGAATGGGCCTTTGGATTTTGGCGAAGTAAATGGTAATTTCTGGCAGGCAGAAAACTTATATCAGGCATTTTTATACTATGCACCTTTTGGAAGAAACTATGATGGATTAATGGGGTATGGAGAGTTCAGAACTCCTATTGGAAATAAGCGTTAATAATCTTTTACATAATTTCAATAAGTAAATGGTGAAATTAAACAGGCCGTCTCGAAGGAGATGGCCTTTGCTTTATGGATTATACTGTTGAAATATCAGAAATCAATTTAACAGATGATATAATGTGCTGCATAATGAAAAAAATAATTCACAAAATATTGATTTTAATTAAATATATTAATCAAAAATATACATTGCGATAAAATTATATTTAAATTATTTTCTTTTTTTTAAAATCATTATTGTGTTTTGTTTATTGATTTATTTTATCAATTGAATTTTTATTAAATAATAAGTCAATATATTGTGAAAAGTTTATAAATTCGTTTTCACAACCAACAAAATATTATTATGAAAACAAAATTTATCTTAGCAGTAAGTATTGCTGCCTGCTCTTTTGTTTTTGGACAAAACACACCATCAAAATTAGTTCCGGGTAAAATCGGATTACACGCAGATTTTATGCGATTTGAAAAAGACGGACCTGCTTTCCAGGGAAGCCCGGTTTTATTCGACGAAACCTCTCAGAGGCTTTCACCAGGTCAGGCAAGAAAACTTGGGCTGGAAAAAGACGCGCTGGGATTTGAAACTTACCGTTTTCAACAGACCGTTAATGACATTCCTGTAGAATACGGAATGATGGCTGTACAAACCAAGGATGGAAAGATTGTAGGAGAAACAGGAAAATGGGTTTTGCAGCTTCCACAAAGAATGGATAAAAAAGCCAATATTTCTGAAAGTACAGCATTGCAAAATGCTTTATCTTTTGTAAGAGCAGATGTTTACAAGTGGCAAAACAGAGAAGAAGAGGATTTTCTTAAAAAAGAATCCGGTGATCCTAAAGCAAGCTTTGCTCCGAAGGGAGAACTTGTCTATTATTCAGACCCTGATGATGAAAGATTAAGTGAGCTGAGATTAGCTTATAAATTTGATATTTATGCAGAAAAACCATTAAGCAGACAATATGTTTTTGTAGATGCAAAGGATGGGAAAGTACTGGGCGTAGATGCGATCATTCATGAAGTAAACAGCCCGGGAACTGCTGCCACAGGTTACAGTGGTAACCGAAATATTGTAACCGATTCTTATAATGGAAGTTACAGGTTGAGGGAAACAGGAAGAAACGGAGGAACCGCCGTAGAAACCTATAATTTGAAAAAAGGAACCAATTATTCCACCGCTGTTGATTTTACAGATACAGATAATATATGGAATAATGTGAATGCCAATAAAGATCAATATGCTACTGATGCCCATTGGGGAGCAGAAATGACGTTGGATTATCTGTATACAAAATTCGGGAGAAAGAGTATTGATAATAACAACTTTGCGATCAAATCATATGTGCATTATTCTACCAATTATTTTAATGCATTTTGGGATGGTTCAAGAATGACTTATGGAGATGGAAGTTCTACTACGAATGGAGGAAAACCTTTAACAGCAATTGATGTTTGCGGCCACGAGATTACCCACGGGATGACCTCCAAAACAGCAAACCTTGCTTACCAGAGAGAATCCGGAGCTTTGAATGAAGGCTTTTCTGATATTTTTGGAAATTCCATCGAACGTTGGGCAAGACCTACTCAGGCAAGCTGGACACTGGGAGAAGATTTCAGCTATGTCATAAGAGATATGGCAAATCCTAATGCCTACAGTCAGCCGGATACCTATTTGGGAACTTACTGGAAGGCAACCACAACTTCAGGATGTGCTTCGCCTAGTCAGGCTAATGATTATTGCGGGGTACATACCAATTCGGGAGTTCTTAACTTTTGGTATTATTTATTAGTGACAGGAGGATCTGGAACTAATGATAAAGGCTTTGCTTATAATGTATCAGGAATCGGACTGGATAAAGCAGCGGCTATTGCTTACAGAACATTAACTTCCTATCTTACTTCGTCATCTACTTATGCCAATACAAGAACTTACTCTCTTCAGGCAGCCGCAGATTTATATGGAGCAGGCAGTAATGAGGTGACGCAGATAACTAATGCCTGGAATGCTGTAGGCGTGGGTGGAGGAACTTCTCCGGCAGGAAAAGCAGCAGTAGCAGATACTCCGCTTTATACAGTAAGTCCAAATCCGGCAACAGACAGATTCACAGTAGCCTTTGAAGGAAAACAAGGAAAAGGAACCATAGAATTGATAAGCTTAACAGGAAAAAGAGAAATTTCTGAAAAGGTAGAAATTACGGATGGTATCAATAGATTGAATGTACAGCTTCCTTCCAATATTCTTCCTGGAGTATATATTGTAATGGTCAACGGGCAGAAAGCAGGAAATCTGATTAAAAAGTAAACCAAATTTTTAATATATTTCAATGAAAAGGCCGCAAAATATTTGCGGCCTTTCATGTATTTTGAACAAAGAGAATTATACCAGATAAAAATCATTCAGTTTCTCTTCGCAAAGTGTTTTTACTACATCAATCCAGCGGTCTTCATCATTCAGGCAGGGAATATATTGGAAACTTTCACCACCACCATGCATAAACTGCTCTTTTCCTTCTACAGAAATTTCTTCCAATGTTTCAAGACAGTCTGAAACAAATGCCGGACAAACAATAGCCAGATTTTTTACACCTTTTTTAGGGATGGTTTCCAAGGTTTCATCTGTATAAGGTTCAATCCACTTATCTTTTCCTAATCTTGACTGAAAAGAAACAATTGTCTTTTCTTTTGGAAGTCCCATTTTAGCAATTACGGCTTCCGTAGTTTTATAACATTGATGTCTGTAGCAATATGCGTTGTGAGTGTCTACCTGACTATTGATACAGTTGGCATCATCAATTTTACACGTATCGGACGGATCTGTTTTATAGAGATGCCTTTCAGGAACCCCATGATAAGAAAACTGCAGGGCATCAAAATTTTCAGGAAGCTTCTCTTTAATGCTTTCTGCCAGACAGTTGATATAAATCTCCCTATTGTAGAAAGGCTGGATATAATTGATCTTTACTTTTGGGAACTTCTTTTTTCTTACTTCTTCCGCTTTTTCAATAACAGTTTCCGTTGTACTCATGGCATACTGAGGATATAAAGGAAAAAGAACAATTTCTGATACTCCCTGATCTACCAGCTTCTGAATACCGGTTTCAATACTGGGTTCCGCATATCTCATTCCGATTTCTACCGGAACATCCACCACTTTCTGAAGTTTTTTCTGTATTCTTTCTGTAATGAAAATCAGAGGAGAACCTTCATCTGTCCAAACTGTTTTATACGCTTCAGCAGATTTTGCAGGTCTTGTTTTCAAAATAATTCCCTGAACGAGAAGTGCACGAAAGATCCAGCGGTAATCAATCACCCTCTCATCCATCAAAAATTCATAAAGATATTCCCTTACATCGTTTACAGCTGTAGATCTTGGTGATCCAAGATTGACCAGTAAAATTCCTTTATTATTCAATATTCTAAATTTTAATTATGAAACAGAGCTTGTGAAATCTGTTACTAATTTTTCTACTTTAGCAAAGGTATCACTTTCAAGCAAGCCATTGCTGTCAAATTTGCCTTTTATCCCTTTTATCAATAGCTGATGTTTATCATCTGTTTTGGCCCCAAGAGTTTTTACAATCAACAATAATTCCTCATGTCCTTTTTCTCCACTTGCAGAGGCAGTGATTACAGCAACTGGTTTTTCAGAAAAAACAGTCGTGGAAACACACCATTCCAACAGGTTTTTTAACCGGCCGGGAATACTGAAAATATATTCTGGTGTCGAAAATATAATGCCTGCCGAGTGTTGAATATCTTCTCTTATTTTCAAAACTTCTTCCGGGGTATTCAGATCCGTGAGTTCAGTATCAAAATGTGGAAGGACAGAAAGATCATTATAGATCTGGAAATCTGCATCAGCATTCTTCTCTAATACCTGCTCAATCAGTCTCTGATTACTGGAATTTTTTGAGGCACTTCCAATAATAACTACAATCCTATTGCCAGCAAGCATTTACAACCGAATTATCCATTTACCGCTTCTACTTTTTCTACAAGATCCGGAACGAATTGTTTTAAAATATTTTCAATTCCGTTTTTCAGAGTAGCAGTAGAACTTGGACATCCTGAGCATGCTCCCTGTAGAAGCATTTTTGCAGTTTTGTTAGCCTCATCATATTCCATTAAAGAAATTTTTCCACCGTCGTTCTCCACTGCAGGAGCTACATATTCATTTAATATATCAGAAATTTTCTGCTCAACTTCCGTATAATCTCTATTGATGATTTTTTCAACAGGGTTTTCGTGTTTCTGAGGTTCAATCTTTGATATCTCGCCTCCGTTTTGAAGATGTTCAGCAATAAGAGCACGAACAGTCATCATTACCTGATGCCATTCTACAGAATTGTCTCTTGTGACTGCTACGAAATTATCAGAAATAAAAACTTCAGTGGCAAAATCAAACTCTTTAAAAATAGCCAGCGCCAAAGGAACTTCCTCTGCAGCTTCTTTTGATTTTACTTCTACGAAACCATCCATAAGTAATTTGCTAGAAACAAATTTCATTACATTTGGATTCGGAGTCATTTCAGCATAGATCTGATACATCTCTTTTTTCTTCTGAAGATAAATTCTAGGGTTAGCCAATAATTCGTCTTCAATCACATTTTTCAGACTTTCAGCAACATGTTCCCATTCAATAGTATCCTGCTTTGCCACAGCTACAAAATTAGCCGTGATGAAAATTCTTTCTACAAAAGGATAATTAAAAAGTTCCTGTGCTAAAGGAATTTCTGAAATATCTGAGTTTCTGTCCAACTCTAATGACCCGGGAATAAGATTGTAATCTGTTACAAACTTCATTACTTTCGGGTTTTCGGTTGGTTCTATAAGTACGGTACGCATTTTTTCGTTAAATTTGAGATACAAAAATACGCATTAGAAGTTAGAAGCTGGAAATTGAGAGTTAGATTTTTGCTATCACTATAATTTAGAAGTTAGATGTCGAAAATTAGAGGGAAAAATGTAACTTTTCAAAATGAGCTCAATATAAATTTTCAAATTAAAACTATGGCACTTGTAAAAGAACTTTTAGGAAAAATCCCACAGATCGGAGAGAATACTTTTTTAGCTGAAACAGCTACAATCATTGGAGATGTTACCATGGGAAAAGACTGCAGCGTTTGGTACAATGCAGTAATCAGGGGAGATGTTCATTACATCAAAATGGGAAACAAGGTAAACGTTCAGGATAATGCAATGCTGCACTGTACCTATCAGAAGCACCCTTTGAATATTGGAAACAATGTTTCTATCGGTCATAATGCAATTGTACATGGATGTACAATCCATGATAACGTACTGATCGGAATGGGAGCGATTGTAATGGATGACTGCCTGGTAGAAGAAAATTCTATTGTTGGAGCAGGTTCAGTAGTAACTCAGGGAACGCATATTAAATCCGGAGAAGTTTGGGGAGGTGTTCCGGCAAAAAAGATTAAAGATATTAATGCGCAGTTACTGGAAGGTGAAGTGAATAGAATTGCCGATAACTACGTGAAATATTCTTCATGGTATAAAGAAAATGTGAAAGATTACGAATTATAGGAATTTGAGGAACAAAATTTAAGGGTAAATAACATTATCTGTCTTTATAAAAAATTATTATAGAGGTATTTTTGAATAATTTCACCCTAAATTTTTCTATAAATACATAATAAATACAAAAGCTCCGTCTAATGAGGGAGCTTTTGTCGATTTGATATTGAACCTTTGCTTTATTTTGGATCATTGTCCGGCGTAATCATTCTTACCTTTCCTTTCACACACTTTAGAGCGGTAGGAGAGGGAATTACTGTACAATCAGACATGATATTGTATTTTTCATTAAAAATCCTTACTTTTTCTGTGTAGTCATTAACTCTTTCTAAGAATGCAGTTTCTTTTTCTTTAGGATAGGCAATATACTGCTGAGGTCCGCCACAGGATTTGACACCCATTGGTGCAAATGCCCAGTCACTGGCATCGTTACATTTTTCTCCTGAAACTTCAGATTCAATGGATGCTTTTAATTTATCCAGTTGAGCCTGATCATATTTCTGACTGTCTTCATCAGTAGGCCTGTCAGCAATATCAACAGGGAGATTGATATTGGTATTCTTTGACGCATTACAGGAAATAAGGCTCATTGTAGTACATAATACTAGTATCGGAATATGAAGTAAAATTTTTTTCACAGTAAATTTTTTTCTTTTTAAGAATTTTCAAAACTTATGCCAAGGTAAGAAATTCAATTGATTTCCGTATTTTTGACAACGATGAACAATCATTTTTTTGACTTATTAGAGTACACGAACAGAAGCGTTTTTCTGACTGGTAAAGCCGGGACAGGTAAAACGACATTTCTTAATGATTTTGTAAGACGGACAAAGAAAAAACATGTTGTGATAGCTCCCACCGGGATTGCGGCTATCAATGCAGGAGGAGTTACGATTCACTCTATGTTTGGATTACCGTTGAGAACCTTTCTTCCTACTACAGAAAGAATAGATACCAGCTTGGCCAATAATATTGCCGATCTGATGCCCCATTTCAAATACCGGAAAGATAAACTCAAGCTTTTAAGAGAAGTTGAGATTATCATTATTGATGAGGTTTCCATGTTGAGAGCCGACGTGCTGGATATGATGGATTTCTCGTTAAGGTTTATCAGAAGAAATAACCAGAGGTTTGGCGGAGTACAAATGCTCTTTATTGGAGACCTTTATCAGCTGCCACCAGTAGTAAGGGATGAGCATATTCTGAAAATGTATTACAATTCTCCTTTCTTTTTTGACAGCCATGCTATTAAAGATATTCCAATTGTCACCATTGAGCTTACAAAAGTATACCGTCAGTCTGATGAACAATTTCTTGAAATCCTGAATGCTATCCGTGACGGAGATGTGGCGAATATAGACTTTGATCTTCTTAATAAAAGATATGATCCCGATTTTGATATGGGAAAAGAATCCTATGTCTATCTGTGTTCCCATAATAGGATGGCCGACGAGATCAATCAGGAGAAATTAGCAGGAATCAAAGTGGATGCACAAACTTTTGAGGCTAAACTTGTTGGAGATTTTAAAGAAAACCAATATCCCAATGAGCAGTTTTTAGAATTGAAAATTGGAGCACAGATTATGTTTATCAGAAATGATATTTCCGGGGAAAAGAAATATTTCAATGGTAAATTGGGTGAAATTATTGGATTGGATGAAAATGAGATCCGCGTAGTACTGGATGAAAGTGAAAGGGAAATCGTTGTAAAAAGAGAAACCTGGGAGCAGAAAAAATATTTCCTTGATACCGATAAAAATATTCAGGAAGAAGTTCTGGGGAGTTTTGAGCAGTTTCCTATAAAACTTGCCTGGGCTGTTACTATTCATAAAAGTCAGGGACTGACGTTTGATAAGGTAATTATTGATGCAGGGAAAAGTTTTACAGCAGGTCAGGTATACGTTGCACTATCGCGTTGCAGAACGTTGGAAGGCATTGTTTTAAAATCAAGAATTACTCCTGAAGTTATCTTTAAAGATGAACGAATTCTGCATTTTCATACAGATACAGTGGCCAATGATCATGTTGAAGCCATACTGAATCAGGAAAAGTATGATTACAGTGTCCGAAAAGTACTTCGCACAATAGACTGCCAATGGTTTTTGAAAGAGGTTGAAGACTGGAATAATCTTTCAATTGTTACTAAAAATATTGACCACGTAAAAAGCAAGCAGCTTTATCTGCAGCTAAAACATGAGGCGGTAAACCTTGGGAAAATCTTTGAAAAACTGGAGCGCATCATTTTCCAGAAGGTTAATAATTTTATTGGTGAAAAAGAGGAGTGGTCTGAAATTGAAAGCAAATCAAAAGGAGCCGTTAATTTCTTTTTTACAGAAACCAGAAATAAAATATTTGATCCTTTGAAGGAGTTTTATGCTGAAATCAAAGGAGCTAAAGGCTTGAAGCAATACAACGAAGAATTTAAAAACTGGCTGGAAGATATTGAAGAATATTTAAACAGTCTGAAAGATATTCACCTTCTTGAAACTAAACTTTTAGATGAAAAGAATGATAAAGAAATCAATCTGAAAATTGCTAAAGTTCCGTCACAGGTTTTAACCTTCCAATTGTTTGAACAGGGAAAAACCATCGGTGAAATTGCTTTTGAAAGAGGTTTGGTAAAAGAAACGGTAATAGGACATCTTGCCAAATTTGCAGAGCAGGGATTACTGGATATCTCGAGAGTCATTACCTCTGATAAGATTAAAGCTTTTGAAACAGAGTTCTACAGTAATCCACGCGAAACTTTAACAGAGTGGAAAAATGCGCTGCCGAGCGATTTTGAATTTAATGAGATCAGGATTTTAATCAATCATTATAATTATAAAAAGGAGAGTAATAAGTAATATAAAAAAGGTTTTGACAATATTCAGAACCTTTTTTATTTCTATTCGCTTAGCAAATCCTGATTTATTCTGTAACCAACGATTTTTATATCTCCTTCTTTATTTTTTTCTAAAGTAAAAGATTCTTCAGTTTTTTTAGTTCCTCTTTTTACATCGTACATAAAGAAATATTGACTTCGTGCATTGCTTCCTTTCACAATCATTGTTTCCCATTTTACAAGATTGTATTCCTGAACAGAGCCAATTTTATTAGTGATATCAAGCAATTTTGCAAGCTTTTCTTTGTCTGTGACTTCAAAAAATTTCTCCCCAAACAATTTATAAATATTCTCCTGGTTATTTCCATATTTAAGTTCCCAGTAAAATTTTTTTGGAATTTGTTCACCATCATCCTTATCCGATTCCCTGTCTTTGAAAGTCTGATTGAATGAACAGCTCATTAAAAGCAATGAGATCATGAATAAATAAAAATTTTTCATTTAAATTTTAGTATCTAATATTAATTTTCTTCGGTTGTTGTCATAAAAACTGGCGTAAAAACTTTCGTTTCTGAATTCAGTTCCTGTATTTTCTATTTCATTAAATCTACTTTTGTCAGTTTTCATACACTCAACAATTTCAAAATGGTTTTCATCAATGATATTAAAATCTACCAATTTTAAGTATTCATCCACAGAGTTTTTATCAAGCATAATCTTTCCTCCTCCAAATTGGTGTCTGTCCTGTCCATTTTTCTTGACACCTGACACCCAATATTCTTCTCCTGTTTCTATATCAAAGTGATTTCCACTTATTCCAGGGTTTTTAAGTTTTTTTAAGGCTTTATTATTAAAATATACAGTTTGTCCTGATTTTGAAAATTCTACAAAACTAATCCATGCTGATCCGTAGTGGCCGGAGGATTTATTTTCAATATACATTATTTTAGATTTCATGGCTTAATATTAATTGGGTGATATTTATAATTTTAACTGTTAGTAAGTTATGGTATAATATCATATACTGTATTTTCATTATTTCCAAATTATTTGATGGGCAAATCTTGTATTAGTCTGAATTACTTTCTTAAAGCTGTTCAAAATTGACTTGAAAATATTCATAAATAAAATATTGAGATGGATTTACAGATGATCTCAACAATCAAATATAAGAAATAAAGAAATGTTCATTGAACGACATAATGAAAAACAGGAAAATGAAGAATTATTTATAATAGTTTTTTCCTGAACTGCACTATCAATCCTATCAATTACAAAAAGTAACTAATGCGATTTTATTGGTTTAAATTTGTTTGGTTTTAAACCTTAAATTTAAAATATGAAAAATTTTGAAATATCGGTACTTGATCTTGCTCCCGTAAAGCAGGGAAAAAGTATTCACGATACCTTTCAGGACAGTTTATCTTTAGCTAATCACACTGAAAATTTAGACTATAAAAGATTCTGGCTGGCTGAACACCACAATATGGAAAGTATTGCGAGTTCTGCCACATCGGTTTTAATTGGTTTTATTGCCAATGGGACAAAAAAAATCAGAGTTGGTTCAGGGGGAATCATGCTCCCGAATCATAGTTCTCTAATCATTGCGGAACAATTTGGAACACTGGAATCTTTATTTCCCGGGAGAATAGACCTTGGAGTGGGAAGAGCTCCGGGAACTGACGGGCTGACTGCTCAGGCATTAGGGAGAAATCCTGCTGTTATCAACGAACAGTTTCCTAGACAGATCCTGGAACTTCAGCGCTATTTTTCTAAAGAAAATGCGGATGCTATGGTACGTGCTATTCCTGGAGAAGGATTGGATGTGCCACTTTATATTTTAGGATCTAGTACGGATAGTGCGTGGCTGGCTGCTGAACTTGGATTGCCCTATGCTTTTGCCGGACACTTTGCCCCTGAGCAGATGGAAATGGCTTTTAAAATCTACAGAGAGCATTTCGAACCGTCAAAATATTTGGATAAACCCTATATTATTGCCTGCGTAAATGGAGTAGCTGCCGACACTTCTGAAGAAGCACACAAGATTTCTACTACTTTATTTCAGGCCTTTATCAATATTGTGAGAAATGACAGAAAACCATTTGCTCCACCGGTAGATGATATGGATGACATCTGGTCGCCTATGGAGAAATCTATGGTTTTGCAGAAACTGAGATATACTTTTATAGGAAACCAGACTGAAATTCAGGAAAAGATGAAAAGTTTTCAGGAAAATTTTAATGTGGATGAGCTGATGATCAATTCGCACATTTATGATCATCAGAAGAGACTTAGATCTTACGAAATTTTCAGAGAGGCGGTAAACTCATTATCCAAAGCGTAATAAAGCATTCATATTAATTGGCAGATGCTTATTTTTATAAGTATCTTTGCACAAAATAAAAAGTAAAGATGTCTGATATTAAATTAAATACTATTCCGGAGGCTATTGAAGACCTTAGAAATGGTAAAATAATCATAGTAGTAGATGATGAAGACAGAGAAAACGAAGGAGATTTTCTTTGTGCTGCAGAACTGACAACACCTGAAATCATCAACTTTATGGCTCTTCATGGGAGAGGGCTGATCTGTATGCCGCTTCCTGAAAAAAGATGTGATGATCTTGGATTGGAAGTAATGGTAAGCAGAAGCAGTGATCCTAAGGAAACAGCTTTTACAGTATCTGTTGACCTTTTGGGGAACGGAACATCTACAGGTATTTCGGCAGGAGACAGAGCAAAAACAATTTTAGCTTTGATGGATGAAAAGTCCAAACCTACGGATTTCATGAGACCTGGACATATTTTTCCACTTCGCGCTAGAAAAGGAGGTGTATTAAAGAGAGCAGGACATACAGAAGCTGCAATTGATCTTACTCATTTAGCAGGTTTGAAAGAAGGGGGGGTAATCTGTGAGATCATGAACGAAGACGGTACAATGTCTCGTTTGCCTGAGCTTCATGCTTTTGCTCAAAAACATGATATGAAGATTGTTTCTATTGAAGATTTGATTCATTATCAGCTTAAAAAAGGAAACCTGGTTGAAAGACTTGAAGAGAAAAAAGTAAAAACGCATTATGGTGAGTTTGATTTTTATGCTTTCAGAGAGACTTCCAATGATCAGATCCATTTTGCTTTAACGAAAGGAGCATGGACGGTAGATGAACCTGTTTTGGTAAGAGTACAGTCTTCTGATTCCTATTTCGATGTATTAACAAGATTGAATAACGGTGAAAAGCCTTTATTGGAAAAAGTTACGGGGATGGTAAATGAAGCAGGAAAAGGAGCTATTATCTTTATCAATAACGTTTCAAATTCTGAAAATACATTAAGAAAACTTCAGCAGTTCCTTAATTATCAGGACGGGCAGGAGCAGCATCCGACTCTGGCTTACAATTACAGAGATTATGGCATTGGAACACAGATCTTAAAAAATCTCGGAATTAATAAGTTTAAAGTAATCACTCAAAACCCAGGAATCAAACCTCAGGTAGGAGGATATGACGTGGAGGTTACTGAGCTGGTACAATTATAATATAGAGGATTATAGTGATTTTTCACTATGACTTGCTAGTGAACATATAAAGGTTTAGGATTTTTCTAAACCTTTTTTTATTTTTAAACCATGACTGAGTCTTTAAAAAAACACATTAGGGAGTACATTGAAATTTCAGATGAAAATCTGGATCAATATTGTCACGTTTTTACCCTTCATAAAATAAAGAAAAAGGAATTTCTGCTGACAGAAGGAAATATCTGCGAATTTGAAGGATTTGTGATGAGTGGCTGTTTTAAAGTGTTTCATACCCATCATAATGCTGTGGAGCAGATTTTATATTTCGCCGTTGAAAACTGGTGGATCTCGGATATAGACAGTTTTGTCAACCGTATACCCTCCAAGCTCAATATTCAGGCTCTTGAAGACAGTGAAATTCTGTTGATTTCGAAAAAAGATAAAGAAAGATTTTATCAGGAAATGCCGGAAATTGAAAAACTGATGAGGCTTAAATTCCAGATGTCGATTGTTGCATTACAGCGTAGAATCATTGATAATTTAAGCAAACCTTCGGATGAACGCTATGGTGATTTTTTAAAGGATTATCCTAAAATTGCTCACCGCCTTACCAATATTCAGATTGGGGCTTATTTGGGGGTCACTCCTGAGTTTATAAGCAGAATCCGCAGGAAGATCGCAAGCAGAGGCTGATTATTATACAGGTCAGTAACTCGTTTAAAAGCAGAAAAAAAAGTCACAAAAGGGTTTAAAACTTAAAACTTTGGTGACTTTTATCTTTGTATTTTTTCAGTATTTAACCTTTAAGGGTTATTCCGTCAAAGTTTCGGAAACCATTCAGAAAGTCTTTTATCATCATTCTCTTTTTCCCTTCCAGTTGAAGTTCCAGAGGATAATATATTCCATCTTCTGTATAGATTTTAAATTCGTTCTTTGAAATCTCTAATGTTCCGGAAGGCTGCCTGTGATCTGAAATTTCAAATTTCCCATTGAATATCTTTAATCCTTTTTCTTCTTCTTCAATGTTTAAAACCGTGAATGCAGCAGGATAGGGTGACATTCCAAGAATGAACTGATGTACTGTTTTTGAAGAAGCAACCCAGTTAATTTTAGTATCTTCTTTAAAAATTTTATAAGCATTTTTAGGGTGTTCAACCTCAGGCTGAGGCCTTTCTTCAATTGTGTTTTCGGCCAAACCATCTAATGTTTTAACTACCAGCTTAGAGCCCATTTCCATGAGCCTGTCATGAAGGCTTCCCGCATTTTCATCCGGTAAAATAGTCAGTTCTTCCTGAAGAAGGATATTTCCTTCATCTATTTTTTCATTAATGAAGAATGTAGTGGCACCCGTTTTTTCTTCACCATTAATTACAGCATAGTTGATAGGGGCTGCCCCTCTGTAATCCGGCAATAAAGAAGCATGAAGATTGAATGTTCCCATTTTAGGCATTTCAAAAAGAACCTTAGGCATCATTCTGAATGCTACAACAACAAAAACATCAGCATCAAGCTTTCTAAGCTCCTCTAAAAACTCAGGATTTCGTAATTTTTCCGGCTGGAAAACAGGAATATTATTTTCTGAAGCATACACTTTTACCGGTGACTGATGGATTTTTTGTCCTCGCCCGCTTGCTTTATCAGCAACTGTTACTACTCCTACAACTTGATGGCGAGATTGATGGATGGCCTCCAAAGAAGTTTTTGCAAACTCAGGGGTCCCTAAAAAAACGACTTTCAATGATTTCATGGTACAAAGATAAGTTTTTAGTTAATAGCTGAAAATTGAAAATGAAAGAGACCGGCTCAAATTTATTCCGAAAAAGGGATAAAAAGACAATCATTATTCATTGCATTTTATAATGATAGAGACCTAAACAGTACCAATTAATAATTAATCCTGATTCAGAATATAGGTTCTAAAATTGAGCATTCTTACCTTCCCTGAATCTAAAAGGAAGATAAGATTTTCTAAAATATTTTCTTTAGAATGATAACTTAGCTGTATAGAAAGCTCTTCAATAGTAGAAGGTTTTTTGGCCAGAAGGTTGATGATTTGCTGAGAAACATTCTTTCCAAAAATAGATTGTTTATTCTTTTCACAAACGGAACAGTGGCCACAGTTCTTTGAATTTTTTTCTCCGAAATAAGCGAGAATAAGTTTCATTTTACAGTAGTTGTTATTTTCTACATAAAATTTCATTTCTTCCCATTTCTGAATTTTATTTTTCTGAATATGTTCAAACAACTTCCAATAAGCATTATTAATCGCTCGTTCGTCACGGGGTTTTAAAAACTTAATGCTTGCCAGAGCGCCATCCAGATATTCAAGATAATTCTTTTGCTGAAGTTCTTTCAGCCGTTCTTTGATCAGAGGAACACCTACATTAATTTTGTTGCTTACCTGCTGTTCACTGAACATCACCTTATGGGTCGTGATTCCTGATACCGTACGGAAAAGAAGCTCTATAAAATGAGCATCTTTCTGTGGGAGTTGATCTATTTCATCAGATTTAATGAAAAGTTCAAGGGATGACAGGCTTTTGTGGTCATTAAAATAAACAATTTCCTGATTGTGCAGAAAATTAAGCACATTATTGATCTTTGCCCGGGATGATTTTGTGAAGTTCTGTATACCTACGGTATTCAGCTGAAATGTTTTCTCCGGCAGTTCAAATTCTGCTACCTGGAAAATAGAGTAGAGGTAGCTGATGATCTTTAAAAACTCTCCTTTATTGGGAATCTGGTTTTTTAAAATCTGGTCGAAGTTTAAAAGTTCCTGCTGGTTCCAAAGCATGAAAGCAAAACTTTCTTTTCCATCTCTTCCGGATCTTCCGATTTCCTGATAATAATTTTCCAGAGAGGCTGCAGGAGAATAGTGAATGACGAAGCGTACATTATCTTTGTCAATTCCCATCCCGAATGCATTTGTAGAGATCAGTACATGGTTGTCACTATTGTTCCAGAGGTTCTGTTTAGTATTTTTTTCTTTTGTTGTCAGACCGGCATGAAAATAATCTACGTTTTTCAGTTGATTTTTTTTCAGAAACTCAGTAAGCAGTTCAGCTTCTTTTCTGGTTCTGACGTAGACAATTCCAGAATCGTTGTTGTATTTTAAAATATCGAAGACACGCTGGAATTTATCGGCAACTTCTTCTGTAAAAATTCTGATATTATTTCTCTTAAAACTTCTCTGAAAAACTGAAGGCTCTCTGAGTTCCAGTTTTGTTTTTATCTCTTTCAGAACTTTTGGCGTGGCAGTAGCAGTGAGAGCCAGACAAGGAATTTCAGGATTATTGCTTCTGAATCCTTTTATATTCTGATAACTAGGGCGGAAATCCTGTCCCCATTCTGAAATACAGTGAGCCTCATCTACAGCAATAAATGACAGTTGAATCTCTTCAATATTTTGAAGAAACTGTTTGTTGGTCAATCGTTCAGGAGAAATGTAAAGTAATTTGGTAAGGCCTTCTTTACATCGGTTATAAATGGTTTCTGCATCATACTCATCTAGTTCTGAAGAAAGGTATTCTGCTTCGATCCCCCTGAATTTAAGCTGATTTACCTGGTCTTTCATTAATGCCAGCAGCGGAGAAATGACAAGGCAGGTTCCTTCTTTCAGTAAAGCCGGAAGCTGATAGCATAAAGATTTTCCTGCTCCTGTGGGTAACAGAACCAGTGTGTCTTTTTCGTTGATAACAGCATTGATGATTTCTTCCTGAGAGTCCCGGAATTCGGTATAACCCCAGAAATACTTAAGAGTATCATATTTTAGCTTTTGAAAGTCCTGCGGCGAAATCATGTTGTAAAAATAAGGAAAGTAAGGTAACAAAAAAAGTCACGCAGTGCGTGACTTTCATATAATAAATTAATCAGTTTATTATTTAGCTTCGAAGTATACTCTTCTGTTGGCTCTGTTTTTCCATTCAGGGCACTTAGTTGCTGGTTCACATTCAGGGTATTTAAGGTCTTTTTTACCTTTACCTACAGCCTGTAGTTTTCCAGTCTGAACACCATTTTTGATCAGATAGTTCTTAACGTTGTTTGCTCTTCTTTCAGATAGTTTTTGGTTATACGCATCAGTACCTCTTGTATCAGTAGCACCAATTACACTATATGAACCATTTGAAGAATTGATATAGTTAACAGCGTTATTTAAAATTGGAGTATTTGAAGGTAAAATTCTGTCAGAATTTAAATCAAACTCAATTCCTTCCAATTTAGTTTCAGTTTCTACTACAGGTCCTGTTGTTGCGATAGGGCATCCGTTGTTTTCAACAGGTCCTGGAACTGTTACACACTTATCGTAAAGGTCAATTACCCCATCTAAGTCTGTATCGAGAGCAACTCCGGCACCATCTACTCTTGCTCCTGCAGGAGTGTCAAGCTGTCTGTCCCAATCGTCACATACTCCGTCGTTATCAGCATCTCCTTTTTTACATACTTCAATATCCTGGTTTTTATTAGCCAAAACGTCAAGTTTGTAATAGATTTCCTGAAGCGGGTCATGCCACATTAAGTGAGACTCATGTTTTCCTAATTTTAGGGAAAGTCCTAAAGTAGCATTAAAGAAGTTATCAGAAACTTGTGAAGAACGTCTGTTGATCGCACTGTATTTATCACCTCCTCCGTCAAATGTATCGTCGCCTGTTACCACATACATCAATCTACCTTCAATATCAATTCTTCTGCTGACTTTGAATTTTAAACCGGCACCAGCCTGCATAAATAAAGATCCAAGTTGGAAAGGCTTCACTTCAGTCATCAGTCTTTGCCCGTTGATATCTTTCTGATATGCCTTGTAAGCTATTGTACCGATACCTGCATATCCGTGAAGTGCCCATCTGTAAGCAGAATGATTGTCAACTCTTCTTAATAAATTTGAGAAGTTAACATCTCCTAAGATTGATATTGCGTCATACTGAGTTCTGCCGGCTACTGCTGAAGCATCAGGAGCAGAGTCTTTCGTATTAAACCATCCCTGTCTGGTTTCTCCTCTGTCATATTGTAAATTGATCCCAAAAGCATGAGTGATCGCTTTATCAATACTTACATAAGCAGAATATCCGAAAAGATTTTTACCGTTACCGTTTTTAATAGATGTTAAATCAGCAGATTGAAGGAGTGGAACTCCAGCCCCCGCTGAAATCGACCAGTCGTTGAATCTCTTCGATTGGTTGGTGAATGGGGAAACATTAGCAGACCCAGAAGAAAAAGTATTTGGGTACTTTCCATTTGAAACTGCCGTCGAGTCTTGTGCAAAACTGGCCGTAGGAACAGCCAAAGCTAATGCAACAATTGCTAAACTTAATTTCATAGTGTTATTTTTTTAAGTTAAGTTATTTTAAATGATTTTATACGTAAAAAAAAGTGAATTTTATATAATTTTCACAAAACAATCTTATTGATCTTTAATAATTTAATAAATATTGTCTGGAAAATGATATAAAGGTATGTAAAAAAATTCGTAGTAAAAAAAAAATAAACCGAAAAGAAAATTCTTCTCGGTTTTTAGTATGGGGAATTATTTTTTCTTTTTCTTAAGGGGTGCTTTTTTTATTGGCTTTTTTACCACAACATCCTCATAATCTTTCTTTTTGATGGCATCCCATTCTGAAGTTTCTATAAATCTTACAGTCACTTTTCTGTCTGCCATTCTTTCAGCATCTGAAGCTGAAGCTGGAACAGTTGCCTCTGCAGACCCTACACCTCTTGATTTCAGTACATTTTCTTTGATCCCTCTACTTTCTAAAGCTCCCACTACAGCAGCAGCTCTTTCTTTAGATAATCTTAGGTTATAGGCTGCATTTCCTTTAATATCGGTATGTCCTGTTAACAGGTAATTACCTCCTTTTTCTTTAATAATTGAAGCGGCAAGATCCAGTTTACTGTTAGATTCTGGTCTGATAGTAGCTTTATTAAAGTTAAAGTAGATGTCTTTAAGTGTTTTTTCTACTTCTACTGCAGTCTTTTTATGATCTACTATGACAATAACAGGACATCCGTTGTTTTCAACAGGTCCTGGAACTGTTACACACTTATCGTAAAGGTCAATTACGCCATCTAAATCTGTATCAAGAGCAACTCCGGCACCATCTACTCTTGCTCCTGCAGGAGTGTCAAGCTGTCTGTCCCAATCGTCACATACTCCGTCATTATCAGCATCTCCTTTTTTACATACTTCAATATCCTGGTTTTTATTAGCCAAAACGTCAAGTTTGTAATAGATTTCCTGAAGCGGGTCATGCCACATTAAGTGAGACTGATGTTTTCCTAATTTTAGGGAAAGACCTAAGGTAGCATTAAAGAAGTTATCAGAAACTTGTGAAGAACGTCTGTTGATCGCACTGTATTTATCACCTCCTCCGTCAAATGTATCGTCGCCTGTTACCACATACATCAATCTACCTTCAATATCAATTCTTCTACTGACTTTGAATTTTAAACCGGCACCAGCCTGCATAAATAAAGATCCAAGTTCGAAAGGCTTCACTTCAGTCATCAGTCTTTGCCCGTTGATATCTTTCTGATAAGCTTTGTAAGCTATTGTACCGATACCTGCATATCCGTGAAGTGCCCATCTGTAAGTAGAATGATTGTCAACTCTTCTTAATAGATTTGAGAAGTTCACATCTCCTAATATTGATATTGCGTCATACTGAGTTCTGCCGGCTACTGCAGAAGCATCAGGAGCAGAGTCTTTGGTATTGAACCATCCTTGTCTGGTTTCTCCTCTGTCATATTGTAAGTTGATCCCAAAAGCATGGGTAATCGCTTTATCAATACTTACATAGGCAGAATATCCGAAAAGGTTTTTACCGTTACCGTTTTTTATTGAGGTCAAATCAGCTGATTGAAGAAGCGGAACTCCTGCACCTGCTGAAATAGACCAGTCATTGAATCTCTTTGATTGGTTGGTGAATGGGGAAACATTGGCAGATCCTGAAGAAAATGTATTGGGATATTGTCCACTGGATACCGTAGAGTCTTGTGCAAAGCTTATGACAGGGATAGTCAAAGCTAAAGCAACGATTGCAAAATTTAATCTCATCGTGTATATTATTTGATTTTTTGAAAAAGGTATTTTAACGTCTTATTTGATAGGACATCCGTTATTTTCAACAGGTCCAGGAACCGTTACGCACTTATCATACAGATCAATAACTCCGTCAAGATCCATATCTAAAGCAACTCCGGCACCATCTACTCTTGCTCCTGCAGGAGTGTCAAGTTGTCTGTCCCAATCGTCACACACACCATCGTTGTCAGCATCTCCTTTTTCGCAAACAACAAAGTCTGTGGTAGCATTTTCCAGTACATTTATTTTGTAGTAAGCTTCCTGAAGAGGATCATGCCATGCTAAGTGAGATTCTTGTTTTCCTAGTTTGAAAGAAACACCCAAAGATACTGTCCATGCATTGTAAGATCTTCTGTTGTTAAGTATCGTATATCTGTATTGTGATTCTGCAGGAGCGGAAGGGTCATAACTTGAATTATTGTATCCGCTGCCATCAAACGATTGCTCTCCACTTATGATATACATGGTTCTTGCTTCAACATCAATAAGTTTGGAAACGTTATATTTTACTCCCAAGCCGACCTGATAATAGAGAGAATTAATACCAAGATCCTGTTTTACGAATAAAGGAGTTCTTTTAGGAGTATCACTCCATCTGTTTCTATCATTGTCGTGCAGAGAAGTTCTGTATCCCTGAAGTCCAATTCCTCCATAACCATGGAATGCCCATCGGTACGGGGAATGATTATCCACTCTTCTTAATAAATTGGAGAAGTTGATATCACCTAATAAAGCGATTTGATCAAACTGGGTTGTGGCAACACCTACACCTGCCAATTGGCCTGCAGTTCCGGGAAGTTGTCCCGTTTGTTTGGTCTCTCCTCTTGTATACAAAAGGCTTAAACCAAAAGTATGCGAGATTTGTTTGTCAATACTTACGTAAGCATTGTAGCCCCAGTTTATCTTATCTTGACGAATAGATTTCAGAGCTGAGTGAACCATAAACGCTGTACCACCTCCAACTGAAATAGACCAGTCTTTGAAAAGTCTTGATTTGTTGTTAAAAGGTTGTACGTTAGCTGACCCTGAGGAGAAAGTATTAGGGTACTCAGTTGAAGAGTTTACTGTAGTGCCACTGTTCTGTGCGAACGCTGCAATTGGCAATGTTGTAGCCAATAATAATAAACCTAATTTCATATGTTTTATGTTTTAAATAAAATCTTTTAATAATATTCTAGAAAAATCCCTTTCAAAAAGATGTTTTTTATGAGGGATTTCTAATCTTTCTGAGGTAAAGTTTAATTCATTATACTTAATGATATCAATATCTATAATCCTGTCAGTATAACCTCCGGACACTTTTGAATCATTAATTCTTCCCATTTCAATTTCAATATGTTTAATACAATCAAGCAGTTGAATTGGTGAAAGATGCGTGAATATTATTGATGCAATATTACAAAAAATATTGGAACTGGCAAATTCTACGGGATCTGACATCAAAAAATCGCTGGTTTGTGAAATGTGGTTTCCAGCCTCACTTATTTTCTGTAGAGCAAGTTCTATATTTTTTTTTTGCTCTCCAAGGTTACTTCCTAGTAACAAAACTACCTTATGCTGCGACATATTAGAAAATTGATTGATTTATGAGAAGTTTCTTTAAAAATGTTTTGGCAAATATAGTAGCAATAGTAATACTTTGTGCTGTATTTTTCATCTTTTTCATTATGATGCTTGTGTTTAGTTCTATGGGTAATGATAAGTCGGTGGCGGTGAAAAAGAACTCGGTTCTTACGATTAATTTAAAAACAAATATAATAGACAGCCCCACTGAAGAGGAGATGGGATTGTTTGCTATAAGTTCCCAAAACAAAAGCGTTCTTCTTTATGATGCATTGGAAGCTATTAATAAGGCTAAAACTGATGACAATATTAAAGGAATAAGTATTGAAGCTGATGATCTCCATGCCGGGTTAACTCAGATTGATGATCTTCGGAATGCAATTGAAGATTTCAAGAAAAGTGGAAAATTTGTTTATGCATATGGAAATGGAGTATCACAGTCTGCTTATTATTTAGGTTCGGTTGCTGATCAGTACTATCTTCATCCGGCAGGTGGTATAGAGCTAAAAGGACTTGCTACTGAAGTTACCTTCTTTAAAGATTTCGCAGATAAATATGGAATCGGAATCGAGGTGATTCGTCATGGTAAATTTAAATCGGCAGTAGAGCCTTTTTTAAGAAATGATATTTCACCTGAAAATAAAGAACAGCTAAGTACACTGCTAAATGACCTTTGGAAAAATACCTCCAATAAAATAGCTGCTTCAAGAAAAATTGATACAGTACAGTTCAGAACGATTGTTGACAGTTTATATGGAATGATTCCTGATCAGGGACTGAAATATAAGCTTGCGGATAAGCTTATTCAAAAATCCGAATATGAAGATCTTCTTAAGTCTAAATTGAGTCTGAAGGAAAAAGAAAAACTGAATAAGATTTCTTTATCAAGTTATATAAATTCTTATGCAGATGATGATAAGTCTGGTGATAAGGTAGCTGTTTTATATGCTTCAGGATCTATAAACAATGGAGACGGGTATAATGATATCCATTCTGAGAAATATGTAAAATATATTAAACAGCTTCAGGATGATGATAAGGTAAAGGCGGTTGTCTTTAGAATTAATTCTCCCGGTGGAAGTGCGAACGCTTCAGATGAGATTCTGTTTGAATTGCAGCAGCTGAAAAAGAAAAAGCCACTGATTGTTTCTTTCGGGGATTATGCTGCTTCAGGTGGATATTATGTAGCGATGGCAGCTGATAAAATTTATTCTGAGCCTAATACCCTCACAGGATCTATCGGGGTATTTGGAGTACTTCCATATTATAAAGATATCGCCAATAAAAACGGAATCCGTGCAGATGTTGTCGGTACGAATGCTAATTCTATGTACTATTCAGGATTAAACGGAGTGACGCCTTACGGAGTGAATATGATGACAAGAAGTGTAGAAGGAACTTATAAGAGATTTGTACACTTTGTTACTCAAAACAGAAAGAAAACTTTTGAGCAGATTGATAATGTAGGAGGAGGTAGAGTATGGAGCGGCGCCCGCGCAAAACAGATTGGCTTAGTAGATGAGCTTGGAACTTTAAATGATGCAGTGAAGTTTGCAGCACAGAAAGCAGGATTGAAATCTTATCAGATAGATGCTTTCCCTAAGAGGATGTCTCCATTTGAGCAGCTGTTCAAAGATCTGAATGAGGAAGATGTTTCTGCAAGGATCATTAAGAGTAAGATCGGAAAATCCAACTATGAGATCTTACAGCAGATCACAGACAAAAAATTGCAATCTGAGGTGAAAATGGAAATGCCATATCAGATTAGAATCAACAACTAACTAAATTTTATATTGTATACAAAAATCCCGGATCTGAATTTCAGATCCGGGATTTTATTTTTATTAGTATAACCTTAGCTTTTCTTAGTAGCCATTCCGTAAATCCAGAGGATAATTAAAGCTCCTCCTATTGAAAGAATCCAGCTTCTTGGATTCCAGAAAGATGCGACATCTCCCCAATGTAGAATGTAAACTCCTATAGCTCCTCCTACAAATGCTCCCAGAATTCCCAGGATAATAGTGATTAGCCATCCTCCTCCCTGAGTTCCTGGCATGATCATTTTAGCGATTGCACCTGCAATAAGACCAAATAAGATCCATGTTAATATTCCCATAGTTGCAAATTTTTTAATTGTTAATATTTTAAAATGGTTTGTTTGCTAATATAAGGGAAAGCATGATATAAATCATCTTTTCTTGAAGAATGAGTCTACAAATTCCGTACCATTAAAGAGCTGTAAATCGTGCATTTTTTCACCTACACCTATATATTTTACAGGGATTTGGAATTGGTCAGAAATACCGATTACAACACCTCCTTTTGCTGTTCCATCCAGTTTGGTTACTGCTAAAGCATTTACTTCTGTAGCTGCAGTAAACTGCTTGGCCTGTTCGAATGCATTCTGCCCTGTAGATCCGTCCAGAACCAAAAGAATTTCATGAGGAGCATCAGGAATTACCTTTTGCATTACTCTTTTAATTTTGGAAAGCTCATTCATCAGGTTGATTTTATTGTGAAGTCTTCCTGCAGTATCAATAATTACAACGTCTGCATTTTGTGCTACAGCACTTTGTACCGTGTCAAATGCTACGGAAGCTGGATCAGAGCCCATTTCCTGTTTTACGATGGCAACGCCCACTCTTTCACTCCAGATGGTAAGCTGATCTACAGCTGCCGCTCTGAAGGTATCACCGGCTCCCAAAACTACTTTCTTGCCTTCGGACTTGAACTGGTGAGCCAGTTTTCCGATCGTAGTCGTTTTTCCAACTCCGTTTACTCCAACTACCATGATGACATATGGTTTTTTGGAAGCATCGATATTTCCGGTACCGGCATGAGGATTTTCAAGAAGTAATCCTGAAATCTCTTCGCGAAGAATATGATCAAGTTCGCTTACCCCAACATATTTGTCTCTGGCAACACGCTCTTCAATTCTCCCTATGATTTTGATCGTGGTAGAGGCTCCTACGTCGGATGCGATCAGTATTTCTTCAAGATCATCCAGTACTTCATCATCTACTTTGCTTTTACCGACTACGGCTTTCGTCATTTTTTCAAAGAATCCCTGACTGGATTTTTCCAATCCTTTGTCTAAAGTTTCTTTTTCTTCCTTTTTGAAAATATTTTTAAACCAACTCATAGTTTTAGTTTATTCTTATTTATTTTTAATCACCGCTGTGGCTTCTACTTCTATTAGCACATCATCTCTAAAAAGCCTGCTCACCTCAATAAGGCTGCTTACAGGAGGATTCTGAAGATTGACATGCATATCCCTTACTTTTCTGAAATCCGGAGTTTTAGAGATGTCTGTAATGAAAATTCCCAGTTTAATAATATCTTTTCCTGTAGCTCCGTATTCCTTCAGGATATTCTCCATATTTTCAAAGACCTGACGGCTCTGCTCTTCTACATTATTTCCCACCAGATTACCTTCTGGGTCCAGAGGTACCTGCCCAGATAGTAAAATCATTTTAGAACTTCCACAGTCAATACTTACAGATTGAGAAAGTCCTTTAATATTGAAAACCTTTGGCGAACTTTTATATTCTGTAGAGGTCATTGTTTTCTGACTGAATGAAAATAGAAAAGTTACTGTACAGACCAGAGCGAGAATCTTTTTCATACGTTACTGATTAATAATCTGGTGCACAAAGATAACAAAAAAACTACCCAAAATATGAGTAGTTTTTTATATTGTAAACAAAGTACTGATTATTTTTTCAAATAACCGTCAACTTCGTCAGCATTCATTACTTTTTCTTCGAAAACGTAAGCTCCAGATTTAGAAGACTTAACCATTTTCACCACTTTAGTCATCTTCTTAGATTGACCGCTTTGTAGGGTTGCTACTACTTTCTTTGCCATGGTAAGATATTATTTATAAATTACTTAATTTCTTTGTGAAGGGTAGATCTTTTAAGAACAGGATTGTATTTTTTCAATTCCAATCTCTCTGTAGTGTTCTTCTTATTTTTTGTAGAAATGTATCTAGACATTCCTGGCATACCACTTTCTTTGTGCTCTGTACATTCAAGGATTACTTGAACTCTATTTCCTTTTTTTGCCATGATTTATTAATTCTTTTTAATCAATCCGTTTCTAGTAGCTCTTTCAATAGCTTCTTCGATTCCAATCTTGTTAATCACTCTCAATCCATGAGCTGATACTTTCAGTGTTACGTGCTTATCTTGCTCTGGAAGGTAAAACTTCTTCTCTAATAAGTTAATTTCAAAACGACGCTTCGTTTTGTTATTAGCGTGAGAAACGTTGTTACCAACCATTGCACGCTTTCCTGTTATTTGGCAAATTCTTGACATATCTCGATGTTCTTATTTGTATAATATTTGAGAGTGCAAAATAACGAAGAATTTTTTAGATAGACAAATCTTTTGGAAAATAATTGTAAATAAGTGGCTGATTAATAATATTGAATTTTTAAAATATTCGAATTTCCGGGATATAGCAGATAATCAGTACTGATATAATTCATACAGACTTTTTTTTAACCAGAAAATTTAATATTCTATCTTTGTTTTTAATTAATCTAAATAAAAATAACGTGAGAAAAATTTATATTCTATTATCAATGATTCCTGTCGCACTGGCCGCTCAGAACTTTACAGAGATACAAACAGGGATGAATAATTTCTACTATTCAGCTGCTGATATTGCCGATATGGATAATAATGGTACGCTGGATATTGTGATGAACGGAGCGATAGATTCTGATGGTGATGGAAACGTAGACAGTACTTTTAATGAAGTATATCAGAATAATGGGACTACATTATTGCCCTATGCAAATTTGGGAAACGATGTGACGCATTTGGGAGATATAAAATTCATTGATTTTAATAATGATGGACTGATGGATATTATTTCTACCGGTTTGAGTTACATTGATGTTGTGAATTATAAACAATACCGATTTAAAAATACGGGAACAGGTTTTGTGAAAGAAGCTGATCTTCGTGGTAAAATCTACGGTTCAATGGAGGTTTTTGATTTTAATCATGATGGAAAATCAGATTATGCACTTAATGGGACTCAGTATATTGACGGCATCGGTTTTAGAAATACATTAGATTATTATAAAAATACGGGATCTGACTTTGATATGACAGGGAATTGGGTTGATGGAACTCAAAATGGAAGCTTTAAAATGGTAGACCTTAATAACGATCATCTTTTAGATCTAGTGATCATAGGATCAGATATGAATGGTAATCCTGTGTCTAAGGTTTATATGAATCAGGCTGGAGTATTGGTTCATACTCAGGATCTTGATCCTGTGGCTGTGGGTAAAATAGACTTTGCTGATTTTAATGCTGATGGTTTTCAGGATATTGTTATCATTGGTAAAGATGGAAATGATGATGGATATTTTGCTGTTTTAATGAACGATGGAACAGGTGTTCTGACTCCTCAGCCCATTGCTGCAGCAGATATTTCTGATGCATCTGTAAGTATTGGTGATTTAAATAATGACGGGTATTATGATTTTATCATTTCAGGGAATGAAAACTATGATGCTGTAGTAAAGACTTATATGTATGATGTTGCCAATCATAAATTTATAGAAGGATCATTAACAGGCTTGGCTAATTTGGGAGGTCCCGGACTTGTGCATCTGTTTGATTTTAATAATGATCACCATCTGGATGTTTTACTGAGCGGATTTGATTGGGCTGGAGCGGATCTGCCGTCGCTGACAAAAGTGTTTACCAATAATGCTGCGGATACCAATTTAAAACCTACAGCGCCTACCAATCTGAATGTGACCAAAAATGGAAATCGCTTTAATTTTTCATGGAGTGGTGCATCTGATGACAAAACACCGGTAAACGCTTTGCGCTATGAAATTAAAGTTGGGACTACACAGGGAGCACAGGATGTAGCCAAATATATAGTGACAACGCCCTCATGGTTTCTGGATTTAGACCCCGCAGTTCAGAATGTGTATTGGAGTGTGAAAGCAATTGATGCTTCAAAGGCATATTCTGATGCTTCTACAGAAAGTACATTAGGAATCAGAGAAAATAAAGTAAAAACGGATCTTATGATTTACCCTAATCCTGCCTCCGATAAAGTATATATTAAGGGTGAAAATGTTTCAGAAGCAGAAATGTATTCAATGGATGGGAAAAAGCTGAATGTGATATTACATGGAGATCAGTCAGTAGATGTTTCTCATCTTCCAAAAGGAGTTTATCTATTAAAACTGAAGATAAAAAACGAAATAACCACTAGAAAACTTACTGTAAAGTAACTGAATCATT
>NZ_JBYOKO010000018.1:0-100381 GCF_057799275.1 Chryseobacterium sp. 14P4.3.2
CTGCCAATGGTGGAAACTGGAATTCTGTAAAATGGGACTGGCAAAGAACATGGAGTGCGGTATTGGGAGGCGCCATTGGTGGAGCGGCAATCTCAGGAGCGTTGGGAACTATTTCAAGTGATCCGGCAGCTATTAAGTTTGTACTGCCAGGTATTGTTTCAGGAGGATTGAACTCTGCCTTTACAGGAAGTAGTGCTGTTGGTGGGATATCTTATACAAATAGTCTATTCGAAAGTAAAATTACATCGGCAGATTTGGTTAATACAGGAAACAGGTATATAATTTTACCAAATTATAGTGATAGTCATAAGGATGATTCTTGAGTAACAGGAATTATAAAAGATAATAATCTTTCTCTGATTTAGATTTAAGATCTGAATTAGTTAGTAAAAGGAGATGTTTTCAATTCTTTTTGCCATTATATTGTGGCCAGGTAAAAAATGATAATTTAGTATTACATTGTGCTTTATGATATGATAAATTATATTTTACTATATAAAATATACGACGATAAATTTCGAGGTTTTATTTTTTATCGGAAAATAATGAAAAATTGTTTTAGCTTTTAATTTAGGTAAGATCTTGAAAACCATGTAATATTACTATGGATAAGATTGTCTTATCAGTAACCAATGAATACTACAAAAAATATTTTCTTCTTACTGAGCTTAGCTTTGTCAGGAGGTATGGCGGAAGCCCAGGAGATCGCAAAGTCACTAACCAACACAGTGTGGAAACAACAAGGCTATGACCGGGTGCTGGCAATCAAAGATTCTGCATTTTCGTATTACAATATCAATTCTGTTACCTGCAAACCCTTGGCAGAAGGGATTTTTAACGGTCGTTTCCGGGTCATTTCTTCAGCTAAAAGAAAGCTGGTTTTAAATCCGGGAGGAATTGTTAATTATAATTTTACCCCATTGGATTCACTTCCTTCAAAATGTATAAGAGAGGTGAAGGACCTATCTTATCCAAAGAACTTTCAGGTATTTTGGGAAACGTTTAATGATAATTATGCCTTTTTTAAAGAACGGAATATAAACTGGAAAGCAATATATGACCAATACCATCCAATGGTTCAGAATGCTAAGACCGATAAAGAGTTTGCCGCAATCTTAAAGGAAATTATAGGAAAACTTAAAGACGGGCATATCCGTCTTGATCTTCCAGATGCTTTGAAGGACCAGCCTGCACCAGTATCGGCTGCATCAGGAAGTGTGCATACAAGACAGATTTTGCTGTCTGATCTGAAAAATACTTATGGAAAGGGACTAAAATCTTATAATGGAGGGGTATTGCAATGGGGGTTTTTGAAAAATGGTAAAACGGGGTATATCTTAATGACAGATATGAATAATTTTGCTGATTACGTTCCTGAAAATCAGCAAAACTCAAAAGAATTCAGAGCTTTGTATGATAAAATCAGTGAATCAAAAACTCCTCAGAAAATGTTTGATGATGAAATCGAAGGAGCGGCAAAGATGATGGATCGGGTACTTCATGATCTGGAAGGAACATCTTCCGTAGTAATCGATCTTCGTTTCAACGGGGGAGGATATGAAACGGTAGCCCTTAAACTGTTAAGCTATTTTGTTCCGTCTGACAAAAATGTGCTTTCTGTTAGAGCAAAAATGGGTTCCGGCTTTACCCCGAAACAGAACTATACTTTACATCCTGCACAGAAAACGTATTCTAAGCCTGTCTATTTACTCTTGGGACCCAATACAGCAAGTGCAGCAGAAATTTTTGCACTTGGAGCACTGGATTATCCGCATATTACAAGAATCGGAAGCAGAACTTCAGGAATATTTTCAGAAATCCTCTGGAAAGAACTGCCTAATGGATGGGAGTTTAGCCTTTCCAACGAGATTTATACTGATAAAAGAGGAAAAATTTACGAAGGAACCGGAATTCCTGTCACGATAGAGATGGATTACCCAAGGAAATATCCCGATTTTAATAACAGCTTTTATCCGGCCGGTATTTTCAAAGACAAGACACTTGATAAAGTGTTGGAATTGGAGAAGCTAAAAAAATAAAGGAGCATAGATTTACTAAAAAATACCACCTGAATAAGGCGGTATTTTTTTGGCATAAATTTTAGCTAAACTTTTGAATTGCTTCCGCAGTCACCGGTGTGAAAAAATTAATCAGATTCCCGTCCGGATCCTGAAACAGAAGAGACCGGTTTCCCCATGGCATAGTTGTAGGCTCCTGTACAATGTCAGTTGTGAGTTTTTTGATCCTTTCATATTCTGCATCTACGTCAGCAACAAGAAACTCTATGATTGTGGTTTTATTTCCTGTTGATTCTGTAAGATTTTCACCAAATAGTTTCATGGTTCGGGTACTTCCAATGGCTATGGTGATAGAGCTGGCGGATAATTCGGCAAAATCTTCAGTATACCACTGAGCGGTTAAGCCAACTGCTTTTTCATAAAATGATACCGTTTGCTTAATGTCTTTTGTAATAATCCTTAGTGAGGCAAGTTTCATACTGTTTAAATTTAATTGTTGAATAATTTTAAACAAAGGTAGAGCAGAAGGGTGACAACAGGGTGTCAGGAGGTTATTCTACAAACCACAATTCAAAACAACTTCCTTCTTCCAGGGCTCTGTAATTAAGATATCCGCCATGAGCTTCCATGATACTTTTAGCCAGTGTTAATCCAATCCCCGATCCGTTGGCTCTCGTTGTAAAAAAAGGAAGGAATATTTTATCTTTAATACCAGGAATAATTCCTGAGCCGTTATCGGCAATACTGATGATAATCCGGTTGTTATTGGATCTAACGGTTGTTTTGATCATCTTTTGTTCCTTTTCTGAGACGGCATAAATTGCATTGAGATAGAGATTGATCAGACTTCGCTCAATCATCTTTTCATCCGCAGACACTATAAAATCTTCTATTTCCGAAACCATCATGATATTGTATCTTTCAAACTCAGGTTTCAGGAAATTAGCGGCAGATTCAGAGATTTTTTTCAGTGAAATAGGAGCCAGAACGGGTTTGGGCAATTCTGCAACCTGACGGTAGTGATCTACAAAATTCAGAAGCTGTTTTGATTTTGAATTGATAATCATCAGGCTTTCTTTCATTTCCTGCTGATCTTCCTTATCGATGGTTTCCTGGTTGCTGATGTACTCCAGGTTTTGAATCAGGCTGTTGACGGGAGTAAGCGTATTCAGGAGCTCATGGGAAATCACTTTCATCAGATTGTTCCATGCCAGTTTTTCTTTTTGTTCGATAATCTTTTGTACAGATTCCAGCGTAATAATATAAAAATGATGCTGAGTACTTCTGACCTGTTTAGTTCTCAGAGAGAACGACTGTTTAGAATTCCCGTGAATAGAAATGTCAAAAAATTCCTGTGAACTCTTGTAATTGGTATCTTCGATAATCCTATAAAATTCAGGAACTTTTTCGGCATACAGATCCCACCTGTTGTATTTGGGAACCTGAAGAGTATTGAGGAACGTGCTGTTCACATAAAACACATTCCAGAACTGTTCTTTTTCAGAGAGGATCATAAGCCCGGTTTCCAGCTGATCCAGTATACTTTCATAGAGAAGCTTATAAGAAGATAAAGAGAATTGTTCTTCCTTGCTTTGATAATATAGCCGGACGCTGTTTTCTAAAAGTTCTGCTCCTTCTTCCTTTGGAAATAACGAAAAATCTTTTCTCCTGATAGAGGAAATCACCTTGTTTGCTTTTGAAATCTGGGCCATGAGTGATGTATAGACCAATGCTGTAAAAGCAATCATGAGTAGGGCAAAAAGAACAGCATTGAACCATTTTTTTTCTGAAAAGAAATGATAACTCGTGATTCCACTAACGATAGCCAGCAGGTTGTAGATCAGCCACAGATACTTTGTTTTACTCATGAATTTTTATATAGTATTGATAGTACATTATAATAACCGGAGATTTATATTTTACCAGCCCGATTGCAGTCTGGAATCTCACATCTGAAATTTAATCGCTTTTATAACCCGAATTTCTCCATTCTCCTGTACAGAGCCGCCCTTGAAAGGCCCAGATCTTCTGCTGCTAAAGAAATATTCCCGGTATGTTTTTTCAAAGCTTTTCTGATCAGGATTTCTTCCATTTCTTCGATATTAAGATTCACAATAGTGTTCTCATGTTCTTCATGTTGAGGCATTAATAGGTGAAGATTACTTTCATTGGATAGAATGACACTTCTTTCCAGGCAGTGATCCAGTTCCCTGATATTGCCGGGCCAGGGATAATTTTTGAGACCGGTTAATAAATCTTCCGTGAGGACAAGATTGGGTTTATGGTATTTCTGTTTATAACGGTCCAGAAAATAATGAGTAAGCAGTTCAATATCCTCCTGCCTTTCTCTTAAAGCAGGAATCTGAATTTCCACCGTATTGATCCTGTAATACAAATCTTGCCGGAAACGGTGCTCAGCAACTGCTTTTTTAAGATTTTCATTGGTGGCAAAAATAAAACGGACATCCAGTAAACGTTCTTTAGACTCTCCAATTCTGGATAATTTCCTGTTCTGAATCAGGCTCAGAAGTTTTGTCTGAAGCTGAAGGGGCAAATTTCCGATCTCATCCAGAAATACAGTTCCGTTTTGGGCATTTTCAATTTTTCCGGTATAATCCTGATGAGCATCAGTAAATGCACCTTTTTTATATCCAAATAACTCAGATTCAAAAAGATTTTCAGAAATACTTCCCAGGTCAATATGAACAAAAGGTTGATTTTTCCGTTCAGACTGTTCATGGATAGACTCTGCCAAGACATATTTTCCCGTTCCGTTTTCTCCTAACAGCAGGATATTAGCATCTGTAGGGGCTACTTTGCTGATCTGCTCAAGAACTTCCTTCATTTTTGAAGAGTGGCTTTCCAATTGATATTGGCTGTTTTTCTGACTTACGTTTTCCCATTGGCTGAGTTTTCTGTTTTTCCGTGAAATATCTACGGCGAGATTAACGGAGGCGTATAGCTTCTCATTGTTCCAGGGCTTTAGAATAAAATCGGAAGCTCCGTTCTTTAAAGCTTCTACCGCCAGTTCCACCTCTCCATAAGCCGTCATCAGAATAATGGGAAGATGAGGTTCCAGGGTTTTGATCTCATTCATCCAATATAGACCGTCCTGGCCGCTTTCAAAGCCTTTTCTGAAATTCATATCCAGTACCACGGCATCCACCTGATTTTCCGTCATGAATTTTAAAATCTGAGCAGGTTTACTGAGGCAGCTGACTTCTGAAAAAAACTTTTTAAGCCAGACTCTGGCGGAGAAGAGAATGTCTTCATCATCATCTACAATCAGAATATGGGCTTCTTTTTTACGCATACAGTTTACATTAAATGTATTAAAAACTTGTTTTTTGATTACAAAAGTGTTCGTTTTCGCACAAGAAGTGTCCGATAATGAACAGTTGATCTTCTATTCCTGAAAACATTATTGCAGATTGTCAATGACTTACCTGTTTATATTTCTCTGGCATCTGCCTTGTGTAATCTATTGTAATAAAATGAGTTATCTTTAATATGGATACGAAAATAGTAAAAAAGAAATCGAAATTAAAATTTGTTTTAGGCGGATTGGCCCTATTGACAATGATATCGTTGTCCGGCGTGTACTTTATCAGTGAGAAAAAAACATATAATGTTTCCGCTGCAGATATTCAGATGGACGAGGTTACCCAGGGGAAATTTGAAGATATGCTGATGGTGACAGCACAGACCCAATCTCTTAATTCTTCACTGGTCAATGTACTGGAGGGAGGAGCGGTGAAGGAAATCTTTGCTGAAGACGGTCAGATCCTCACTAAAGGACAGCCTATTGCGAGAGTGTATAATCCTAATACCGAATTTACTTACATGAATCAGGAAACAGGAATTATGCAGCAGATCAGCCAGATGAGAAGCACCCTTCTCGAACTGAAAAATCAGGAACTGGCTCAGGATAAAGAATTGCTGCAGGCTCAAAATGATTATAATACGGCGCTGCAGAATTTTAATCTTCAGAAACGGCTTTATGACGCAGAGATTGGAAAAAAGACAGATTATGACATCAGTACGCAAAATCTTACCTATCAGAAACAGAGAAAATCTATCATAGAGAAAGGATTTTCTACAGAAAAAAACTCCAGGAATGCTCAGATGGCGTCCATAAGCAGCTCAATAGGGCAGATGGATAAGAGCCTTCAGATCTTGCGTTCCAATAAAAACAATTTTCTGATTCTGGCACCGGCTTCCGGAAGACTTTCATCGTTCAGCATCTCAATAGGAGAAAACCTTACCAATGGACAAAGTATAGGGAAGATTGATTTGATGGACGGATATAAAATGGTAGCTAAAATAGATGAGTATTATATCAATAAACTTCAGAACGGAATCAAAGGGATCCTTGATAATGATGGTAAGCTTTATAATGTGGTAATTACTAAAATCCTGCCGGAAGTAAAAGACGGACAGTTTTTGGCGGAGCTTAATTTTACAGATAAAAAACCTGACAACCTGAAAATAGGAATGACCTTCGGATTGAAATTAAAGCTTTCAGCAGATACCCGGAGTACCATGATCCCCAAAGGGAACTTCTTTAAAGAGACCAATGGAAAATGGGTATTTGTAGTGAAAGGAGATAAAGCAGAAAAAAGAACAATAAGTATCGGCAGAGAAAATCCGCTGTACTATGAAGTAATATCAGGACTCAAAGAAGGAGAGACCATTATTACATCAGATTATTCAGACTTGAAAAAATATGAAATCATTGAGATTAAAAAGTAAAAAGATGAATATTTTTAACCTCTTATAAAAAGCAGCCACAAAAGGCTTTCAGAATATCAATAACCATAACATTAAACATATACTACAATGATCAATATACATAATCTTTCAAAAATTTATAAAGCAGAAGATGTACAGACCAATGCTTTAAATGAAGTAAATCTCAATATTAAGGAGGGCGAATTTCTTGCGATAATGGGACCTTCAGGCTGCGGGAAATCTACATTTTTAAATATCCTTGGACTTCTCGACGCTGCTTCATCAGGTTCTTATCAGTTTGAAGGCGTTGAAATGATCGGACTGAGTGAAAGAAAAAAATCAGACGTCCGCAAAAAAAATATAGGTTTTATATTCCAGAATTTTAACCTGATCGACGAGTTGACGGTCTATGAAAACATTGAGCTTCCACTCATATACAACGGATTTTCTTCTTCTGAAAGAAAAAGAAAAGTAGAGGAAATTCTGGAGAAAATAAATATTGCCCACCGTGCAAAACATTATCCACAACAGCTTTCCGGAGGACAGCAGCAGAGAGCAGCAGTAGCAAGAGCGCTGGTAACAAAACCCAGGCTGATTCTTGCGGACGAGCCTACAGGAAACCTGGACAGCTCCAATGGTAATGAAGTAATGAACCTTCTGGCTGAACTTCATAGGGAAGGATCTACCATAGTGATGGTGACACACTCTTCTTATGATGCAGGTTTTGCTTCCCGGATCATTACTATGAAAGATGGCGAAATTTTTAATGAAGAATATGCCTCCCGAAGAAAAGATGTCTTTGCAAAAGCAGATGCCGGAGCATTTGATTAATCCAGATGCACTTCATCACCTATCATTAACTATAACACTACTATTATGCTTACCAACTGGCTCAAAATTGCCCTGATCAATTATAAAAAGAACTGGCTGTCCACATTTATCAATTTATTTGGACTTACTGTCGGGTTAACTGGATTCATGCTCATCCTGATGAATTGGAATGATGAAGAATCTTTTGAAAGATGGAACCCTAAAAGGGAGAATATGTACTATTTCCAGACGTATCACAAGAAAGAAAATTCTTATGGGAATAATATTTCGATCCCAATGGCAAGACGTGCTAAAGAAGTCATTCCGGGGGTTCAGGATTACGTTTTGTTTAATGGTTCCGGAATAGGATTGAAGATGAGCACAAAAGATAAAACGATCTATCAGCAGGATGGAATGACCTCTACAGAAAGTTTTTTCGACTTTTTCCCATTTAAACTGATTGCCGGAAGTTATAAAAATGCACTGAAAGGAGGGAATGTTATTGTGCTTTCCACAACGGCTGCCAAAAATCTTTTTGGAAGAACAAATGTAGCAGGAGAAAGTATCAAATTTGACAACCACAATTATATTGTCACTGCAGTGTATGAGCTGCCTAAGGGAAATACGCAGGTAAAACCGGAATTCATCATCAATCCTGTTGACCAGATTAAAAATGATGAAAAGAACTGGGGTAATTTTAACTATGCCTGTCTTTTTATGCTCAAAAAAGGAACAGATCCTCTTATGGTACAGCAAAGATTCAGAAAGGATGTTTTAGAATACCGTGCCAGCCTGGAGAGTGGTTCTGCCGGGTTAACCGTTCAGCAATATCTTGATTTGTATGGTCCTACCGACAGTCTGCTGACGCCATGGGATCAGGTGAAGCTCCATGCAAAAGCATCATGGTTTGGGTTTCCGGATTTCAAAACACTGATGATTCTGTTTACGCTTTCTGTGCTTATTGTGGTTTTATCAGCTATTAATTTTATTAATCTTAAAACGGCGCAGGCTTCTCAGAGAGCAAAAGAAATTGGTGTCAGAAAAGCAATCGGAAGTACCAAATCCAGCCTTGTGCTGCAGTTTTTGCTGGAAACATTTGTGATTTGTATGACCTCATATTTACTTTCATTGGCATTAACAGAGCTCCTCTTACCAAGCTTCAATAAGTTTTATGATAAAGAAATGAAGATGGATGACTGGCATATTTTCTTTTACTCTTTCCTGATGGTCATTATGGTAACCTTGATTGCAGGACTGATTCCGGCCATGTATCTCTCCAACTTTAAAGCTATAGAAACCCTTAAAGGCAATTTCGCAAGAAGTAAACATGGCGTTTGGCTGAGAAACGGAATTCTGACACTGCAATTAGTGATTTCTTCCTTCTTTATTATCTGCGGATTGATTGTTAATAAACAGGTGGAATACATGATGAACAAAGACCTTGGCTACAGCGGTAAACAGATAATGATGATCAACTTCAATGAAAACAATGCAAAACCTTGGCTGAAGTATGAAAGACTTAAAACCGAAATGAGAAAAATACCCGGAGTTACTGATATTTCTTATGGAGAAGCAGTTCCCGGAAGTGGACGATCCAGCAGTTCCAATATCGACTTTATGGATAAGAGTATACAGGGGCAGCATGGTTCTATGGATTATGATTATCTGAAATTCATCAATGTAAAACTTAAAAAAGGGCGCTGGCTGGACCCTAATCTTTCATCAGATACCATCAATAATGTTTTGGTGAATGAGGCTTTTGTAAGAAAGTTTGGATGGAAAGATGAAGATGCTTTAAAAAATGAAATTAAGCCAGGTTTTGATATCAAAAATTATAAAATTGTAGGTATTGTAAAAGATTTCAATATCCGGAATCTGAAAACGGAAATAGAACCGATTGTGTTTTTTCATTACAGAGAAACACAGTGGAAGAGATTCAATGTCTATAATATTCAACTGAAAATAGATCCAAATGATATTGCCGGAACTGTAAAAAGAATAAAAACATATTGGCAAAATAAAGTAGAACCGGGATATCCTTTTGATTATTATTTCCTTGATCAGAAATTCGCCAAAACTTTTGAAGCCTATCAGAAGCAACAGACTTTATTCGCTATTTTGAATGCAATGGTATTAATGGTAGCTTTACTGGGACTTTTTGCACTATCGTCATTAATGATTGAGCAGAAACTGAAAGATGTAGCCATCAGAAAAACATTGGGAGCTTCAGATCATACTCTGATTTTCGGACTGACGCGCCAATTCCTCTGGATTGCAGTGATAGCTGTTTTGATCAGCATTCCCATCTGTTATTATCTGATGAATGAATGGCTTAAAGATTTTGCCTACAGAATTGATATGCCGGCATGGCCTTTTATTGCAAGTTTCCTTGTTTTATTGGGATTAACGTTTGCTGTTGTAAGCATTAAAGCTTATAAAGCCACCAAAGTGAATCTTGTAAAATATCTGAAATATGAGTAACTGAGTTCATTATTCACTTTATTTTTAAATTTATTCAAACCAGACCGTACTCATGAAAAATTTGATTTTCATACTCTTTGTTGGCCTTTATCCGGCGCAGCAAACATGGAACCTGCAGGAATGTCTCGACTATGCATCCGCCCATCATCCTTTAATAAAACAGGCTGCCATAAATGTTGAGAAAAATGATAAACTGATAACAGGATCAAAAGGAATGCTGCTGCCCTCCGTAGAAGCAGGCGTAAGGAATACCTTTAGTTTTGGTTCTTCCATTAATCAGTCCAGTAACCAGAGAGAAGCCCTCAATACCCAGTATGACCAGTTTACAGCCCAGGCAGACTGGAGCCTTTTCAACTGGAGAAATATTTTGGATATATCTTTGTCTAAGCTGAATAAAGAAACCAGTACCTATAAACTTAAACTGGCTCAGAACAAAGTAAAACTGAACGTGATCCAGATGTTTTTTGCGTACCAGAACAGCAAAAGCTGGCTTGGAGTGCTGGAGACCCAGATCTCCGGAATGCAGGATCAGATCAAACGTACCGAAAAAGAAGTAGAGATCGGAAACAGACCCAAAAGTGACGTATACGACATCAAAGCGAATTTGGGAACGCTGCAGGAGCAGTGGGTATCTGCTAAAAACCAGCGTGACCAGGCAAAGATTAATCTGCTTAATGCGTTGTCTGTGAGTCAGGATTCAGTGGATTTTGTAATGAGTGACGAAAATCTTTTTTCTGAAGCAGAATTTCATGATCCGGATTTTACAAAAAAACTGCTGGAAAAAAATCCTGCCTACCAATCTGCTATTGCCGAGATTAAGGCACAGGAAAAGAAAAAAGATATTGCAAAAGCAGGATATCTGCCAACTTTAAACGGCAGTTACAGCTGGTCTACTTTTTATAACAAAGTGTTGGGCAATGATGATGGTTCTAATATCCGTTTCTCTGATCAGTTTTCACAAAACAAAAACCAGACTGTTTTCTTTGGACTTACTGTTCCTGTTTTTAATAAGTTACAGGTAAAAACCAATGTGGAAATTGCAAAACTGAACATCATCAATTCCAATTACGATAAAGAATTGGTTATTAATGATCTCACGCAAAATATTAATTCAATCAAAGCACAGTTTTTAAATGCTCAGGAGAAATATAACCTGCTGGAGGCCAATTTTGAAAATCAGAAACTGTCATTCCAGAAGTCAGAAGAAAAATATAAGGAAGGACTGATGGATGCCTATACTTTTTTTGTTGTCCGGAACGGATGGCTTCAGGCCAATTATAACCTTATCAGCAGCAAAAATGATGTTATCCAGCAGACAGAACTTCTAAAAGTATTAGAATCAGGATTTTAAATTCAGAACATTCATACATTTCCAGAAAGCAGTCTTCATTTTTTTTGAAGGCTGCTTTTATTTTGAATTCAATATTGATGAAAAGTATCCTTATGTTTAAATGAGCTTAAGCATTTATATTTTTTGAGGCTGGTGCAGTTGAAGCCTGGTCAAAGTTAATACGTTTCAGATTTCAGAATAATGTTTAATAAAAAAGGATATTCCAAACGTTCGGAATATCCTTTTTAAAATTTATGGAGTAGTCAGCTGCTGAATCACATAACTGTCCTTATTAAGCGTATGGGCTGAAAAATACCCCAGAGCTCCGTTGCTGATATTGCTGGGAGGGTTGGAAGGAGTTACGCCGCCGCCGTTTCCTCCGGAAATCTGAAGGAGGGCATTATAATAAGTAAACACATTAGCACTGATGCACTGCATTTCTACATGAATAGTATCTCCTACCACTACCTCGTGATCTCTGCCCTTGTTATCATCATTAGGAAGAAGGAGAGGCTGTTGATTGGGCAATCCGTTGTTAACGTTGTCTGAAAAGACATTCATGTATTTCTTAGTAAGATTATTGATGGTAAAAGTAAAAAGATAACGGTTCCCTAATGGTGCCGGATCTGTAAACAGCGGCAAAAGGGTATAGGTAACTTTATCACCAAATTTGAATGAACTCTGTTGCAGCCCGTCAAGATTAACGGGTTCCGGCATAGTACTCTGAGCAGTATACTCCTTTCCTTCGGCCTTTACGTTCAGGGTGTAAGTTCTGCCCGGATCCCCATAAAAAGTAGTAGTTTGGTACATTCCATTGCCAATATAATGCAGCGTTTCCGTCTGTCCTGTATTGTCACTTAAAATAACCTGAGCTCCGGTAACGGCTGGATATTGATTAGGTTCCGAAAAACCAACGGATTTTGTGATTTTCACAGTATAAGGTCCCGCTTTATCGGTTACATTTCCTTCAATGACAATGTTTCCGCTTTGATCACTAAGGTCTAAGTCAATTTCTTTTTCACAAGAAGTTAATGCAAACAGGGATAATATGATAAAAAATGAATTTTTCATGATTTAGAATTTGAAGTTATAAGTGATGTTAGGTACCCAACGGAATAAAGAAACTTGCGTAGCACGGGTTGTTCCCTGACGGTCAGGATTATCTTCGAAGTTAATAATATAGGCATTTTCACGGCCATACAGATTATAAATACCGAAAGTCCATGAACCGCGGAAACGTTTATTGGTGCTTGGTTCATAAGTAGCACTTACGTCCATTCTGTGATAAGCAGGCATTCTGTCTGCATTTCTGTTGCTGTATTGGAATACAGTTTGTCCGTTCAGTTCATATTTCCCTGTAGGGAACGTTACTGCATTTCCTGTGCTGTAAACAAAAAGCCCTGAGAAGGTCCATTTTGGATTAAGCTGATAAGTAGCCACTACCGAAAGGTCATGAGTTTTATCCATTCTTGCGTTGTACCACTCATTATTATTGATCCCGTTGATCCTTCTTTCTGTTTTAGACAAGGTATAGGAAATCCATCCTGTAAGCTTTCCGGTTTTCTTTTTTGCAATAAGTTCCAGACCATAAGCCCTTCCTTTACCGAATAAAAGTTCACTTTCTACATCAGATCCTGTATCAAATCCAATCTGAGCCCCGTTTTTGAAGTCGATTTGGTTTTGCATAGACTTGTAGTATACTTCAGCATTCAGTTCATAATTGTTATTGTTGAAGTTTCTGCTGTAGCCCGCACTGATCTGATCTGCAATTTCAGGTTTTACTGTATAACTGCTTCCAATCCACTGATCTGTAGGATTTCCACTGTTACTGTTGCTTAGAAGATGCAGGTTCTGAGTATTACGGGAATATCCGGCTTTTACACTGCTGACCTCGTTGATGCGGTAATTGGCTGTAATTCGCGGCTCAATATTGACATATGTTTTCCCGAATTTCCCTTTTTCCAAAAACTGGCTGTCCGTAAGAACGCCATTTTCATACGTGTTGAAAGTATCACCACCCAATACACTGAACATGGAAAGTCTTGCTCCATAATTAACGGTCAGCTTTTCTGTTGCTTTAAAATCATCGTTAATATACAAAGCATTTTCCCATGAGTATCTCGGGTTTCTTGGATAACTGCTCACGCTGGTTCCAGAGGCACTGCTGGGGATAATAGTATGGTAAATAGACTGAAGTCCAAAACGTACAGAATGCTTATTCCCGGCAAACCATGTAAAATCCTGCTTAAGGTTCCAGTCCTTTATTTTTGAATTTAAATCAAATACATTATCATCATTTTTCAGACTGATTTTATAATCATAATCACTGTAGATAAATGAGGTATTTGAGAATAATTTACTGCTGATAATGCTGTTCCATCTTAATGTAGCTGTGGTGTTTCCCCAATCTGTGGAGAATGTGTCACCCAGCCCCAGCACATCCCTTCCGAAATATCCGGAAAGATAAATACGGTTGTTTTCATTGATCTGATAGTTTGCTTTCAGATTCAGATCATAAAAATATAATTTGTTGTCTTTATAATCTTTAGTTGTTTTAAGGAACAAATCGGCGTAAGTTCTTCTCCCTGAAACAATAAATGATGATTTTTCTTTTTGAATAGGTCCTTCCACGCTCAATCTGCTGCTGATCAGGCCAATTCCTCCGTTGACGTTATAATCCTGATTATTACCATCCTTCATTTTTACATCCAGTACAGAAGAAAGTCTTCCTCCATACTGAGCAGGACTGTTTCCTTTGATAATGCTTGCATCTTTTAATGCATCACTGTTGAAGGTACTGAAGAAACCAAGAAGGTGTGAGGCATTATATACCGGAGCTTCATCCAGTAAAATAAGGTTCTGGTCTGTAGCACCACCTCTTACACTGAATCCGCTGCTTCCTTCACCACTGCTTTTGATCCCCGGTAACAGCTGTATGGTTTTCATGACATCTTTTTCTCCAAATAAAACCGGAAGCTTTTCGATGTTTTTAATACTTAATGTCTCAGTTCCCATCTGAGCTGTAGAAAGGTTTTTGTCTTTCTTAACTCCTGAAATGATTACTTCATCAATTGTTTTGGATTTTTCTTTCTGTTCTTCCTGGTTTAGGGGAAGATCCAGTTTTATATTCTGGTCAACGGTGATCTTTTGCTCAAAATCCTTATAACCGGGATAAGAAATGATCACTGTGTAATTCCCCTCCGGTAATGATAAGGAATAGAATCCATATTCATTGGCTATAACATTAATAGAAGGATCTTCTGCTATTTTTACTCCTACTCCGATCAGAAGTTCTCCGTTTTTCTGGTCTTTTACCGTTCCGCTTACCGAATATTTCTGCTGTGCCATAGCCCAACTGCTGAGACAGAGTGCGGCAGAAGCAGCAGCAATTTTAAAAAAAGATGTTTGCATTAAGTTTATTTTTTTAAAGTAGTAGAGATTTCTTTATATAGGTTATAGTTTGTGAATGTTGAATTAGTTGGAGAGGAAGGAGATTAGTTACACAGGAAAGGTGGATTATTGAATAAATCCGTGGTAAAAAGGCTTTGCCTTATCATCTAATGCATTCTTCCATCGATTTAAGAGGCAAAGATAACCGCAAATTCTTATAAACAATATTATTATGCATTAAATATTTCTTTTTTTAACAATAAATTGATTTAGCCGTAAAATGTTAAATATTAATACTTTTTATATAGAATTTTATTATGTTATACAATCCATATTCATATTATTTTTATGGTATAAAGAATGTGTTAATTTTATAATTGTATTATTTTTTTCATCATATTGACTGTGTAATAATGAATGGATATATAAAATAAGAAAATAAATTTATTTTGAGCTTTAAAAGACTTTACAGGTGGTATTATATTCAGTAATATAGTTTTACATGATCTTTTTAAACCAGGGAGTGGCCAGTTTAAAATAAAATAGTTACAGAAGATTTGCTGTTTATTGATTATCTGTTGCCTATCTTGCTGGGAAGTATATTGTATTTTCTTTTAAAAGCTGCTGAAAAATGGCGTGGGTTTTTATAACCGATAATATCCGAAATTTCACTGATGTTCATATGGGTGTCAAGAAGCATTTTTTTAGCCTCTTCCATTTTCATATCATTCCAGAAACCGAAGACTGTTGTTCCGAAAAGCTCTTTAAATCCCTTTTTTAAAGTAAATTCATTGGTGCCTGCATGGTGGGCCAGATCATTTAAAGAGCAGCTGGTACTAAGGTTATTGAGAATATAATCCCTTACAGCATACATCTTCTCTTCATCTTTTTTTACAATGGGTGATTTCGAAGATTCGTGGTGGAAAAGCTGTTCCAGTTGTAAAAGAAGCAGTTCGCTTACTTTGGCCTCCAGATATATCCGTTTAAAGACTCCCTTTCTGTCACAATGCATGATGTCATTCAGAATCTCATACATTTCTAGGCTGATCCGGTTGTGATCCGGTGTGATCAGTGATGACTGCTGTTTTTCAATCGTATTTCTGAAAGTCTCAAACAAGCCCGAATACTCAGGCAGAAATTTTTTAAAGAAAGAAGGAGCCAGGTTGATTTCCAGCAAATGAAGATCGGGACCGTAAAAATCCATTTTTCCCTGCATACGGTGGGCATAGATAATATTATGCTGATAGCTGTCAAACTGTACTGTTTTTCCAAAGTTTTCCGAACTTGCCATGCTTTTTCCTTTAAGGGCAAAATGCATTTCCACCGTATCGAAATCACTCTCGAAATACAGCTGAAGCTGGTTGTCCAGTGAAATATTTCCAAAACTGATATGGACATTTTCAAAGCAGATCTCATGGTAAAATCCATTACCATAAGGAGGGATCAGCTGGATGATACACTCCTGTATATCTCCGTCATTGACGTAATAGCTGTCAGGATAATTTCGCTCTATGAGCATTTTTCCGACACTTTCATCATATAAGCGTAATGTCATTTTCTTTCCTTTGGTTAAGTTCTCCTTTTCACGGACTTTTTATTCCGTTTCACATACCCATACTGTTGAGTATACTTTCTACTTTTGCACAAAGGTAATAATTATTTAGAATCATTCTTAATAACTAAATCTATTTTTCATGAAAGAATATAAGAAAAGGAAAAACGGAATTGCAAGATTGCTGGAGATAGCGGGAAGAAGAAAACTACTGTTGCTCATATCTGGTTTTTTATCCGTACTACATGCATTGCTGAGTCTGGTTCCCTACATCCTGATATTTTATATCATCCGTGAACTGACCAGAGAAAGAGTGGATTTCAGCCTGGCCCGCCAATACATTATTTATGCAGTCATTGCAGCGGTGGTAAGTATGTTTGTATTTTTTGTTTCAGGAATTTTATCTCATATCGCGGCGTATCATATTTTATTCGAATTAAGAAGGTTTATTGTAGATAAAGTAGGGAAGCTCCCGATGGGATACCTTAATAACAGAAATTCGGGGGCATTGAAAAAGATACTGTCTGATGATGTGGAACGAATTGAAAACTTTATTGCCCATCAGATTCCTGATTTTGTGAAAGGAGTAGCTTTGCCGGTGATTACAATTATTTTCCTTTTTTTCCAGGACTGGAGGCTGGCTGTTATCAGTTTTGTACCCTTGATTATTCTGGCTATATGGATTCCCATCATGTTTGGAGGGAAAAAAGCCAAAGGAATGATGAAAAACTATCACCAGTCTTTAGAAGATATGAATTCCGGAATTGTAGAATATGTGCGGGCAATGCCTGTGATGAAAATATTCGGACAGTCTGCGGAAACTTTTGATAAATACGGAAATACAGTGAAGCAGTTCAATGGATTCGTTAATGATTGGGTGAAAACAAGTACCCCTGCGTTTGCCGTATTCATGAGCTTTATCAGTAATGCGATGCTTCCGGTACTTGCGCTGGGCCTGTATCTGTACTTTGAGAACGGGGTAACCCTGGCTACTTTGCTGTTGTTTCTGATTCTGGGGACAGGCTATATCAAACCGCTTTTTGTACTGAGCAATATGGGAATACAGATTTCAATAATCAACAGGGGAGTAGAGCAGATTGATGAACTTTTGTATCATAAAAACTTAGAAGAAAGCCATGAAAATCATCATCCGGAAAACCTCAGTATTGCATTTAAGAATGTAAGCTTTGCGTATGATGAGAATAATCTTGTATTGGAAAATGTTGATTTTGAAATCAGGGAAAGGTCCATTACAGCGCTGGTGGGCCCTTCAGGAGCAGGTAAAAGTACAGTAGGACAGCTTTTAGCCCGCTTCTGGGACGCCAGCGAAGGAAGGATAACCATTGGCGGAATTAATATCAAACATTACCCTCCGGAGCAGCTTATGCAGATGGTTTCTTTTGTTTTTCAGGACAGTTTTATGTTTCAGCAAAGTATGTATGAAAATATCCGGATGGGAATGGATAAAACCCGTGCAGAGGTAGAAGAGGCAGCCAAGGCCGCTCAGCTTCATGAGATGATCAGTAATCTTCCGGATGGCTATGATACATTATTCGGGCAGTCCGGGGTACATCTGAGTGGAGGTGAACAGCAGCGTTTTCAGTTGGCCAGAGCAATTCTTAAAAATGCTCCGATACTGATTCTGGATGAGGCCACAGCATTTGCAGACCCGGAAAATGAATTCATGATTCAGCAGGCATTCAGCCAGTTGATAAAAGATAAGACGGTACTGATTATAGCCCACAGACTAAGCACAATTACCGATGCAGACAAGATTATAGTTTTTGACAGAGGAAGGCTTATTTCGGAGGGAAAACATAAGAACCTTCTGGAAGAAAGTGAACTCTATAACAGAATGTGGAATGCCCACATCAGAGCCAAAGAATTTGTAATGTAAAAGATAACAGAAACAGTATTATGAGAAATTTTAAAGCAATACAGGCAGAATTTACAGTAAGCAGAAAAGAATATATCACACCGCATTATATCAGGATTTTTCTGACAGGAGAAAAGGTCTCTTTAATAGCCAATACGACGGTAGGAGTGAACAATAAAATTCTTATTCCGCCAAAAGGAGCAGACCAGGTTCACTTTCCGGAATTTGATTATGATAAAATGCAGTGGAAAACTCAGCCTGAAGAAATTCGTCCAACTATAAGAACCTATACCCATCGCGGGATTGATCTTGAAAATAATGAGATCTGGATTGACTTTGTTGCTCACGGAGATGAAGGTCCGGCGTCTGCATGGGCCCTGGACGCTAAGAAAGGAGATTTGATAGGGGTAGTAATGAAAGACGGGAAAACAGAGCTTTATGGAAAGGCTGATCATTATATCCTGGTAGCTGATTCAACGGGAATTCCCGTATTAGCAGCAATTCTGGAAGACCTTCCGGCAACGGCTAAAGGAATCTGCATCATTGAAGTTGATAGCCAAGAAGATGAACAGAACTTACAAACACTTGCGGAGATTGAATTTATCTGGATTTATAATGAGCACCCTCAGCAGGGCAGCAGACTTGCGGAAGTAGTCAAAGAACAGGTGCTGCCTGAAGGATCGCGCTCCGGTTATGTAGCAGCAGAATTTTCATCAGTAAAAGAAATCCGAAGATATCTCCGAAAAGATAAACAATGGAAACAGGGAGAGCTCTATGCCTATTCTTACTGGAAATCCGGAGTCGCAGAAGATAAATCTGCAACAGAAAGGCATGCGGAGAATTCCGAAGCCGACGTTCACTAATACCTGTCTAATGGTTATTTAAAACTATAACTCTGACTAAAAATTAATGATTTACAGAAAAATATATGAAATATTCAAATAAAATAAATTGGTCTTTTGGAGCAGCCGTTATCGTCTCAGTTTGTTGGCTTATTGGCGATATTTACGTTGCCGGATTTGATCCCGATCCAGCCGATTATCCGTTGTTTTCAAAAACTTATGCAGACCATGTGAATGTTGAATTTGCAACTTTGATGCTGGAGGGCTCAACTGCCAGACTGATGTTTGGTGCGTTGATTGGGGCACTTACAGGTCCATTATTAATTCCTGCAAGCTGGCTGGTTTATCAGTTTTTTAAAGACACCCAGAAATGGTACGCGGTTTTTGTCTATTGGGTATTATTGGCAGGAGCCGTTCTGTCTCCTTTAGGTCATGCGGGATTCTTTTATGTAGGGGAAATCTATAAAGCGGTTTATCATACAGATCCGGTTTCACACCTTTACCTTTTAGATACAGGAAAAGCATTTATGAAGATGCTGAATATTGCCTGGGGAGCGGCCATAGGTGTATTGGCAATCGGCTGGATCTCATTTGCCGTATGCATTCTTTTAAATAAAACCCTGCTTCCTTGGTGGATGGCTTTGCTGACACCGTTTGTGCTGACTATGTTCATTATTCCTGTTAAAAATATGCTGCCTCTGCCGTATTCAGGATGGGTGGGCGGAGCTATATTCAATATTGCTTATCTGATATTCTTCAGTTCACTGCTGTTCCTGTTCAGAGGAAAATTGATGAAAGAATATGAAACTTCTAAAAGAGCTTTACAATGATAAAAAACTTAAAGTATGTCACCTCCTTCAATCCGAAAGATACCCGGAAAGTTGCTTTTACGGAGATTGTACACAGTATGCTTATCGCTGCTCCCTCAGGTATCCTGCTGGTGGTAGTGTGGGAGCTTTTTTCAGAAAAGCCGGATCATACAAGAATTTGGTCCGTAGTTGCTTTGATGGCGGTGATGCTTCTTATTCAGTTTTTTGTGGCTTCCCGTTCCATGGTGAGATCGAATCTTCTGGTATATGATCTCTCTACAAAACTGCGCATTAAACTTGGAAACCATATTCAAAAATTTTCTTTGGGATTCTTTAAACAGAAAGATCCGGGAGAGATTGCTTCTATTGTTTTGCAGGATGTTGCCAATTTTGAAGGAATATTCGGACACAGTATTGGCAACCTGGCTTCTGCCGCATTTGGTACCGTTTTACTATCCGTTTTTCTTTTTGTATATGACTGGAGACTGGCACTTTGCCTTTTACTGGCTTTACCACTCATATATCCTTTTTTAAGGATAGCCAATTATTTGGTAAGCCGTTTAGGAAAAAAACAGATTGCGGCCAGAAATACAGTAGGAGCGAAATTTTTAGAATATGTACAGGGAATCCGCCATCTGAAATCCTATGGGCTAACGGGAAAAAGGCATAAAGGACTTGAGGATTCTTTTGATGATCTTCGCCGTAAGAGTATTCGTATGGAAGCTATTCCAGGGCCATTCATTGTGACGGCAGCTATCGTCTTTGAGATTGGTTTTATAGGAATGACGGCACTTGGATTGTATTTTCTTCTTCAGCAGTCCATCACCATTCCGGTACTCATTACTTTTCTGATCATGGGATATAATCTGTATAATCCTTTGAAAGTAGTAATGGTGGATTACCTGATGCTGAGGTATATGAATGAAAGTCTGGCCCGGATTATCGGAGTTTTGGAAGAGCCTACCATGGAAACCCCAAAAGATGAGCTTCCTGAAAACTATGAAATAGGTTTTAAAAACGTGAACTTTGGATATCAGGATAGAATGACTTTAAAGGATATCAATTTTACTGTTCCTGAAAACTCGATGCTTGCTTTGGTAGGGCACTCAGGTTCAGGAAAAACAACAATTGCATCGCTTATTGCCAGATTCTGGGATGTGAATGAAGGAAGTATTACTCTGGGAGGAATCGATATCCGAAATATTAATCAGGATAAATTTTACAAGCTGATCAGTGAAGTGTTTCAGGAGGTATACCTTTTTGATGATACCATTTATAATAATATTAAAATTGGAAATCCTGATGCTTCAGAAAAAGAGGTGTATGACGCTGTTGAGCAGTCACAATGTATGGAATTTATCCGGGAACTGCCATATGGAATTCATACAAAAGTAGGAGAAGGGGGATGCAAATTATCAGGTGGGCAAAAACAGAGAATAAGTATTGCAAGAGCTTTGCTGAAAGATGCTCCGGTTGTTTTGCTGGATGAAGCTACGGCCAGCCTTGATCCTGAAAACGAAATATATATTCAGCGTGCCATACATGAACTGGTACGGTCAAAAACAGTTGTTGTTATTGCCCATAAACTATCTACGATACAAAATGCCAGTCAGATACTGGTGCTGAATGAAGGAGAAATTGCAGAAAAAGGAAACCATGAGGAACTTTTAGAAAAAAACGGAATTTACCGCACAATGTGGGATATACAAAAGCAGTCAAACGGATGGAAGGTAAAGTACACAAATGAAATTCTTGATGTATGCTAAAAATGAAGAGGTGTCTTTTTCTCGGTAAGAAAAGACGTCATGCAGGAGTGGGCCTTTAAGTCTTCGGATTTAAAGGCCTTTTTCTCTGGAAACATTTGCCGTTTACTTTCAAATCAAATATTAGCCTTATATTGCTGTAAAGAATTATCAGTAAAGAATATGGAACGACTGAAAAAATGGTTAAGAAGTAACTGGTCTACGGCAATCTTAATGATTCTGTTCATTATATTATTAGTAAATAAAGACGCTAAAGCATGGCTGATGAGACAGGTTGCTTCTACAGGAATTCTAAATTCCCATATTTCGGAACCAAAAGAAGATCATTCCGGATCAGGATATACGTCTTATGCAGGTTTTATACTGAAGAATGAAGATGGAACGGTCACTGATGTTTCTGATTTAAAAAATAAAGTGGTTTTTATCAATTTCTGGGCATCCTGGTGCCCTCCCTGCCGTGCAGAATTTCCTTCTGTTCAGAAACTCTATGAAAAATATAAAAGCAATCCGGATATAGTATTTCTTACTGTCAATATGGATGATAAGACAGAACTTGGAAAAACTTACTTACTGGAGAAAGGGTTTTCAGTTCCTTTTCTGGTCCCTGCTTCCAGTATTCCTGATGTACTCTATAACGGTTCATTGCCAACGACAGTTGTTCTTGATAAAAAAGGAGAGATTCGTCTTCACCATACCGGAGTAGCCGATTACAGTACAGGCTCTTTTTATGAACAGATTGATGAGCTGTTGAAACAAAAATTATGATGTATTAAAACTCTGACATTGAAATTATTTGTGAAAATTTATAAATCAGTTTATTATGAGTTTGTTTAAAATATTAACCATTGAAGACGTAGAATCCGAAATGCTGGCTGGTAAAATAGCTGTACAGAACTTTCCGAAAACAATGGCGTTTCCTCTTTCAGAATGGTACGTAAAATTAGTTACCCAGATTAAAACAATAGAAATCTCTTCCGAAGCCATCTTATACAGTTCTATAGAGGCCATTACTGAAAATAAAGAATTTGAATTACCTCACTACTGGTGCTTTGCCGGCAACGGACAGGGGGACCGGTGGTTCCTGAATTCCGGAAATCAGGTTTTTTTCTACGATCATGATTATGATGAAAAACTTGAACCGATGAATATTAACTTTGAACAGTGGCTCCAAATGGCATTTGTTATTCAACAGTTGGACCATTATTTTGAAGAATATGAAGATATCCCGAAACCTGTTAAACAGGAATTTTATGATACCTTGAATACCATTCATATAAAACTCAGTGAAATCTACCCATTTACATTTTAAACCAAAAAACAATGAATAATTTAACAGATTTGGAACAAAAATATAACTTTCAATACCCTGAAATTTACAGACGTTTATCCGAAAATAAGATGCTGGACTGGGGTGAATCCAGCTCAGACTGGTATAAGACGGTTTTTCCAAAACTAAAGGAAAACCCGCCATTGCTTTTATTTGGATATGATATTGAAATCTGGAATAATCATCAGCTCGTTGAAGGTTCAATTCAGGAGATGTCAGATGAAGATGATTACAGAAATATTCATTCAGATTATAAGTTTGTTCCGTTTGCTAAAAATGGAGCAGGAGATTGGTATGCTTTTCAGTTTGACTTACAGAATGACGGCGAAGTTCCTGTTACTTTCATACCTCATGACGATGTGGAAGCTGAGGTAATGGCAGGTAATTTTCAGGATTTTATTTTCCGCCAGCTCTTGGAGGCCGTAACTGAAATAGATGATGATTCCATGTTTTATGAAGACGAAGAAGCAGATCTGAAAGAAAATTTACTCAACCAACTGAAAACCCATGAGCCGTATCTAACCCCAAAACAGATAGACATTCTTAAGGATATCTACCAACGGGATATTTTTGAATATACTTACAAAGTCCCTAATGGACATACTTTTGAAGCAGAAGGTCTGGTAACATTTGATGAGGTCGAAGAGATTCTGGCTCGTGAAATAGCCTTCGAGCAGCTCAACAAAAAATTTAATTATACAGAATGCTGGGGCAGTTAAGAGTACATATTGAAAAGATAATCCTTGTAAGTGATGATGAGTTTGAATTCATAGCCTCTTGTTTCACTTATAAGAAATATAAAAAGCACCAGTTTTTGATACAGGAAGGTGAACTGGTTCTGTACAACTATTTTGTATTGAAAGGACTTCTGAAGCTGGTGTATACAGATGAAGCAGGAAAAGAACATATTGTAGGATTTGCAATGGAAGACTGGTGGGAAACTGATTTTCCTGCCTATTACCAACAGGCTGCTGCAACCATGTCACTGGAATGTGTGGAAAGCACGGAACTATTATGTCTTCAGCTGGAAGATTATAAAAAACTTTGCGCCAGACTCCCAAAACTTGAACACTTCTTTCTGGAGAAAGCCTATATGGGATTTATTGCAGCCCAGCAGCGTACCATTTCTATGATGACAACAGGGATCAAAGAACGTTATGATCAACTTGTAAAGAAGTATCCTTCGCTGGTTCAGAGAGTTCCGAAGTCTCTTCTTGCATCTTACCTAGGGGTGTCCAGAGAAACATTAAGCCGTTTGTCTTTGTAATAGGTGATGTTTCTCACTTTATAATCGTGATCCGGATCACAGAGGTTTGCCATATCTATTCTGCAATTTTGCATAGTAACATATAAGAAATTGAATACAATGGAAAAAAGAACGGTAAACCCATGGAAATGGCAGGATGAACGAAGCTATTCTCAGGCAGTTGAGGTGAAAAATGTCGAAAAAACGCTATACTGCTCCGGGCAGGCAGCGATAGATTCAGATGGAAGATCCAGTAATAAAGATATGAAATCTCAGCTTGAGCAGGCTATTGCCAATCTGGAAGAAGTCATCATGACAGCAGGATATGAATGTAAGGGAATTGTAAGATTAAACGTCTATACTACTTCCACAGAAGAGCTTTGGCCTTATTTTCCTTTCCTTCAGGAATGGATATCAAAACATAAGGTCGAACAGGCACTCACTTTACTGGAGGTAAACGGATTATTTGAAACTTTAAAAGTTGAGCTGGAAGCAACCGTTGTTCAATAATGACAAAAAACTAATCTGATTAATGTAAACCTTCAAAGTATATTTGGAGGTTTTTCCCTACATTTATCTAAGTTAAATCATAATCATTACAGAACTATGAATATTCAACTTTTTTCAAAAAATGCTTTGGTAGGTGCTGCTACTCAGGGAATAGGAGCAGGAATAGCTGTCGAACTGGCAAAATGCGGAGCCAATGTTACTGTAATGGCCCGTAATGAAACGAAACTTCAAAATATAGTTTCATTATTGCCTGTATTACATTCTGATCAGAAACACCAGTACCTGGTGGCAGACTTCTCAGATTTTGAGAACTATAAAAAAATTATTGGTGAATATTTCAGCAGTCACTCTGTAGACATTCTCGTGAACAATACGAATGGTCCCGAACCAGGGCTGGCACTGGATAAAACGGTGGAAGACTATCAAAAAGCATTTGACCTTCTCTTTAAAACGGTCTGTGAAACCACATTACTGGCACTTCCCCATATGATCAAGCAGGGAAGCGGGCGTATTATTAACGTCTCTTCACTATCTGTTAAAGAACCGATTGCGAGTCTTGCTCTTTCCAATTCTATCCGTTCGGCAGTCATTGCATGGGCTAAAACGCTGTCCAATGAAGTCGCACAGCATAATATCACCATAAATAATGTTTTAACAGGTTATTTTGATACAGAAAGAATCCAAAATCTTGTAAATCATGAAGTACAGCAATCAGGCAAAACTCCTGAGGAAATCAAAAAAGCGAGGGAAAATAAAATTCCTATGAAAAGACTCGGAAAACCCGAAGAATATGGACATCTGGTTGCTTTTCTGGCCTCAGAATATTCAGCTTATCTTACCGGAACAAGTATTCCGCTGGATGGAGGGTTGAATAATACGTATTAGAAAATTCATTTAAACAAGAAGCTGATTACTAAAATAAAATGAAAATTTTAATTAAATATGGAACCGTAGTTTTACTTTTTCTCCTTCTCATTAATTACACTCATACCTATTTTGATTTTACGGCTTCAAAATCAAATATTTTTGTTCTTCCCTTGATAGCAGGATTATTAGTGGTCAACTTTGTAATAATTTATACCCTTGAATCAAAACATATAACAACCAATTGGGTTTTTACTATATTAATTTTGCTTTTTGGAGTTAATCTATATTTGAATACTACTCAATCCAATAAGGAAATTTGGCATGAATACTACATTTCACCAGATCCCCAGTTAAAAACACGTGGCTATGAATTGAAACTTTATGCGGATAAAACATATATGCTTAATGAGTATTGGCATGGAGAAAGTAAACACTATTTTGGTGCCTATGAATTTGAAAATGATATTTTGACTTTAGGTGATAAGACTATAGAGGATAAAACGGAAAGCCAAATGACTTCAGAATATAAATATAATAATGCCACAAAACTTTTTGAATCTATTGAAAATGGATATCCAAACTTAAAGGTTCGTAATGAATAATAGCAAGAATTTCTGTTTTTTATGATATTTTATAAATAAAATCTCCAGTTTCCATGTAATAAATCCTTTCCCTCAATTGTCCTATTAATTATTGGAAAATATTATATGAAAAATTGGTCTTTTAAAAAATGGAACACCGTATTGGGGTGGTTCCTTTTTGCTGTTGCGCTCATTACTTATCTTTCAACAATAGAGCATTCTTTGAGTTTTTGGGATTGCGGGGAATACATATCTTCTGCCGTGAAACTTGAAGTAACCCACGCTCCGGGAGCAGCTCTGTTTCAGATCATGGGGGCAGTGGCAAGTATTTTTGCATTAGGAAATGCCGAAAACTATTCTATTGTTATCAATGCAATGTCTGCCATTTTCAGTTCTTTTACCATTTTGTTTCTGTTCTGGACAATTACCCATTTTGTCAGACGTCTTTTAAATAAAGATTTTGATGAAATTTCAAAACGTCAGGAGATTTCAATTCTTTTTGCGGGGGTGATTGGCGCTTTGTGCTTCACTTTTTCAGATACATTCTGGTTTTCGGCAGTAGAAGGAGAAGTCTATTCAATGGCTTCTATGTTTATTGCATTGCTGGTCTGGCTTGCCACTAAATGGGAAAATGAATATAATGCAGGAGATAGCGAAAGATGGATCATTCTGATGTTTTTTATTATAGGACTTTCGGTTGGAGTACATATGATGTGTATGCTGGCAATCCCTGCAATATGCCTTTTATACTATGCCAGAAATTATACATTTTCATGGAAAACCTTTGTTTTTGCAAACCTGATTACATTAGGAATTCTGGCATTTGTCTTCAAATTTATTTTCCCACTGATTATGACTTTGTTTGGGAAACTGGAGATTTTCTTCGTCAACGGACTGGGGCTTCCTTTTCATTCGGGAACTATTGTAGCGTTTGTTCTAATGGCTGCAATCAGTTATGTTTTAATTAAATATTCGGGAAAAACCAAAAGAAAGATATATCAGACCACTGTTTTATCTCTGGTCTATATGATCATCGGTTTTTCCTGCTGGCTGGTCATTCCGATCAGAGCAAATGCTAATCCGCCGATGAACCTCAACGATCCCGATACCGCAATCGGGATGAAAGATTATTACAACAGAGAGCAGTATGGTGACTGGCCAACGACTTACGGACAGAATTACACTGCATTTCTGGACAAAAAAGGAATAGAAAAAAATGAAGACGGAAGCTATAAAAGGCAGATCACAGGAGATATTTACGAAAAAGACGAAAAAACAGGAACTTACAGGAAAACGGGTGAACGTTTCAATTATGTTTTCAATAAATCTCATATCAGCTTTATGCCAAGAATGTTCAGCAGTGATGAAGATGTGATGGCCAATTATATCGCCTTATATGGTGCTCCTGACTTTACTTTCAATGATGACAATGAAGATGTGGCAGATAATCCGCAGGCCAAGAAGATCTTTGAAGATCTGAGGGCTAAATATGAAAATGATTCTATTACCGCTTCAGATTATTTGAAGGTAAAACCTTATAACCTGATTAATGTTCAGCGTCCTTCCTTTGCCCAAAATATGGATTATTTTTTCTCTTTCCAGAATGGATATTACTTTGTAAGATATCTGCTGTGGAACTTTGTGGGAAGACAGAATGACCTTCAGGGACATATGGAAAACACTCAAGGGAATTGGATTTCAGGGTTCTCCTTTATCGATGATATTTTATTGGGAGATCAGGATCATATGCCGGCTAAGTTTAAGAATGAAAGTACAGTGAAATTCTTCTTTTTACCGCTTATTTTAGGGCTTATCGGCTTCTTTTTCCAGCTGAACAGGGATTTCGGAAGATTTTATGCCCTTCTTTCACTCTTTATTCTTACCAGCGTAGGAATTGTTTTTTATACAGGAGTAAAACCGTTTGAGGTAAGAGAAAGGGATTATGCCATGGTAGGATCATTCTATGCCTTTGCCATTTGGATCGGTCTGGGAGCCGGAGCTGCTCTTTGGTTTCTTCAGTCAAAAATAAAATCCAATGGAGTTAATATTGTCTTTGGGCTAATATTGTTGGGAATTCCTTTTATGATGGGCTTTCAGAATTATACTTCACACGACCGAAGCAGGAAAACGGCCGCTCGGGACTATGCGTATTCATTCCTCAGGTCTTTGCCTGAAGATGATATCATATTCATCTATGGTGATAACGATACTTTTCCTGTCTGGGCCATTCAGGAGACAGAAAGATTCAGGGATGATGTGAAGACCGTTAACTTTACTCTTTTGGCCACTCCCTGGAATATTGATCAGGTTAAAAGGAAAACATACAATGCAAAAGGGATTCCGGGTGAATTAACGCATGATGAATACAGAGACGGAGTAAATGATCAGGTTTATCTGATGAAAAAAGAGGACTGGGAAGGCTTTTTTGCCATGCTTAAAGATCAGGGAGCCCCGGAAACGGAATTTCAGGAGTTTAGAAAATATCTGACTCAGGATTCTATGACGATGAAGGAGGCCATTAAATTCTTAAAGGTGAAATCTCCGGCAAAAGATGAACTGCTGAAGATGTATTTCGGCGAAAATGAATATGAAAAATATAATATTATTCCGGTGAACAAATTTATTCTTCCGGTGAATAAAGAAAATGCTGTGAGGGCAGGAATTATCAATAAGGCTGATCTTTCCAACGCTGTAGATCAGATCATGATCAGCTATCAGGGCAATACCATGTACAAAAGTAATCTGATGATGCTTGACATGCTGGCTAACTTCGACTGGAAGCGGCCGGTGAATTTCTCATCTGGAGGAATGTATGAAAGTGAAAATATATTTTATCTTGATGACTATCTGCAGTTTGATGGTTTCAGCTACAGGCTCGTTCCTATTCGTACCCCTCAAAGTCCGGATGGGGACAAAGGAAGGGTAGACGCCATCTCTCTTTACCATGTGGTGAAAAATTTCAGATGGGGGAATTTTAAAGACCTTAGTATTTATTATGATGAAACCGCTACCTCCAATATATTTGGTTACAGAATGTCGGTAAGCAGAGCTGTTTCAGCACTGGTTGTGAACGGACAGAAAGAAAAAGCACTGGAACTTTTAGATCTTGCCGCAAAAGAAATTCCTGTAGAAAAGTATAATGATCCACGTTCGTTAAGTTCAATGGTGACGGGGTATATTGTTGCCGGACAGGAACAGAAAGGTCTTCAGCTGGCGGAAGTACTTAAAAAAGGAATAATTGAAGAATATGACTATTACCATAATCTCTCTCCAAAATTTCAGGCCGCAGCCAGAAAACAAATGCGCTCAAAGCCTATGGAATATGCTCTTGTAGTTTCCGCTGTCACAGAAGCCTACAGAACATTAGGACAGAATGAAAAAGCTCATACTTATCTTTTAAAATCTGTTGAACCTATTGATAAAAAATTCAGTATTTTCATACAGGGTCTTCAGCAAATGGGTAAAGAAAAAGCCATGAAAGAATCTGAGAAAGTTCAGCAGATTGCTCCTTTTTATCAGTATTTGTTTAATGTGATGGAACCTTTTGATTCCACTTATTCTAAAAAGAAGGAGAGTCAGATTACTTCTGCGATGATCAGAGCGACACAGTGAGGTGAAAATTAAAATTAAAAATGAGAATGAAGAATGTAAGTTAGCTGTTTAAAATAAAAAAGCCTTTGAACTTAAAATTTAAAGGCTTTTTATCATCTTTTAAGACACTTTAGCAAACTCTTTTTCCAATTGTATCGCTTTTGGGAAGAGAATGTTATTTTCCAGATGGATGTGCTTATGCAGATCGTTTTCAAAATCCTGGAGCATGGCGAAAGCAACTTTATAAGTGTTGCAGGCATCAGCTGGCGGAAGATATTCATCGGTGATTTCTGCAATTTTTCTGAAACGCTCACCTTCCACAGTATGCTCATGCTGCATGATATGCACAGGGTTTTCTACAGTCCCGAAAACAGTTTGTGGCAGGGCAGCTCCGGATAATTTAGCTTTCATCATATTTCGTACAAAAGGAAACAGAATCAGTTCTTCTTTTTTCATATGAGCGGCCAGATCATGAGCGGAGTCATTAAATAAAGTACTGATTTCAAATAATTCCGGATGCCTGTCACCGTGAACTTTACATAGTTTGTCAAGAAAATCCTGAAGAACAGATGTTTTATCTTCTACATAACGGTGGTGCTTTTTCTCAATATAATCTGTCAGGAGGTCAAGCGGCCAACTGTTGAAATCTATGGATGCACCTTCGTTTTCAGGAAGGGTTTCCAGTTCTTCGTAGATCTTTTCCGGTTTGAGTTTCTTTTGAGAGCAGGCTTCTTCTATCGTTCTTCCACCTTTGCAGCAGAAATCAATTCCATATCTTTTAAATACAGCTGCAGCCCTGAAATCTTCAGCAACGATGTCTCCTATAAAATCTGTTCTTGTATTCATAATATAATATTTTTTTGTCTTTTGTTATTTTAAAATTTTTTATTGTTTTTTAAGGGATAAAATATACTTTACCATCAGTTTAGCATTGTCTTTACTTAATCCTGTATGAGCGGTCATAGGAATTTCGCCCCAGTTTCCTTTACCTCCGTCAATAATTTTCTGCGCCAGCATATCGAGATCAGCCTCAGAATATTTCTCTGCAACTTTCTGATATGAGGGGCCTATTAATTTTGCATCTACTTTGTGGCAGGTAAGGCAGTCTGTTCCTTCAATCAGTTTCAAGCCTTCATCATTGGAAACTTTGGCAGAAACTACTGGTGCGGGAGGGGTCTCAACAGTCTGAGGAGCGGATTCGGAATAATAAGGTTCCGGCTGTGGAATGGGAGTAGTTTCAGGTTTGGAACATGAAAAAATAAGTACAGATACAATCAATATCATTGCGTAATTTAAAAATGGTGTCTTCATAATAGAGATGATTTGTTATTAAATAATATGTTTTTTAAACTGTAAGATAACTGCCAGCGTCAGTATCACAGCTTTTGCAGTTTCTGTGTAAATAAAAAAGTCGTGGAGTGGAGTAGGCGGTAATAATTTCCCTGATGAAAGTAAATCTACACGGGAATCCAAAACCGGAAGTATCCAGAGTTTTTCAAGAATAAGAATGAAAATCAGAAGTCCTATGGTTATAAAATCCAATTTTGTATAATTTCTACGGCTGATGAACATGAACATGAACATGAAAATCAGAAGAAGGAATCCTCCTTGTATATTTGTTGAAATCCCAAATATGAGTTTTCCCAATTCTAGCGCTGTCGGGAGCGCCATCCCCGGCACCTGAAATTTCAGAGGAGTCTCTAAAAAACTGACGGTGATAAACATTCCGGCCATCAGACAATACAGCATTAGTACTAAAGGGTTTTTAAGGCATAACTTCATTTTTTTATTTAATATATTAAGATCTTTTTATCTTTTATTATTGTAATTTTTTTTACACTTTTAGGTGGGTTAAATTTAAATCAAGATTATCAACGAACATTTGTATTCTGGAAGTTTCAAGCATAATGCGGAGATCCTGTCTGATGCTTTTAAACTGCTCATGAAGTGGACATGGGTGCGTTTCTGAACATTGTTCGAGTCCCAGACCACAACCGGAAAAAAGCTTATCACCATCAATTTCTTTGACAATATCGGCAATACTTGTATTCAGGTTTTTATGATCCATATAGAAACCTCCGTTCGGTCCTTTGGCCGACTGTACAAATCCTTTTCTGCTCAGATCCTGTAAAATCTTTGCGATAAAGTGCTCCGGCGAATTAATACTTTTTGAAATATCTTTAATTCCTACGCGGCCACCATCTTTAGACTGCTGGGCGATGTAAATTAAAGCTCTTAAAGCATATTCGCAGGTTTTTGAAAACATTGTACTGAATTTTATAATACAAAAGTAGTAACTTATTTTTAATAGAAGATAAAAAACTCTTTTATTTTTTTAAGCCTGCTAAAGATCATACTTCTACTCTTTATCCGGCAGGATTTCTGAAAGATTTACTGCTCTTTCTTAAGTCTGATGGTCTGGATTGCGTAAACTCATGAAAAGTGTCGCTGAATGCACTGATTGAGCTGTATCCCACATCATCTGCAATTTCATTGATGGGTTTATCTGTGTTGAGAAGGAGTTCAATAGCTTTGATGATCCTTAAAGTTTTCAGATACTGAAGAAAGGAAATATCCATATCGGATTTGAATAAGCGGGATATGGAACGTTCGCTCAACCCGAATCTGGTACTTACATTGGCAAGTGTATGTTTCTCACCGATATTCCATTCAAGATAAGAGGTAATTCTCTGCATCTGCTTATTATGAGTGGATGGGAGAATGATAGGCAAAGGCTGTTTGTGCGTTTTGGGCAGTATTTTTTTTAAGGCAATGAGAAACTCAAAATTTTCATCTTTTTCTGTGACATGCTTTTCGTCCCATATCTCTGTATATCTGATCATCTGGATCAAAAGTTCTGAAGCCGGATAAATTCCCAGTCTTCCATAGAAAGGATCAGAATCATCATCATGAGCATAGAAATACAGCGAATGCAGAACCGTAGCAGTATGGCCTATTTCCAGGATATGTTCCATCCCCTGAGGAATCCAGAAGAAATGCCTGGCAGGAACTACATAGGTCCGGTTGTTGATCGTAATATATGCTATTCCACCTTCTACATAGCTCAACTGTCCTTTTGTATGCTTGTGAAATGGAATCAGCTTTTCAGATTTTTCGTGCATGACGAATACACTTTTATCATGTTCATCTATATGCGGAAGTGTTGCAATAAGTCCCATTGAAGTATTAAAATGATGATGAATATGCAAATATAATCATTTGGCCGGAATCATGTAAAACTTGACTATTTTAGATAAAAATAATCTCCAGATTGCCAATAAATTTGCAGAGCAATAATTCGAAAAATTCAGATGAAAATTTATCTCACCGGACTGCTGATGCTGGGAACTTCCTACACAATATCAGCCCAGGCAGGCAGCTCCAGAATTGATACCATACGTTTATCCCTAAAAGATGCATGGCACAGAGCTGAGGAAAACAGCCGTCATATTAAAATCAATACCCTCAGTACAGACATTGCCGAAGCAGAAGTAAAAGATGCCAAAAGAGAACGGCTTCCGGAAATTGGAGTTAAAGGTTCCATTGAAAAAGCTTCCAATATTCCTATTTATGAAAACGGAATTTTTTCCAAACCTACCCAGCACGAAGTGATCCATACACTTTACAGAGCAGGAGCAGATTTTTATCTGAATATTTATGAAGGAAATAAGCTGAACCTTAAGATTAAAGAAACTCAGACGCTTCAGAAAATTAAAAACATTCAAAAAGAACAGGCCGTTTCTGATATTCATTACAAGACAGCAGCCCTTTATCTTGATCTTCAGAAAACATTGATCTTCAGAAACCTCATCAAAAAAGATATTGAAGACCAGAAAGTACAGCTTAAAGAAATACAGACGCTTTATAAAAACGGAGTCGTACTGAAAAGTGATGTTTTAAGAATAGATCTTGAACTGTCCAAACGTAAAATGGCCCTGGTCACCATTGAAAATGATATTCTGATTGCAATGCAGAAGTTAGATATTATCTTGGGAATTCCCGATGAACAGATCATTATTCCTGAAGAACCATTGAGTGAATGGGATGAAAAAATGACATATAATGAGTATTTGAAACTGGCCATGGATCACTCTTTTGATTATCACGTATCAGAACAACAGACCGAATTGAGCAAAGTAAAACTAAAACAGGTAAAAGCCAATGTGAGCCCTAAAATAGGTTTGTACGGAGAGTTTTATTACGCCAATCCCCAGATTTTTCTTTATCCTTATAATCCTGACTGGTATTCGTTAGGAATTGTAGGTTTAAAAGCTTCATTTTCCATATCATCACTGTATCATAATACTCAGAAAGTAAAAGCGGCTGCTTTGGAATTTGAAAAAGAAGAAGAGGTACATAAGGATACGGAAGATAAAATAAGACAGCAGGTAAAAGAAGCCTATCTGCGGTATCAGGAAGCCCTTGAACAGATAAAGGTAGCAGAAACCAACGTTGTCCAGGCCAAAGAAAATGCAAGGATTATGAAAAACACGTATTTCAGCCAGACTTCCCTTATTACCGATCTGCTGGATGCAGATATACAGCTTCTGCAGACCAAATTTGAACTGGAAGCAGCGAAGATTATGGCACAAAACAATTATTATCTATTACAAAATATTACTGGCACTTTATAATACAATGAAAAAAAAATATACCCCTACCGACAGGCTGATTACAAAAATCACAGGATGGATTTCAGTCTTAATCGTTGCTGCACTTATTATCTGGGGAGGTTTTACCCTTAAAAATTATTATCGGTACGAGCAGACCAATGATGCTCAGGTGCAGGAATACGTTAATCCTGTTATTTCAAGAGCAGGCGGATTCATTGTAGAAGTAAAATTTGAAGAAAATCAGGAAGTAAAAAAGGGCGATACTCTTTTGGTGATTGACAACCGGGAGTATGTTCTTCAGCAAAAACAGACTCAGGCAGCTCTTCAGAAAGCCTATGCAGAATTGAAAGTACTGGCAAGCAATACAGGTACCACAGCTAAAGAAGCCGCAGCATCACAGGCTCAGGTAGAGGCCAGTAAAGCAAAAGTATGGAAACAGGAGCTTGACTATAAAAGATACGAAAAGCTTTACAATGAAGAATCTGCAACCAAACAAAGGCTTGAAGATGCAAAAGCCTCATTGGATATCAATGAAAGTGATTACAAATCTTCCCAGGATAAGTATGCAGCATCCGTTTCTAAAATCAATGATATTCAGGCTGAAAAAACAGTTGTTCAGGCTGAAATTGTAAGACTGGAAGCTTTACTGGACCGCCATAAACTGGATGTCAGTTATACAGCTGTTACCGCTCCATATGATGGAAGAATGGGAAGAAGAACTGTTGAAACGGGCCAGATGATTGAAGCTGGAGAAACGCTTGCATTTATCGTCAACAATGAAACCGACAAATGGGTCGTAGCCAATTATAAAGAAACGCAGATTAAAGATATGCATATTGGTGATCATGTGAAAATTGTGGCCGACTCTTATCCTGATGAAGAATTTCAGGGAACTATTATATCACTTTCTCCGGCTACCGGATCAAGTTTTTCATTGCTTCCTCCTGATAACTCCACCGGAAATTACGTAAAAATCGTACAGAGAATTCCAGTGAGAATCAGAGTGGATGGTAAAAGAAACGAAATTGATGTCCTTAAAGTAGGGATGAACGTGAATGTATATGCTGCTAAAAAGCATTCTAATGGTTAAAAGAAAAACACCTTTTTTCAAAAGATGGGCTCCTGAATGGCTGGTGAAAATTATACTTTTCTCCATGACCTTACCTGGAATCATTATATTCTTTCTGCCATTATCCAATGTCAATGCTGCGGCAGGATACTATGGCTGTGAGCCTGCCGATATTCAGTTTTCTGTAGCGCTGTTCTATGCCGGATATGTTGGCTTTTACAGCTTGGAAAGAAGATTTTTCAGCTTTCTGGCGGCCAAAGAATATTTTCTTTTATTCACAACATTACAGATACTGGCCTGCCTGATCTGCTATTTTACCCGCGAGGTGTATATTCTGTTTCCGGTACGTTTTGTTCAGGGAATGTTGTTTGCAGGGAATGTCAACTTATCGCTTACCCAGATATTCACAAGACTTAGCAGTGAAAGAGGTCGGGAAATCAGTTTTTCCGTGTTCTTTGGGATTCTGCTTTGTGCTATGCCTTTCAACAATCTGATCACGGCGGATCTTATTGATTCTTATAATTTTAATATTGTCTATAAAACGGCAATATTCTCCTATCTTCCGGGACTGGTTTTCCTGACCCTTGCCATGAGCAATTACAGAAGCCATGCAAGATTTCCGCTCTATAAACTGGATTGGGAAAGCTTTGTGCTTTTGAGTATCATATTGGTATTAATCGGGTATATCACCATTTTCGGGCAGGAATACTATTGGCTGGAGGATAACAGAATTTTAGGCAGCGTTATCGGAATTATAATCGTGGGGGCCATCTCTGTTTTCCGCCAGAATACGATTAAAAGACCCTATATTGATTTGAGAATCTTCAGATACCGAAATTTCAAAGTGGGTTTACTGATTCTTTTTGTCATGTATATTTGCCGCTTTGCTTCCGGGATTACGAATAATTACTTTGCTGCAGAACTGCATTTGGACCCTTTTCATATTTCATACATTAATGCTTTTAATCTTGCCGGGCTTGTTGCTGGAGTGATCATCGCCTGCTGTATGGTATTGCAGAAGAAAAGAATCCAGTACATCTGGGGCCCGGGTTTTTTGATGCTGCTGCTGTTTCATGCATTAATGTATTATTCTTTTGATGTACAGGCCGATGAGCACAATTATTATATTCCCTTATTCATTCAGGGTTGGGGAGTAGGGTTGATCATGGTTCCTACCATTATTTATATTATATCATCGGTTCCGGCTTCTATTGGACCATCGGCTGCGGCAACAGCACTGGCGGTGCGCTATTTCGGTTTTTGTATCAGCATTGCATTGATCAATTTTTTTGAACTTTTTGAAAAAAGCCGTCATTATAATGCCTTTCAGGATCATTTAAGTGCTGTAGATCCTGATGTTAAAAATTTTCTTCATCAGCAGACTGCCAAGCTTATTGCCAAAGGAATGCCTGAAGACCGCGCTGTGAAAGCTGCCAATAAATTGCTGGTAGGAAGAATGAATGTGCAGGATCATGTGCGTTTTGCTATGGATTATTATGAGATGATGGTGTGGATGCTTGCTGCATGTATGCTGTTGATTTTTCTTTTTCCTTATCTGAACCGTACCGCCCTGTATTTAAAATCCCGCAGGCTGTCTCCTGCATAAGATTGACGCTGAGATTTTAATAAAATTAAGAAGAGTGAAGCTGTTTTAGCTTATTTTTATAGTTGAGTGGTAAGAGGCTGTCTTTCAAAGGCAGTCTCTTTTGTATTGAAAAAAAACATTTTTACCTATCAAAAATGGATTAGTCTCCTTAAATATTTGAATATTTAAGTGTAATGATGTGATTTTGAACAACTTATTTTTAAAAATGAAATCCCTTTCCTCAAAACCTAAAGATCGTGGAGTAAAATTTGACATTGAGACCTTCATAATCCTGAAAAAAAGTATTGACAACGGTCGGTAATAATAGTTTTTTTACAAATCAATAGTGAATCAGCGGGAGTCCGAATTTTTTATAAAAAAAACAGATCAGCGTAATTTATTTATAAACAGATGCTTGCTGATGATGATGAAAAAAACAGCAAAAAAACAGTTGGAAAAACTTGGAATTAAAAGGGAAATTTCTATCTTTGCAGTCCCTTAAACAAAGGGATTTACTTGAAAAAGTACGTGGCCGACTCGGTAGCTCAGCTGGTAGAGCAATACACTTTTAATGTATGGGTCCTGGGTTCGAATCCCAGCCGGGTCACAATCAGAAAGAACTATCCTTTGGTAGTTCTTTTTTTTATCTAAAAGGTGCCTAATCGGGATAAGCTGCAGACTGATGTAGTGATAAAAAGTGCTTGATATAAGATGTTTCTCACTGCTGATTGAAAGCGTATAAAAACTTTAGATAGTTTCTCTATATCAATCAATGAATTAATTGAAAACACTGCTGTATATTTGTATATAACAAAAATCTGGGCACCAATATGAAATTCATTCATCAGACAGATCCTTTAAAATTTACTTTTTTTGAATTACACCATAGTCCGGATAATTATATGCAAAGTCCCTACAGGGCTGATTTCTTTGAAATGATCTGGCTTAAAAAAAATCAGGAACACGAAATCTTTCTTATCCCTCCATATCGCCTTGCTGAGATGAGCATTGACGATAAAGAGGGCTGTTTAATTGCTTTCAAAAGAGAATATCTGGAAGAAGATAATAAAGAATACGCACTGGATGTTTTTAATCTTTTCAATATGCACGGACAGTATTCCAGTTTTCGTTTAGATCAGGATGTTGTGGAAACCTTTGAATATCTAAAAATACTGATAGAAAAAGAATACAGTCATCCAATGGGAACTTTTCTGGCTTTAAAGGCTTTGTTAAAGGTTTTTTTACTGAATCTTATCCGCATTAACCAAAATTACTTTTTGAATCAGGATGTCAATCAGAAAAGGGTGTATCAGTTTATTATGCTGATGGATGAGAATTATAAAACAGAAAGAAAAGCAGATTTTTATTCGTCAAAAATGGGCATCAGTGAAAAGAGGATTAACCAGATTCTTAAGGATAAAATGAACAAGACCCTTACACAGCTTCTGCATGAAAGAGTCATTTTGGAAGCCAGCAGAAGCCTCATAGCAGGTGAACTCACAATAAAGGAAATTGCATTTGATCTAAACTTTGATGATCCGGCTTATTTTTCCCGATTTTATAAAAAGCAGACAGGTCATACTCCCGAAGATTTTAAGAAACTTAATTCAGTGCTCTAAACTTTCTTTTTGAATTCCGGTTTTTTCAGCGCCGTATCATTGAAATTTTTCAACCGGGTTACCTATTTCCAAATTGTACAGATGGATTGGATAATTGTGCAAGTACATTTCTACAGGGCTGATCTAACTTTGACTTATTATTCATGGCTGATCTTGTAGTGGAGTACAGGATTTTCAGCCCAATATTTAACAAGTATAAAAAATAGTAAGTATGGAATTGACAAAGGAAATTGAAAGCCAGATCTTTGAGAATATTGACGCTCTATTATCATCTAAACCCATATCTCTTGAAGCGGGTATCAGAAGATTGGACAACGGAATGCTTCATGTGGCTATGAGGAATATTTTACACAACTGTAAAGGAAAAATGCTGGACTGGTGGTTTAAGTATTTTGAAACCACTGCCGATTTAAAGTTATGGCATCCCCATGATCATATAGAACACGGAGGATGGGATCATCAATGGATTAAGCATAAGAATTATATAGGGGCTACTATTCATGCAACAGAATCATTGGGAGATATTCCCCCTGTACCGGCGACAATCAAATTTCATGATCCTGCAGAAATTTTCAGTCCGGAAATTTTAAGAGAAGCTTATTGCAGCGGAGAGGTAAGTGCAGTTATTTATGCCAGAATTGGATTTGGGGAAAATACTCCGGTAGATTCAAACGGAGATCCGGTAGACGGCTATATGTTTCATGTGGTAAGAGATACGGTGCAGGGATGTACATTGAGAAGTCATTTTTTTCTGGGGGCATTAGCAGCAGACAGTGAGCACCAGCTGTCTGATGAAATCGGATTCGGGCTGATGGAGCATTGTTACAGTGAGTTTACCTATCTGGCGCAGATTCTTCCATCTCTTTACTATGCCGAAAATAAAACAGGAGATAAGGCGCCTCTTCTATGGTAACTTTCCACGATAAGCTGTCTTTTTTTTATAAAAGAAGCGACATCGGTTTTGAAAAATAAAGAAAAGTTTATAAAGATGCTATGTGAAAAATTTTCATGTAGCATTTTTTCAAATAATTATTGCTCAGCAAGTTGTACGATCCGGTTCAGTTTTGAATTTATAACCGCTTTCGCTTTTGCCTCTTTAAAGAGAATTTTTTTAATAAAAAAAGCTTGAAAAAACTTGGAATTAAAAAGGAAATTTCTATCTTTGCAGTCCCTTAAACAAAGGGTTTACTTGAAAAAAGTAAGTGGCCGACTCGGTAGCTCAGCTGGTAGAGCAATACACTTTTAATGTATGGGTCCTGGGTTCGAATCCCAGCCGGGTCACTAACAATAAAAATTACTGGATTTGTAATTTTATTCACTGCATGATAAAATTCTATCTGCGGAAAATATAAAAAAAATAAGATTAAATTGAGTAGTTTTTAATTATTCATTTTTAATTAAAAAAGGCCGACTCGGTAGCTCAGCTGGTAGAGCAATACACTTTTAATGTATGGGTCCTGGGTTCGAATCCCAGCCGGGTCACTAAAAAGCAACTCCAAAAGAGTTGCTTTTTTTGTTTTCCTTCGGGATGAGAATAAGGGGTCAATTCAAGAAGGCCAGAGGGGGTGACACTGCTGAGCCAATTCCGATGGGATCTACTGGGCTGCTCCAAAGAATCTCTGCTATTTTTTAATTTATTTTAGTACTTTTTAAGCTTCGTTTTTGGATATTTGTACATGGCTCTATTTATAACTTTAGATAATGTCTATCAACTGTATAATCTTGATTCTTCGAAAAAGACGGAGGGAATAGTTATTCTTAGTCAACAAAATGACCCAAAGAAGAAATATACAGCGCATAGTCGCCTATTTGATGGCTTATTACTTGGCTTCATGGTACGAGGATCCATGAAATCGCAAATCCATTTTTTAGAGTATGAAATAAACACGGGTGATATTGCTGTTTTACAACCGCAATTAATGATTGACACAAAGTCATTGAGCGAAGATGCAGAAATACTAACAATTGGTCTTTCATTAGATTTTATTACAGAATTTCCCCTTCTACGTAAGTTTGTAATGAATAACCAAATTAGATGGCAGCCCATTATCAGACTTCAACCCGAAGATATAAAGCTCCAGAATGAATTATTGAGACTTTTACAAAACTTCTATCATAAAAAGCCGAGTTGTAATAAGACACAAATGCTACGGAATCTTGTTATGGTCCTGATTAGTATGATTTCTGAAGTATATTCTAATTTACCGAACAACAAAAGCTTAGTAAAAAACCGAACACATGAGATTATAGATGATTTTTATCGACTAATCTCAAAGTATGCTAACCAACAGAGAAGTGTTGCATTTTATGCAGAAAAGCTACATTTAACACCACAATATCTGTCGGCTTTCCTAAAACAGAAAACTGGAAAATCTGTACTACAGTGGATTGATCATATTACAATTCTGCACGCTAAAACATTATTAAAATCTTCTAATTTATCTATTAAGGAAATTAGCAATGAGCTTCATTTTGAAGAGACAAGTACCTTTTGCAGATACTTCAGAAGAATAGTAGGCGTGTCGCCAAAAACTTATAGAAACGAATAATAATTTATATTCGGCGATCTATCCCACCAACTTTCAGATTGTACGTAAACTCCATTAAACTGTCAATTCCTTCTTTTTATCTCTGTTTAATTTTACAGCATGAAAAAAACAGGTAAAAAAGCAGCTATCGGATTTATATTTATCACGTTGTTGATTGATATTACAGGTTGGGGAATTATACTTCCCGTGGTTCCTAAACTCATTGTAGAACTTATCCATAGTGATCTTAGTGAAGCAGCAAAATATGGAGGTTGGCTCGGTTTCGCTTATGCTATTACGCAATTTATATTTGCACCTATAGTGGGTAATCTCAGTGATAAATATGGAAGACGCTCAATTATTCTAATTTCTCTTTTTGCATTTGCTGTTGATTATCTACTATTAGCACTTGCACCATCCATTGGTTGGCTGTTTTTTGGAAGAATCATTGCCGGGCTTACTGGGGCCACTATTTCAACGGCTAGTGCATATATAGCTGACATATCCACCGATGAAGACAGAACCAAAAATTTCGGTTTGATAGGTGCTGCTTTTGGATTGGGATTTATTATAGGTCCGGTAATAGGTGGTTTACTTGGTCATTATGGTGCAAGAGTTCCCTTTTATGTTGCCGCTCTATTATGTATGGTAAATTTTTTTTACGGATTGCTTATACTACCAGAAAGTTTAGAAAAAGATAAACGTCGCTCATTTAACTGGAAACGTGCAAATCCTATAGGAACATTTAATTTTTTTAGAAAACAATCAAAAATATCAAACTTTGTCGTTGCTTTAATTTTGGTCTATGTTGCTCTTCATGCTGTACAAAGCAACTGGCATTTCTTTACCATGTATAAATTTAATTGGACGGAAAGAACTGTAGGCTTATCACTCGGTTTACTTGGTCTATTGATTGGATTGGTACAGGGAGTTCTGATAAGGTGGACAACCCCAAAATTAGGAGAAGAGAAAAGTGTATATTTTGGGCTGCTATTCTATGCCTTGGGTTTAATGCTATTTGCATTTACTAATCAAGGGTGGATGATGTTTATTTGCCTTATCCCTTATTCTTTAGGAGGAATCTGTGGGCCGGCACTACAATCAATAATAAGTAAAAATATTCCTTCCAATGAACAGGGCGAACTTCAGGGAGCATTAGCAAGTTTAGTGAGTGCTACGTCTATTATAGGTCCTCCGATTATGACCAGTTTATTCTATTATTTTACACATGACAAAGCACCATTTGAATTTTCAGGAGCGCCATTTTTTCTAGCATCCATTTTAATGGCGATTAGTGCAATTATTATATATATTACTTTTCAGAGAAAAAGCAAACCGTGATCTAAAACATAAAAACGACACCACATAATGAGTACAAATAATCAGTCTTTATCTTTGTAGCTTACCTGATTTTTTCCGGAGGCTTTGGTTGGGCAGGTATATGTTGATCAATTATTTGTATAGATATGCCTGAATGGATTAATATCTTTTAGCTGATTTAATCACACTTCTTCCAGTAGGGAGTTCGGGTTTTGCACCAATGGGTTCACAACGAAAAAGAATTACTGTTTTAGTAATTCTTTTTTTTTGTTTTTATCCCATATATTTCATTACAAGATTGCCGGAATTTTCCTTTACACTGATTTCTTCTTTTATTTCTTTAAATCCTATTTTTCTGTAAAGGTAAAAGGCTTTGTCATTGCCCGGGGTTACTTCCAGCAATATCTCAATGGTATTGAACCTGTTTTTTACTTCATTAATTACCGCTTGTATTAATCCAAAACCTATATTTTGTCCCTGAAAATCTTTTTTCACATACATCTGATAAATATGTCCGGTGTTATTTTCACCTTTTACGAAAACACAAATACCAACAAGATGCAGATCTGCAAAAGCCCCATAAACGAACCTTTCCGGTGTTTGATCTTCAATATCACTTTCTATTCTGAACTTTCCGGTTTTTAAAGCTTCTTCATAACTGGCGCCAAATGATTCCGGATATGTTTTAAGGCTTTCAAGACGAATTGCCCGGTAGATTTTGCTTTCGGCGGCCTGCAACGGTCGATATGTAATGTTTATCATAATTTGTATGAGATTTCAAGCTGCAAATATGCATGTGATTTCCGAAACTCGGTCATACAAATGTAGTTAAATGTTTCTTATCAGTTAAAAAAAGTGAATGCATCATCAGCGTGATTTATTAAAAAATAAATAATAATTGATTTATTTTTTTTATCTCAAAATTTGTAAAGAACATAAGTTTACTGTATTACGGTAATAATGCAATATTGATGAAAAATTTACAATTTATGCTTGGAAAAATAAATTTTTATTCTAATAATTGGCATAATAATTTATGTATATTTATAATGTAGATTGTCAAAATAGCAGTTATTCAGTTCGTGTTTTTTGGTTTTTTAGATTGAAAATAGTATACCTACTCGGTGGTATAGAAAAGAAGGCTGGAGTAATAATATCAGGTTTTGGTACATGTTAAAAACAATAAGAAATATGCAGCGGTCATGGTTAAAATCGTAACCTATGCGTTTTGTATAGGCTTATTACTGGTTATAATTTCATGTAATAAGAACTCTCCGGATAAAAGAAGGGAGGCTTTTGATGTATCATTAATCAACGAAAATTCGGAACTGCAGCTTTCTGGTGAATATGAAGCGCTTATCAGATTAAATATAAACTATCTGAAAAAAGCGGTTAGAATGAATTATCCGGAAGGGAAGGCACTTTGTTATCTCAATATAGCAGGGGTGAACGTCTCTGCGGGAAACTATGAAAAAGCGCAGTTTTTCTTTAATAAAGCAGAAAAAAATCTCGAGCATTCAGAAAATTATTATCACCAGGCAACGTTTTACAACGATTACAGTCTGTATTTTTCTCATCTGAAATCATATGATAAGGCTATAGACTGTAATAATAAAGCATTTGAATATGCAATAAAAGCTAAAGATTCAGATCTCAAAAATAAGCTTATTCCAAGGCTTTATGTGAACAGAGGAATCTATTTTGCATGGAAAGGATGGCGGGGAACATCCCTGAAATCTTTTATCAAAGGAAACGAACTTGAAAATTCAGCGTATACCAATAGTATGGTTGCTCAGTACTATTTATTTAACCAAGAGCCTGAGGCTGCGGGAGTATATGTTGCTAAAGCAGATAACCTGATGCTGAGTCAGAAAACAAGTGATGTGGAATCTCTTTGGGTTTACTATACAATGGGATATTATTATAATGAGGTTAATAATAATGAAAAAGCAGAACAGGCACTGAAAAAAGCCCTCGAAATCAATATAAAAACCAGACGTACCTATTCCTCTCATATCAATGGTGTTTATAAGGCATTAGCAGAGCTTTACAAAAAAAAGAACGACGGAGGCAGAGCATATTATTATTTAAAGAAATATATGGAAGAGGAAAACAGGCTCGATGTTGCACGGCTGTCTACCATGAATAAGGCTACTGAGAATTTCATTTCTGAAATAAAGAAAGAATCAGACTGGCATAAAAATGATCTGCCGCTGTTCATTGCCCTGTCAATTGCTGTTCTCACTATCCTGGGGGGATATCTGAGAAAGGTAATCACGGTAATGAAGGTGAATAAGAGTACCCTGAAAATGGAAACTGAAGAGCTGAAAACCCATGTATATACAAGGCAGCTGGAAGAAGTTATTGAACTCGCCAGGAAGAATGATTCGTCTTTTTTGCTGAAATTCAAAGAACTATATCCTGATTTTGTGAGTGAACTTCTAAAGATCAATCCTGATCTGGAGAATTCAGAGCTTTCTTTCTGCGCCATGCTGAAGCTGCGTTTTTCATCCAAGGAAATTGCAGATTATACTTTTGTACAACATAGATCTGTACAACAGAAAAAATACAGGATAAGAAAAAGACTTACCATTCCTGCCGATGTTGATATTTATGATTTTTTTGAAAATATAAAATCCTAAAAAGTAAAACGGTGTTTTTTCATCAGAGGATTTTTAATTCCTTTAATTTCAGGTGTTTGTTTATCATAACTTATAGATAGAATTTAGTTCAAGTACAGAAAACTCATGATACGTATTTTTCTTTCTGCTTTGCTTATTATTTTGGTTTCGTGCCATTCTCATTCTCAGGAAGAATATGAGAAAAATTTTGACGCTCCCTTGCTGAATCAAAATGAAAAGTATCGGCTTTCGGGTGAATATGATTCCCTTGTTAATCTTAATAAAAGATATTATAAACTGGCTGATAAAATAAACTATGAGGATGGAAAAGCGCTGTGTTATATCAATTTGGCAGAACTGAATATTTCCCTTGAAAACTATCAGAAATCACAGATCCTTTTTGATAATGCAAAAGAAATTCTGAAAGGTTCAGAAAATAATATTCATAAGGCAAGGTTTTATAATGTGTACGGACGCTTTAATCTTGAACTCAGAAGATTTGATAAAGCTTTCGAATATAATAGTAAGGCGATGGACTGCCTGCAGAAAAGCGGGAAATCTGAATTGAAGAATTATCTGACTTTTAATATTTATTTCAGACGCGCGCTTTACCTTGTTGGAAAAAAGCAGACTAAGCAGGCACTGGAATATTTTCATAAGGCAAAAAAGCTTGATAATACAGGACTTACAGACTGCGCTATAAGTGATTATGTATATATGTCTAAAAACAGAGATTCCGCGTTCAAATATGTAACGATTGCCTATAATAAAGCTCGGGACAGAGGAAAAGAAGATGGAATCGCTTTGTATGCCAATACCATTATGGGAGAATATTATATTGCGGATAAGCAGTATGACAAAGCAGAAGAAGTTCTTAAACAGGCACTGAAAATAGATGCAAAAACAAAACGGATCTATGCCTACTATGGGAAGTATATTTATAATGATCTCAGAATGGTATATGAGCATCTGGGGGATAAAAAGAAAGCTTATTTTTATCTGAATGCCTATACAGAGGCTAGAGATAAGACTAATACAGCACTACTGGCAACAATAAATCTGGATATGGAATCCTTTATCAAAGAATCAAGAAAAGATTCAGAAAAACACAAGAATAATATACAGTGGGTGGTTCTTTTTTCTCTTGCAGGCTTGTCATTATTAGGAGTATACGGATGGAGGATGATAAGCTTGCTGAAAAAGCGAAAAGCAGCTCTTAAAAAAGAGTCTGAAAATCTGAAAAATCAGATTAATGATAATTCACAGGAAGAAATCATGGAGCTGGCCAGAAATAATGATCCTGATTTCCTTGATCACTTTAAAGAAGCATACCCTGATTTTATAAATAAACTTCTTGCCATCAATCCAAACCTGGAGAATTCTGAACTGGTTTTTTGTGCGATGTTAAAACTTCATTTCAGTTCCAAAGAAATAGCAAACTATACTTTGGTCCAGCACAGAACTGTACAGCAGAAAAAATACAGAATCAGGAAAAGACTTAATATTCCTACCGAAACAGATACTTATCAGTTTTTTGATGACCTGAATTAATTCCAAAAAAAACTGCCTGATTTCTCATGTCAGACAGTATTCGAAATATTCTCCTTTCACCACTCAAATTTTTAGTGGTCTTGTGCTCAAATTTGGATATTTTTTATCAAAGGAAGAAAAAAACGACTACTACACAAGTACTACATGTGAAATTGATGATCATAACTTTTTGATATATAGCGGATTGTATTTTTGCAGAGAAAATGTATCCTTTTTGTAAGAATTTAAACCCATTCTCCACTATCAGGATTTTTTTTAATGATCAGCTTCTGACAGGACTTCTTTACATAATTGCTTTTATACTTTGGTTTTCCCTAAATATCTTTTGGATAATAATTTCATTTTCATGCAACTGAATTTTTATATTAAAAAGAATTTGTCCTGGATTTTGTTTTTAACATGTTGATAATTAGGTGTTTGATTTAATGCTGTATCGGTGTAGTAGGTCTTTTTTATCCTTTTTTGAATTTAAAATATAGATTTGTGGGTTAAACGATTAGTGGCATTCCTGTTATGACTTGAATTAAGAATAATCATTCAAATAATTAACTGTTAAATAAGCATATTAAAAGTTTCTCCAAAAAACTGGATCAAATGATCTAAAATGGAATTTATTTTTTCAAAATGAAAAAGGCTGCCTCAAATATTGAGACAGCCTTTTATCAATATTTTTAATAAAGCAGAATCAAAATGAAACAAGAATAAAAAGTCTTGGCATTGTGTCATCTCTCTACTGATCCGTATGATGCCCGTTAAAGAAATTCAGCATTGCTGTTAAAGCATTTTCAGAGTGCATCAGTTCTCCATTTTCAAGAGATTCCAATGTGGCTTTGGCTGCTCTTTTGCGCATGTTGACTTCATACGCTGCAATAGCTTCTTTTAATGTTTTGTAATTATTACCAGCGAGGTATTCACTGAGTTCAAGTGCGTCAAGCATAGCCATATTAGCCCCTTCACCTGCAAATGGAGGCATTACATGGGCAGCATCACCCATCAGCGTTAAATTGGGCATTGTTTCCCAGGTCTGATCTAAAGGCATATAGTAAATAAGGCGTGGAATAAATGGAGTTGAAGCATTCTCAAATAATTCCTGCCAGAGATCACTCCATTCAGAATATTTTTCCTGAAACCAAGTCAGGAGCTGCGTCTTATCAGAAAAATCTAATCCACTTTCTGCGGGCCAGTTCTCATCTGCTTTGAAGCTTGCATAAAAGCCAAGATCACCATTGCCTTTCTGACCCATCAATATATTTTTAGTGTTTCCAAAAGCCATTATTTTCCCGCCTTTAATTAAGGCATCTATATGAGGAGCATTTTCTTTTGATACATTTCCTTCCAGCATGATCACTCCGGAATAAACGGGTTTTTGGTCACTCAGATAAGGGCGTATTTTAGAATTCGCACCATCTGAAGCAATCACAAGATCTGCATACGCTGAAGTACCGTTTTTGAAATGGAGCAGCCATCCTTCATTTTGGGGTTCCATAGATACAAAATGGCTGTCCCATACTACTGTTTCAGGCTGTAAAGATTCAAGGAGCATATTTCTTAAAGGACCCCGGTCTATCTCAGGGCGGAAATGTTCATCACCGAAATCTTCTTCAGGTTTGGCTCCGTGATCACTGAAAAAGATTTCTCCCTGATCATTCATAATCAGTGTTTTATCAGCGCCGGGGCGAAAGGTTTTTTTGAAGACTTCCAGCAGCTCAGCTTTACGTATAGCGGCCAATCCGGAGTCTTCATGCATATCCAGTGGAGAACCCTGTACGCGGGCATATTTATTCGTATCTCTTTCATATACTTTTACATTTGCATTTTTCAGCTGTAAAAGTCTGGCCAGTGTAAGTCCTGCAGGGCCGCCACCAACGATTGCTATTGATTTATTGTCTGTCAGCATTTTTAATTTAAATTTTACAGGACAAAATTACTTTCCCTTCAACACAGATAATAGTACAAATCGGTCGTTTTGGTTTTTTGACAATTCCTTCGGAGCTACTCCTGAAAATTTTTTCACCTCTTTGATGAAATGATTTTGATCCGTATAGTTAAGCTCAGGAAAAAGTTTTCCTTTTGCAATATGCTCCAGAGAGGCTCTGAAACGTAATATCGTAGAATAGGCCTTTAATGATAGCCCAAGTTGCTTTGTGAAATAACGGTTGATCTGCCTGCTGCTCCATCCTGTACTTTCTGAAAGGTCCTTTACACTCATTTCGCCTTTCGATGTATAGATCAGTTCAAAAAGTTTACGTTTTCTTGCATCTATTTTTAGGGGAATAAGCTCCTTTAGTTTTTTTATAGCTTTTACACAGCAAGCGTCAAAATCCTGTAAATCATCGGAATTGAAGTTCCAGAAATCATTGGGAAGATCTTTCCCGGTATTTAATAAGTCGGCAATGGAGGTTTTTAGAATATATTCAACGGCAAGAGGTTTAAAACTGATAATAAAAGCAGTGGTATGCGGAGAAATAAGCCTTTGCTCCGGATAGGTTTCCAGCCCGAGAAGGGTAATATGAAAAACTTCAGTTGGCGATTGTGAAAAAAATAGATCAACTCTTCCGTCGGGAATGATAACCACTTCTTTGGGGGTATCGGATAGATTATGAAATGTTCCTATATTTTCCACAAAGTAAGCAATTGCTTCATCAGGTTCGACAAAATTGTAATAAAAGTCATTGTCCATACTAGTAAGGGATATATACAGGTTTTGATAAAGAAAATTACAAAAAATAGTTAAACTAAAACAAATAATTTGATCATCTAATGATGTACACAAACCAAAAGAAAAAATAGACAATGAATAATATTTTTTTTATTCACATTGCCTTTAAGAATGCAATGTGAATAAGGTTTTTTAATTTTAAAACGTTACTTTTTTATTGGAAATATACATTTTCAAATAAAATTTTAAATATTTATTTGAAAAATAATCTATTAATATCTTATTTTTATATGAATGAAATAAAAAAATGGAATCCCTCCTGTTTTTATTCTAGACACTCACATTGATATGAAAAAAGGCGCATATATTCCTTTCTTGCTGGTTATATTATTTTCCTGTGCTAAAAAAAAGCAACAGAAAGCACCAGATATACAAAACTATCAGGTACTGACGTTAGCACCCAGAGAAGTTACTGTTTATAATGATTTCCCTGCATCGATACAAGGTCAGAATGTGGTAGAAATTAAGCCGATGGTCTCAGGATATCTTCAGGATATTTATGTGCCAGAAGGAGCTTCTGTCACCAAAGGACAATTGTTATTCAGAATCAAGAATCCTCAGTATGAGCAGGATATCCTCAGCGCAAAAGCCGCTATAAAAATTGCTGAAGCCAATGTAAATACAGCAAGGATGAATGTAGAAAAGGCAAGGCCTCTGGTACAGCAGGAAATTGTCAGTAAATATGAACTGAGCTCTGCTCAATATACATTACAGTCTCAGGAAGCAGCGTTGGCACAGGCAAAAACGACTCTTGCCAATGCTCAGACCAATCAGGGATATACTTATATCCGCAGTCCTCAGAGTGGAACTATAGGCCTTATCCCTTATAAAATTGGAGCGTTGGTAAGCAGTACAGCAACAGATCCGCTTACGACGCTTTCCAATACCACCAATATATTTGCCTACTTTTCTTTAAGCGAAAAACAACTGCTGAGTTTCATGAGCAGTATGAAAGGCAGTACCACAGCAGAAAAGCTGAATAATATGCCACTTATCAGTCTGGTGCTTGCCGATGGTACTATATATCCGGAGAAAGGCAGGATGGAAACAGCCAGCGGAGGTATTGACAGCAGTACCGGAACAGCGACCTTTAAAGTGGTATTTGATAATAAACTGGGAATTATTCAGAATGGAGCAAGTGCTACCATCCGCATTCCTGTCACTTTAAATAATGCTTTGCTGGTTCCGCAAACGGCTGTCTATCAAATGCAGGATAAATCATTTGTATATAAAATGATGAAAGGAAACCAGGTGATGAGTGAGGCTGTGATAACTTCTCCTACTGATGATGGTAATTTTGTAGTGCTGAAAAGCGGGATTAATGCAGGGGATCAATTGGTCCTTAACGGGCTCAATATCAGTGACAGCACAGTCATTAAGCCAACACCTGCCAATGCAGCTGAAATTTACCGTACCATGAAATCCAAATCCAACTGATTGCCATGCTGAAACTATTTATAAGAAGACCAGTGCTAAGTACGGTGATTTCTGTAATCATTGTTGTTCTAGGGGTTTTAGGAATCAGTGGTTTACCCGTTGCTCAGTATCCTGATATTGCACCTCCTACCATTCAGGTTTCGGCATCTTATCCCGGAGCTAATACCACTACGCTTATTAACAGTGTGGTTTTTCCGCTTGAACAGCAGATCAACGGGGTAGAAGGTATGACCTATATGACTTCTTCTGCCAGTAACACGGGTTCTGCCAGTATCAGCGTCTATTTTGCGGTGGGCGTAGATCCTAATCAGGCTGCTGTAGATGTTCAGAACAGGATCAGTACTGTTCTTTCTAAGCTGCCACAGGCGGTAACCCAGGCTGGGGTAACCGTAAGAAAACAGCAGAGCAGTAATGTCCTGATTGTGGGTTTATTCAGTGAACGTCCTCAATATGATCAGAAGTTTTTGCAGAATTATGCTGCTATTAACCTTGTTCCTCAATTGCAGAGAGCAAAAGGAGTAGGGGGAGCAACTATATTTGGGGGAGCAATGACCTATGCAATGCGGATTTGGCTGCAGCCTGATAAAATGGCTGCTTACGGATTGGTACCTGCAGATATTACCAACGTTCTGAATGCGCAGAACTTTAATGCGGCCCCCGGAAAAATTGGTGATAATCTCGATCAGGCTTTCCAATATGATATTACCTATTCCGGAACATTGGTTTCATTAGAACAGTTTCAGAATGTAATTGTCAAATCTATTGGTAACGGACAGTATCTTTATTTAAAAGATGTTGCACGGATTGATCTTGGAACACAAACTTATACCAGTGCTACAGCAATCAACGGAAAGCCTGCTGTTGCAGTGGCGATCAGCCAGACACCGGGCTCCAATGCCCAACAGGTAATTACAGGGGCACAAAAAGTAATGGCTGATGCCTCAAAAAGTTTTCCTTCAGGGATTAAAATGATGGAACTGGTGAATATCAATAACTTCCTCAGCGAAAGTATTTCCAAAGTACTCCATACTTTAGTGGAATGTTTTTTACTGGTATTCCTGGTTATTCTTATCTTTTTACAGGATGTACGGTCTACTATTATTCATGGTGTTTCGGTTCCGGTATCTATTATAGGAACATTTTTTTTCCTGTATTTATTCGGATACAGTCTTAACCTGCTTACTTTATTCGCTCTCGTACTGGCCATCGGTATTGTAGTGGATGACGCGGTAGTGGTAGTAGAAGCTGTTCACAGTAAACTGGAACACGGTTATACTTCTCCCCGTAAGGCTGCAATTGATGCAATGGGAGAAATTGCTCCGGCTATTATTTCGATCACCCTTGTAATGGCTTCTGTGTTTCTTCCGGTAACTTTTCTGGGAGGTTCTGCAGGAGTTTTTTACAAACAGTTTGGAATCACTCTGGCAGTAGCAATCATGATCTCTGCAGTGAACGCTCTTACCTTAAGCCCAGCATTGGCAGCCATGTTTCTAAGGCCGCCGAATCATGAAGAAGAAGCAAAGAAAAAAGGTTTATTACAAAGGATGAAATCAGGTTTTAATTCCAATTATGAAAAACTGATTAATAAATATACAGATACAGTAAGCTTTCTTATAAGAAGAACATGGCTGACAGTGGTGTTGGTAATTATTTTTGGCGGATTGTTTTATGTGACTATTAAAAGTGTAGCCTCCAGTTTCGTTCCTTCAGAGGATATGGGGACTATATTCGTTAACGTAACTCTTCCGGTAGCCGCCAGTAAAGAAAGAGTACAGGCAGTCAATACCCAGATCGACCATATTGCACATACAATCCCTGAAGTACAGGCTTCTATGACTACGTTGGGGCAAAACCAGCTTGGAGGAAGCGGGAGTTCATACGGGATGCTTATTTTAAGGCTTACTCCATGGAGCCAGCGGCCCGGAGTTACAGATAAAGATGTCATACAACAGCTTACAGAAAAAACAAAACATATACAGGGAGCTTCTATTAATTTTATGCAGCAGCCTACCATTAGTGGTTTCGGAACAAGTGGCGGATTTACTTTTCAAATAGAAGACAGAGGAGGGCATAGCATTGGTGATTTTTATAACGTTGCCCAGAATTTTCTTGCAGCACTTAATAAAAGAAGTGAAATTCAATATGCAGCAACAGCATTCAATCCTAATTTTCCGCAATATGAAGTAGACGTAAATGTCGCAAAATGTGAAGATAACGGAATACAGCCTTCTGATATCTTAAACCTTATGAATGTGTACTACGGAAGTTCATACATCAGCAACTTTACAGAATTTGGACAGCAATATCAAATTATTCTTCAGGCAGACAATCCTTATCGGGGAACTGTAGAGCAGATGAATAATATTAAAATCAGAACCCAAAGCGGAACGATGAGCCCTATTTCAGAATATATTACCATGAAAAAGGTATATGGACCTTCTTCTGTTTCAAGATTTAATATGTATAATGCGATCTCGGTAAGTGGATCTCCCAATGCAAGCTACAGTACAGGGCAGGCAATGCAGGCAATCAATGAAGTGGCAGATCAGACTCTTCCTCCCGGATACAGTTTTGAATACAGTGGAATCAGTAAAGAAGAGCAGAGCTCCGGCTCTCAGGCGGGAATTATATTCCTTTTGAGCCTATGTTTTGTTTATTTGCTTTTAAGTGCATTATATGAAAGTTATATTCTCCCGTTGGCAGTTATTCTTTCGCTGCCGGTAGGACTGAGTGGTATTTTCGTTTTTGCCAAGTTATTTGGAATAGATAATAATATTTATGTGCAGATCTGTATGGTAATGCTGATAGGGCTCTTGGCCAAAAATGCTATTTTAATGGTAGAATTCTCACTTGAAAAGAGACATGAGGGGATGAGTCTGCTGGACAGTGCTCTGGCAGGAGCGAAAATCAGAATAAGACCTATTCTGATGACTTCCCTGGCTTTTATTTTTGGATTAATGCCTTTAATGTTCTCTACCGGTGTGGGAGCCAACGGAAATAAATCCATTGGGATAGGGTCTATTGGTGGAATGCTGTTTGGGACCTTATTGGGAATTTTCGTTATCCCCGGGCTGTATGTAATTTTCCAGGGGCTGCAGGAAAAAGCAGTAAGCAGTAAATATGACGAAAACGACGAACTGATTGTTGAAAATAAAAAATAACCCTCCGGTAAAAGTATGATACATTGGAAAAAACAATATACTATTTCTGTACAGGTTTCGGCCTTATCAATTGTGCTTTTCAGCTGCGATGTTGCCAGACCTTATACAACAAGTCAGACTGTTCCGGATAGTTTGTACGGAGAAACCGGGGCAGATTCCAGTAAGAACATGGCTGTACTTTCGTGGAAGGAAATCTTTAAAGATCCCTTATTGCAGGACCTTATTTCTGAAGGAATTGCTAATAATCTGGATTTGAAAACGGCAGCGGCAAACCTTAAGGCAGCCGAGGCTAATTTTGTACAGAGTAAACAGGCATTTCTGCCTTCACTTTCAGGAAATGCTTCTGCAGGAGCATATGATCCATCCAGTTCGCAGGCCTCTGCTTCACAGATCTATCAGCTTTATGCCCTTTCATCATGGCAGGTAGATATTTGGGGTAAACTCAAAAGTACCAAAAGATCAATGTATGCCACTTATCTGGCGAGCGAGGCGTATCGACAGGCTGTGCAAACGCAGCTGATAGCGAATATTGCTGTAACTTACTATCAATTATTGGCTTATGATGAGCAATTGAATATTGTACAGCAGTCTCTTGATGTGTATTCTAAAGATACAGAAACCATGAAGATCTTAAAAAACAGTAATGTGGTAACTGGTGCTGCTGTAGTACAAAGTGCAGCCAACTATTATGCTGTAAAATCTACTGTGCCTGATATTAAAAACAATATTCGGCAGAGCGAAAACACGATGGCTTTACTACTTGGCCGGACACCGGGGCCTGTAAAAAGGGATGCCATTTTTAATGAGCAGGTATATAGTGAATTGTCAGTGGGAGTTCCCGCTCAGTTATTAGCCAACAGACCTGATGTAAAGGAAGCCGAGCTGCAGCTCAGAAGTAATTTTGAACAGATCAATGTAGCCAGAACGGCTTTCTATCCTGCCTTAACAATAACAGGGCAAGCAGGTTTATATGCAACACAGCTCAATTCATTTTTTAATGCCGGAGCTTTTTTTGCCAATATTGTTGGAGGGTTGGTGCAGCCGATTTTTAATAACGGGCTTAATAAGCAAAAGCTGAAAGTAGCACAGGCTAATTATGAAGCAGCAGAATACAATTACAGCAAGGTTTTATTGACCGCAGGACAGGAAGTATCCAATGCTTTATATCAATATCAGATGGTAGAGGAGAAGTTTTCCTCCCGAAAAGAGCAAATTGCTAATCTTGAAAAAGCGGTTTACTTTACAAAAGAACTTTTAAAATATACCAGCGCAACCAATTATACAGACGTTCTCACTTCAGAGCAGAGTCTTTTAAGTGCAAGGCAGAGTGCTGTTACAGATAAATTGCAGCAGCTTCAGGCGGTAGTCAACCTGTATGCAGCTTTAGGAGGAGGATGGAAATAAGCATTTTTTATCTATAAATGCTCGATACTTTAACCTTATATAGTATTTATTGACGGTTTTAATGATTCAAAAAAATAAAAAACCCGAACTGTAAAATACAGCCCAGGTTCTATCAAGATTAAAAAAAATTAAAAAGAATACCCTACAGAAACCATTACATTTCTTGGAGCTCCCGGGAATCCTCGTGTATAATCAAACCCGCCCAGGAAATAATATTTATCAAAGATATTATTGACATTCACTGCCATTTTCATTTTTCCGATGTGATAATAGACCGCTGCATTTACTGTAGTATAAGATGGCCACTGTCCCCAAAGTGCATTTCCTCCGCTGTCTTTGCCAATGCTGTTATCCATACGTCTGGTGTCTACATAATAGACTCCGGCACCGAAACCAAGCCCTTTCAAAGCGGTAGTAGAAAAGACATATTTCATCCACATACTGGCCATATTCTTAGGAGCTCCCGGTAATGCCTGCCCAACTTCAGAAGCTATGGATGAAGATTTTACCTCCGTGTAGTTATAGGTATAATTTCCCATAATCTGAAACTCTCTGGTGAGCTGTCCTCGGATGTCCAGTTCCACCCCTTTGGAAAGGGCTTTTCCAGACTGTCTGTATACCGGAAATCCGGTGGTACTGATCTCTCCCGTAGCAATGAGCATATTTCTGCGCTCAATCTGGAAAAGAGACAGATCCATTTGTAGCTGGTTCTTGAAAAATCCGGTCTTAAGCCCGGTCTCAATCTGGAAGCTATGTTCAGCACTAAATGCCTTATCGGCACCGTAATCCTGATAATTTTGGATGAAATTTGCTCCTACAGGAGCGAAACCTTGTGAGTAGCTTGCAAAATAGTTGATCTGATCATTGATTTGATATGTTAATCCAATTCGGGGCAGCCATGCATTTTGTGTAGCGCTGTAACGGTTGGCAGAACTGATCGTTTCCGAATAATAATGTTCGTGGCGGAGTCCCAGAATAAGTTTCAGCCTTTCAGCAAAAGATATCTGATCCTGTACATAGATTCCTGTGGTCTTATACGGGCTTAAAAAAGGATAGCTTCCTTGTGGCAGCCATACATAATTGGTAAGATCATGCGTTGTATAGGTCGGATTATTAAGATCAAAGGTCAGAGGAACTACTTTTCCGTCTACTTTCTGCTGCCGGGCCTCCCGCTGCTGATTATTGCTGTCTCCTTCATATTGCGCATAATCTACTCCGGCTATCAGATGATGCTGTATTTTACTTCCTGTAAGATCCCATTTCAGGTATACTACAGAATTATCTGTGTAATCTTTTCCGTGACGGTCAAAGAAACGCATGTTCATAATTGTATTGTTGGGAGCATCAGCATAGGTGTTCAGTGTACGGTGTTCATTAACGTCTTCCTGGTAAACCGACTTCATATAGCTGGCGTTTAATGACAGATTATGGGTAAGCCGCTGGCTGAACCTTGCGCTTAAGGATAAAGTTCTGGTGTTGTAAAAGTCTGAAGGCTGGCTTAATGTAAATGAGCGGGGTAGGGCATAAAAATCGTTATTCCTTAAACCCATTCCACGGTCCAGATACCCATGGAACTGATCATATACCAGGTCTATATCCAGCTGAGTTCCATCAAGAGGTTTAAAAGTAAATGACGGAGCAATCATAAAGTTTTTTTGCTGATTGACATTTCTGAATGTTTTGCTGTCTTCATATCCGGCATTCAGACGGTATAGAATTTTCTTGTCTTTATCCAGAGGTCCTGTAAGGTCAATACTCGTCCGGATTGTCTGAAAACTGCCGACTGAGAAATTAACAGATCCTTTTTGTTTGTCCAAAGGCTTTTTAGTTACCATATTGATGGTTCCTCCGGGAGTAATATCCCCGAATAATGACGCTCCCGGACCTTTTAAAACAGAAACACTTTCCAGATTGATCGTTAGCGGTGACCGGTAATAGCTGTTTCCGTAACTATAACCTGACCGCAATCCGTTGACAAGACGGATACCGGTTTCATAGCCACTTTTAAAACCACGGATAATGAGGTCATCATAAGACGAAGCTGTGGTGACACCTGCCAGATCCTGTGCTATTTCACGGGTGGTATAAGCCTGTTTGTCCTCCATAAATTCGCTGCTTACAATAGATACAGACTGTGGAAGATCTTTAAGATTACCGGAAAATTTTCCACCCAGTTCCAAAGTATTGGTGAGATAAGAATTATTTCTGCGGGCTGTGACCAGAATTTCCTGAATATCTGTTTGATTTTCAGCCATACGGATCGTTATTCCATTTTTATCATCATAAGAAAGGGAATCCAGAGTAATAGTAGATCCTGAATACCCTTTGGCATTAATCATCAACTGAGCCGGATACTGAACCGGATTGCCAAATTGAAATTTTCCATCTTTATTCGTAATGGCCGATGTTCCCTGGTTGATAGAAACCGTCGCATTGGAAATTATTTTACCCTCCTGATTCAGTACCGTTCCGAAAATAGTATGGGTTTCCTGTGCCGATAAGGCAAAAGGAAGTAAGAGTATTATACCATTGATGTATAATACCTTTTTGGTGATGTGCTTCATTGTATCTTTCTACGCTGCCGTAGTGTTTATTATTTTGTTGTAATCATTAATTCCATATGCAATGTGGGATAGGTACCTTCATAGCAGGATTTCAGTAATTTAAATTCCTGTTTCAGCCAATAATCATAGGCTCCCTGCAGGAAAGGATGAGTGTGGAGGTATAAGCGTCTTATATGTTTCTGTTGTGCTGCTATTACCAGTTCCTGAAATAACCGGGACGCAATTCCTGTTCTTCTGTATTCCGGGTTAACGAACAGCCTTGCTACTTCTACTGTCGTTTCTTCATCAATGTTCAGATGGGAAAAACGGTAGTCATAGGGCATCATTCCGATAACGCCAATCAGCTTTCCGGCTGCTGTTCTGGCTTGTAAAAAAGCTCCGGTAGGAGACTGAATATAGTTTTGCTCAAAGTTGACCAGATCTTTTGGAACAATCAGAGGATCAAGTAACGGATACAGCTGACGTCTGAATTCCATCACGTATGGAAGGACTTCAAAAACATGGTAGTCTTCTACTGCTGAAATAATTATTTCTTCATGATTTTTCATATATTCTATTTTAATTGAGGTGTGAATATTGGGCTTCCCTGGTTGTCGGATACGGATAAAGGAACCTGGTAGGTATCTTCCAGAAGCTTTTTCAGCACGTCTTTTTCCAGTGATTGAACAGGGGTCAGTTCATGGTGGTGCATTACAAAAAAATCATCTCCAAAAAGAAAAGCGAGATTAGGATCATGCATCACGCACAAAACTGTAGTTCCCTCATTCACCAGCTGGCGGATGGCTTCCAGAACGGATACCTGATAATGCAGATCCAGATGATTGGTAGGTTCATCAAGCATCAGAACATCAGGTTTCTGAACCATTACCCGGCATAAAAGTACCAGCTGACGCTCTCCACCGGAAAGAGAGGTATAGGGTTTATCCTTTAAATGGATTAAATTAAATTTCTGCAGGATATTCTCAACTTCTTTATAGTCCTGTTTTTGGGGAGAAAATCTTGAAAAAGTGGCCCTGCCGGTTAATATCACATCAAAAACAGTGAATGGAAAAGTAGTTTGATGGATTTGGTTTAAAAATCCCAGACGGATCGGTTTTGAAGTTCCTATTTTAATTTTTCGACGCTCCTTATCTCCGATCCGGATATTGCCCCGATAGCGCTTTTCCAGCCCGGCAATGATCTTGAATAAAGTAGATTTACCACTTCCGTTTCTTCCAAGAATGACAGAAAGTTTACCCTTTTGAAATTGAGCATTTACATTCTTCAGGACTTCATCTTTTCCATAACCGAAAGAAAGCTGTTCTATAGAAATAATATTGTTCATGAGTTCCAGTTTATGGCGTTTCGACGCATTAAATAAATAAAAACAGGAGCTCCTATAATCATAGTAAACACTCCGATCGGAATTTCAAAGGGCATCGCTGTACGTGAAAAATCATCAATTAACAGTAAAAAAGTTCCTCCGATACTTATATTGGCCCAAACTGTAATGGAATTGTTTGGCCCGAAAATCATTCTGCTGATGTGAGGGACAATTAACCCAAACAGGCTGATCACTCCTACGGCCGCTACTGATGATGCCGTAATCATGGTTGCTGCTGCCATCAGGATCAGTTTCAACACTGTCGGATTAACTCCAACAGCCATTGCCTCCTGATCTCCCAAAGCTAAAAGGTTGAGCTTCCAGCGAAGAATAATGATAATAAAAAGACCAATAAGAACAGGAAATATTGCAGTATGTACTTTCTGCCATGAAGCTGTGTGCAGGTTTCCCATGGTCCACTGTATAATAGCCTGTAATTTATAAGGATCACTCAGGTATTGTAACACCGTCAGTAAAGCAGTAAACACTCCTGACACAATCATTCCTGCAAGAACCATACTTACAATGGAGGTTTTGGCTCCGGCATAAGATACAAGGTAGGTAACTGCCACAGCGATGACTCCAAAAATAAACGCCGAAGTATTGACTGCCATAACAGGGAATAACATCGCTAATGCAGCGCCAAATGCGGAGCCTGAAGAAATTCCAAGAGTGAACGGGTCAACAATAGGATTTCTGAAAACAGCCTGCAATACTCCTCCGGAAGAAGCCAGAGAAGCCCCCACCAGAAAAGTTAGAATAATCCGGGGTAGACGGACCTGCCACAGGATTGTAGGCAGACTTCCCTGTAGGACAAGATCGTCTTTAGAAATACCTAATTCCAGAGCTATATGATGAAATAGTTCTCCAAAACCGATATTCTGGCTGGAGCCTATGATCAGTGAGATACATAACAGGATAATAGGTAATAGGATCAGTAAAGCTCCTTTTTTAACGCTCTTTATCATCAGATCAACCCTTTTTTTCCATAGATTACTTCAAAAGCTTTTTTTACATCCTGATCCAGCTGTTCCTGTGTATACTCCGGCATACACCAGTGGCGAAGCTGTTTCGCAAACAGCATAAACTTCACAGTATGCGGATCATATGGGAATGATGGTGACATTACGAAGACCTGCTTATTTTTTACGGCTGGGAGAGCTGCCAGCTCCTTCAGGCTGTAAACGTCCGACAGTTTGGAATTCCATAGAACAATCAGATCAGGGTTCCATTTGTACATGGTTTCTGCGCTGATATTAGGTGCTTCTACGGGAACCGGACATACATTTTGGGCTCCTGATAATGTAATAGCCATATCAATCAGGCTTCCTTTTCCTGAAGTAGACATAATACGTCCTTTTGACCAGGCATAATAAATTTTTTTCGGAGAAGTTTCTCTGGAGGCTCTCATTTTTTTTACTTCTTCAGAAACGTATCTCGTAATTTCCTCTGCGCGTTTTTGCTTTCCAAGCAGCTTCCCTACATTTTTCAGCTCATCAAGAATTTTTTCATCGTTTAAAGAAGAAAAAGTAAATACAGGAATTCCCAGATTTTCAATTTGGGTAATATTATCCTGATCTGTATTGAATGTGAGTACCAAATCAGGTTGGAGCCCAACAATACTTTCTGCATTGCTGGATTGTCCTCCGAAAGTGGGTGTGGGAATGCTTTTATTTTTAATCCGGTCATCCAGCTTGGACAGAAAGTTGTAAGTGTCTTCCATTTCATAAATCTGCTGAGGAATTCCTACAATTTTTTCACCTGCCTGAAGCATATAAACATCATCTACAAGGGCATTGTATAAAACTACAACGCGCTTTGCTTCGTGGGGAAGGATTATTGTTTTTCCTCTGCTGTCTGTTGCGGTGACTTCGGTATTGGCTGAGGTTTCTTTATTACCCGAATTTTTTGGGTTATTACAGCTCTGCAGCATTAATATAACCGCAGAAAAGCTTGTAATAAAAAGATTTTTAATTTTCATGTGTTTTATTTTTTACCAGATATCGAAGTGACTGATGAGATAGCAGCTGTGTGTCTGTAAGCTCAATGCGTTCACCATACCTGAACGATAGCTGTTCATACAGACGTCCGTCATAAGGAACTGCAAATTGCTGGTTTGAGGTTAAAAATACAGGAAGATGCTGATTGCCGATAAAGTAGCAGAAGTCTGCAGCTTCAGTATCATTTTTTGCAGAAAAACATATGGTAAGACAGGGTTTGATCGTAATTACAGCGGCTAGTTTCCCATTACAATATAAATGATCTCCCTGCTGCCATTCCTTAAGGTTGCCTAATCTCAGCTCTAAAACTATCCCGGATCTGGTAATCCGGGTTAATTTTTGCTTTTTATTTTCAAACCATTCGAGTTCCAGAATATCAGGATAAGAATCATTCGGATTTTCTCCTGTTTTCACATCATCTATTACGATTGGCTGTATTGTATTCATATATTAAGCTTCCTGGACAGCATTTTCTTTTTTTAATCTTACTTTTTCTTTCAGCCAGCTGCACCATTCGTCTATTCCGTCTCCGTTTAAGGTGCTTATAGTGATCACTTCAAGGTTAGGATTCACTTCGTGGGCATCTTTTGTTACCGCTTCCACAGAGAATGGGACATAAGGCAGCAGGTCAGCTTTAGAAACAAGCATCAGCTCGCTGGTTAAAAACATACGCGGATATTTTTTAGGCTTATCATCTCCTTCAGTAGAAGCAAGAAGTGTTACCCGGTAATCTTCTCCAAGATCAAATGCAGAAGGACAAAGAAGGTTTCCTACATTTTCTATAAATAACAGATCTACTCCGTCCAGATTGATATGATCCAGGGCCTGTAAGATCATTTGTGCTTCAATATGGCACATTCCTCCTGTTACGATCTGAAGTGCATCTATTCCAACTTCACGCATTCTAATGGCATCACGTTCTGTTTCAGGGTCACCTACAAGAACTGATATGTTGAGATCCTGGGCAAGACGCTTTCCTGTCTCCTGCATCAGTGTTGTTTTTCCGGATCCGGGAGATGAACAAACATTGATGACACAAACGTTCTTCAAACGTTCTCTTATGGCTTTGGCTACAAAATCATTAGCCTTTAATAAATGAAGTGTAGTATTATCACATTGAACCGATCCTACACGGTTTCCTAAACTTTTTGGGTTAGCTGTTGACATATTTTAATGATTTTTTTGTTTAAAAATTACTTTTGAAATAAAGAGTTCATTACCCTGAACAATATTGGCAGAGGCCGTTCCGCAGTCATCACACACAAACCTGTGGTACCTGACTTGGAAGTCTTTTTCACACCGGTCACAGTGTGCAATAATTTCGTTGACGAGAACTTCGAGTTCCATTTCCTGATAGTGGGGATGAGCGGTAATGAATGCATCAAATGCATTCTGGATCAGGACAGGTTGTACGTTAGATAAAAGTCCTGCCGTAACCTGAACCTTCTGAATATCTTCTGCTTTAGCGTCATAATGTTCTTCCAAAGTGTCAAAAATATCCTTCACTATACTTAATTCATGCATAGCTTATATTTTTATAGGTGAAACTGATTATCCGGAATTTTTCAGATAACCTTAATAAGAATTTGGCTGTAAATAATCCATTACATGGAGCTTACAGAGAAAAGTTGAAATCAGAAATCCTGATTTTTAAATTGTGGAATAAAAGATATCTGGGAAGATGGTAATGGTGTATAAATTCTGAAGCAGAACTTATTACCGGATTAGAATTGAATTTTGATCTCCATGAAAGTGTATCTTTTTCAAAAAGAGTAAAAGGGAGATCGAAAAAGGTCTTATCAATATCAAAATCATTTTCTGCAAGAGAAGCCATGAACAGTATATCGTGCTGCCGAACAGATTCGGATGATTTCAGACCTATTTGGTTTTCAGAAGAAGACGCACTGATATGATCTTTGCTATTCCTGGTGAATCCCATTTTTGCAGTAGAAAACAGGATTAGCAGAAAAATAATTGATATGTGAAAAGACTTCTTCATCAGTAGTACAAATTTAAACCTTTTACCAATCCCGGTTCTTACCAAAATCCTTTTAAAAATGTTCAAAATCGGGATGAAATATGTTGTTTGAAATAAAATGAAAAATGAATGATATTTTATGTGTTTAAATTGTATAATGTTGTTTATCAGTATTTTGATTTGGTTTTTATGAAGGCGTTCAAGTTTTTGTCTCTACTTTTGAATGTTAAAAATAGTGACTTAGACACACTGAAAAAATAGCTGAAATTTTCCGTATTTCTAAACCCTTGCTTTTATTAATCGTCAATATAATCAGAACATCATCAAAATTTAAAAAAGAGTCTTTTCATAAAGATAAACAGCCTGAAGCTGAATAAGAAGAATATCAGGAGGTCGCAGATCTGGTTATCTATTAATAATTAATGACTGAAGATTAAGATATTTTAATTGAAATACATTTTTAAAACCCTTTGAAATATAGATTTTAAAGGATTTTGTTTTTTATAGTTTATGCCCAAAAATACAAAATCCCTGTGTTAGTCAGCTTTAAAGTACCTATATTTGAATGAAGTAATGCATTGTAGAATGTTTTATAATGCCGAATGAAAAAGAATAATATGAAAAAAGAAACAGTAGATTTTTTACACCATAATGAATCTGCCTGGAACAAGCAGGCACTGGAACCGAATGAATGGTCTCATTTCAGATTCTTAATTGATAAATATTTGCCAACTTTTATAGCATCCACGGCTGTGAAATTAGACTGAACCATACAATACAATGGATAAATCATCAATAAACAATTATTTTCATTCGTTATTTAGTATCAGGGATGAGGTTGTAGAGCAGATTACACAGACATTCAATTGTTTTGAACTCAAAGCAAATGCTGTTTTGCTGGATAAAAATACTATCAGTACAAGAACGTTCTTTCTGGAAAAAGGATATGTACGTTCATACATCCTCAATGAAGATAATGAGGAGATCACCACCAATATTTATGCTGCACCGTGTTTTGTAAATGATTTTTTATCCTTTTTCAGACAGCAGCCTACCAAAGAAATCTACCAAACGGTTACAGATTGTACGTTCTGGGAAACGGGTCTTGAGAATGTTCAGAATAATTTCCATACTGTTCCGGAATTCAGAGAGTTCAGCAGGCTTCTTTTTGTGCTCAATTATCATAATATTCATGACAGACTGATTGAAATGGCCAGTCAGAAAGCTTCCACAAGATATTCTAACCTGATGAAGAAGGATCCGGATATTTTCCGCTACGTTCCTCTGAAAGTCATTGCGTCTTATCTGGGAATAAAAGACAGTTCGCTGAGCCGCATCAGAAGAGAGATTAAGAAAATATAATTTCTTTTCATTTGTCAAGTGATAGTTTAAAATTTCTCCTCCATCTTTGTTAAAAATAATGTAATGAATAAAAAACATATTGTGGTTGTTGGATTGGGTGGTGTAGGCGGATATTTCGGCTTTAAAATAAATCAGATCAATGAAACTTCCGGGAAATATAAAGTTACTTTCGTGGCCAGGGGAGAAACTTATGATAAAGTAAAAGAAAACGGACTGGTTCTTTTATCTCCGGAACATTCCGTAGATCATACTTACCCCAATGCTTTAGAAAAGAATATCAGTGACGTTAGCAATCCGGATCTGGTACTTATCTGCGTGAAGGAATATGATTTGGAGAACGTCTGCAGACAGCTCGCAGAGGTGATTCAGGATGACACAATATTGCTTCCTATGATGAACGGAGCCGATATCTATGACAGAATCCGTAAAATAATTCCTGATCATACAATATTACCAACCTGCCTTTATGTGGCTTCCCATATTAAAGAAAGAGGAATAGTAGAACATAAAGGAAAAGCAGGAAAAGTGATTGCAGGGAGAGATCCTGAGCATTTTTCCGCTGATGTGGACTGGGTTATAAATTTACTTCAGGAGAGTAAAATTGATTTTGATTTTAAAGATAATTCTCTGACAGATATCTGGACCAAATTTTTCTTTATTGCAAGTTTTGGTCTGGTAACTGCAAAGCATAATTCATCGATTGGAACTGTTTGTACTGACAATCTGCAAAAGCAGGAAGCAACAGAAATTATGAAAGAGATGAAATTGATTACCGACAAAAAAGGAATTGAACTTCATCCGGATATTATTGAAGCAACTTTTGAAAAGGCCGCTGCGTTTCCTTTTGAAACCCCTACCTCTTTACAACTGGATGTTCATTCCGGGAAGAAAGATAACGAACTGGAATTATTTGCCGGAGCAATTTTAAAATATGGCAGAGAACTTGGAATAGAGACTCCTTTTACTCGAAAAATATATCTGGAGATCAAAACACAATAGATTTTGGGTAAAGACAAGTGGATCATCTTATATAATTAAGGCGGGTTTTAACCCGCCTTAATTGATAAATAGAAATTTAAATATAAAGCTGCAAAATGCATTCACTGATGGTAAAGGTTTACCGACCACAATCGCTGATATGCTTTTAAGATCAAAACTCACGGTCACGGTCTCTTATGTTTCTGAATTTTGTATTAAAGAAGATATCAGCTTTGGTATTAAACTCATCTGTATAAACCACTAAAGTACTGTGGCCGGAATTAGGCAGGATCCAAAGGTTGGCTCTGGGAATATTTCTGAAAATTTCCAGCGTATGTTCCGGTTTTATGACATCATAATCTCCTCCTATTACCAGAACCGGAATTTTAATATTGTGTAAAGCTCTGTGGTCTATATTAGGTTGTTCACTTAATAACCTTTTGTATTTGAGAACCATATAATCCAGGTCAGTTTTATTCTTGTTTTTAGCAAACTGATCTTTAAATTTTGTATAATTGGAACTTACCCTTTTGAAAACATCTGACTGTACTGCAGTTGAATCCGGACGCAGATTAGCTCCGGTAATAATTAGCTTTTTTACCTTTTCAGGATGCCTGATGCTTAGCAGCAGACCATTAATCCCGCCATCACTCCAGCCAATGACAAAAGCTGAATCAATCTTCATTTTTTGAAGCAGTTCAGCATAATCATCCGCCATCATTTCATAGGTAAGAGCATCTCCTCTGTCTATTGATTTTCCATGTGCTCTGCTGTCAGCAACAATTACTTTATAATTTTTTGAGAAAAAAGGAATTTGTTTAGAAAAATCAACAATTGAGCCTCCGTTTCCATGGATAAGGAGTAAAGGCTGCCCCTGTCCATACGTTTCACAATACATCTTTATACCATTGACTTCATAATACTTGCCGGCTGCCGGATTATTGCCATAACCGGACTTTTCCAAAAGCTGTATATATTCTTTTTTGATTTCCGTGATATCTGTCTGTGCAGAAAATAAAGCAGGTAATAAAGTGAGAAAAAATAATATCTGTTTCATAATTTATAATAGGGTGTTAAAATTATTAATGATATTTTGCTTCCCGATTAGTAGTAAATATTCAGACCTTGTTACACCATTATTTTAAGTGGCGGATACCCTAAAAAGTTTAAGAATTATGCATGAAGTTCTTCCGGTTCAGCAGCACCTCTTCCGTTTCCCGATGGTCAGGATCATCAACACAGCAGTCTACAGGACATACCGCTTTACATTGTGGCTCTTCATGAAAACCTTTACACTCCGTACATTTTCCTGATACGATATAATAAACATCATCCGATACCGCCTCATTAAAGGCATTGGCATCTGCTTCAGAGCCATCCGGAAAAGTGATATGACCGGAAAGTTTTGTTTTGTCCTGCCAACGCCAGTCGATAGCCCCCTCATAAATAGCTGAATTGGGGCATTCCGGTTCACAGGCTCCACAGTTGATGCAGGCATCTGTTATTTTTATAGCCATATTATTTTATTTTAAGATTCCAGTAAAAGGAATTTCTCTTAACAAGTTCTGTTGCGGAAATCCCTATTCAACTTAATTAAAGCATTTTCAACAATTTATATACATCATAAACTGTGCAAACTTTTACTTTTATCTGTTAATCTGAAGCAATTTGTACAGAAAGTCCATCCATCTGAGCGGTAAGATAGATCTGGCAGGCTAACCTGCTGTTTTCGTTGGTGTTGAAAAGTTCAGAAAGAAGGGCTTCTTCAATATCATTTTTTTCAGATAGTGCTTTTGTATCATCAGGAATATAGCAGTGGCAGGTGGCACACATGGCCATTCCTCCGCACATCGCTTCCATAGGGAGATCATAGGCTTTACACATATCCTTTAAGGTGAGTCCCATATTTGTGGGGCAGATCAGGACGTGCGTGTTTCCTTCCTGATCTGTGACGGTGATGGTAATTTCATTCTTCATAGGATCAGCAGCGTATTTTTAGAAGTCCGGCTTCAATAATCAATATGTCCGTTTCTATCATTTTAAGAGTGGTTTATGGTAATTTTTTCTATTTTCTTAGTGGTAGCAATATTGATAAGTTTGTCAAATTTATCAGCGTAAAGAGATGATATTTTTATATGATCACTGTCCAGCAAAGAATTTTTAATAATAGGTACACTGAAGGGCAGAGGCCATGCCCGTAATGATTTGGCAACAGAATCCATTGTATTGATTCCCTGCATAGCCTGTAAACCATCTGCCCAGCACACCAAACCTATTGTTTTGTCTGTAAGATAAGGCTCGTAGCTGTTAGCTGTCACTTCAAGCCAGTCCAGACAGTTTTTCATAACCCCCGGAATACTTCCGTGGTAAAGAGGAGCCAGCCAGAAATGGACATCAGCATCCCGGAATAACTGAGTCATGCGTTCTACGGCCAAAGGAGTTTTGGTAAGGGTTACATCAAATAAAGGAATTCCGGAATCAGCTAGGGTAAAAATGTCAGTATGAATTCCCAGTATTTTGAGGCGCTCTGCAAAATATCCTGAAATAAGCCCGGATGTGGATTCGGTTCTTCTTTCCAGTGACCCGTTAAATATGATTGCTTTCATTTTTTTATCTTTTAAAAATTACTTTTGGTAAGCCTATTTCACCATACATCAGACTTTTGACCAGAGGTTTCAGAAGTCCTGCCGCAAGCAGATAAAGCGAAGGATCATAGCTTGTGCCCGCTCTTACAACTACTTTCTGATTTTTAAAATGCTTCATATCCGCATAGATAAGACGGCGCTTCCAGAGATCAAGCAGAATCTTTTCGGCATTGTTTAAATCCGCATAGGCGGCATAGGGAGTTAGTTTCTCCATTAGCAGCATATAAGCCCACGGCGGAATAATAGCCTCCGTAGAACAAATGATTCCTACTGCTTTTTCATTGTATACAGAAAAGTCTGCTTCTGCAATGGATGCTTTAAACTCCTTCTCCTTGACAATCATTCCCATAAAAAGATAATCTTTGATATCCAGTTCCACAATTTCTGTAGTAGGTCTGTAGTCTAAAAGATCAAGTGCAATAATGCCTGAAGTCTTTGCTTTATTGATGAAAGTTTCCTGATTCATAACTGTAGTTAATTATCTTACTTTAGAGAGTGCTTCTTCGTATTTCTTTTCAACAGAAGACCAGTCCAGTACAGACCAGAATGAATCCACATAGTCTGCTCTTTTATTTTGATAATGAAGATAATAAGCATGTTCCCATACATCGATCCCAAGAATAGGAAAGCCTCTGCTCATCGTAAGAACGTCCATCATGGGATTATCCTGGTTGGGAGTAGAGCTCACCGCAAGAGAACCATTGAATTTTACAAATAACCATACCCATCCGGAACCGAACTGGCTAAGACCTATTTTTTTCATCTCTGCTTTAAGGTTTTCAAGATTTCCGAAAGTTGAGATAATAGCATCATTAAGAGGGCCTTCAGGATTTAATTTTGGCTGCGGAGAAAGAATTTCCCAGAATAAAGAATGATTGAAATGACCTCCGCCGTTATTTCTTACTGCAGGACTATATTCACTTATTCTTTGCAATAATGAATCAAGATCAGGATGCGTTTCATTGGTTTGTGCTAATGCTGCATTTAAGTTATCAATATAAGCCTGGTGATGACGCAGATGGTGGATAGTCATGGTTTCTTTATCTATAAACGGCTCCAAAGCATCATAAGCATACGGTAAAAGGGGAAGTGTAAATGGTTCCATTGTATTTATTTTTTTAATTAATGTATCGCAAAGATAACACTATATTTATATAAAACAACTAATTTGTTGTTTTATTAGTTTGTTTGAAATGATAAATAATGCATTGTGAATAATTGATTTACGCTCATAATTTAAAGATTATAGAAAATGACTATATTTGTTGTTGAAAAATAAAACAACCAAAATATTGTCAAATGAAGAAGCCCGCAGCAGACCGCATCCTGATGTTTCTGAAGATGAGGGGAGAGGCTACATCACTTCTTATTTCTGCAGAACTGTCTATTACAAAAGAGGGTGCGAGAAAACATTTACTGAATCTTGCTGAAGAAGGGTTCATCCAGCCGTCTGTGAAGAGCGAGGGTGTTGGCAGACCTACGACTTATTATACGCTTACTGAAAAGGGACTGGCTCAGTTTCCGGATACTCATGCAGAAGTAACGGTTGAAATTCTGAAGTCTGTAAAAAAACTTTTAGGAGAAAATGCACTGGAGCTTCTGATCACTGACCGGGAGAAGAACACGCATGAGCGGTATGAAAAAGCACTTTCCAGGACGAAATCTCTTGAACAGCGTCTGGAAGTTCTCACAGAAGTACGTAGTAAAGAAGGATATATGGCAGAATGGAAAAAGGAGGGTGAAGAATATTTTCTTATCGAAAATCATTGCCCGATATGTGCTGCTGCCACAGAATGCCAGGGTTTTTGCCGTGCAGAATTATCTAATTTCCAATCACTGATTGGAAAGGAATATAGAGTAGAAAGGGTAGATCACATTATTTCCGGTGGACAGCGCTGTGTGTATAAAATCAGTCAATAATTCATTACATATACTATTTCATTTAAACAAGATGGCATTGAAAGCAGTAATATTCGATATGGATGGAGTTCTTGTAGATTCCGAAGGTTCTGGGCAAAGGCGGAACTGGACGTATTTTCATCATATGGCGTACAGGTTACAGATGAGCTGGCTGCACAGACCAAGTATATGACAACCGAAGAGGTGACGAAATTCTGGTATGAGAAATTTCCATGGGAAAACCTGAATGTCTCTTATGTAGAGCAGCAGGTAGTATCAAGGGTGATCGAATTTATACAAACTGAAGACTGTACCATGAACGGTATACAGGAATTTATTAAAAATCTTAAAAATAAAGAATATAAGGTAGGCCTAGCAACCAATGCCCCTTTGAAGGTTGCCGATGCTGTCCTGGACAAACTAAAGGTTCGGGAACTTTTTGACAGCGTGCATTCATCAGAATCTGAAGCGCAGGGGAAACCGCATCCTGCTGTATATCTTACTTCAGCAAAAAAGCTGGGGGTATCTCCTGAACATTGTATTGCTATTGAGGACAGTCATTCAGGATTACGGGCGGCCAAAGAAGCAGGAATGAAGACCGTTGTTTTTACCAATAATGATGAAACAATAGACTTTGATATCGCAGATTTTAAAATTTTAAACTTTAAAGAAGGGGTATTACCTGCCTGATAACGGAATTATGAATTTTAATACAACCGAGCTTTCTGATTATATCAACCTGTTTTGGCAGTTTTCATGGCCACAATGGATTATATTTAGCTTTATAATCAATATCCTGTTGTATCTCTTTTCAATAGGACTGTATTTATTTATTGATAAAACATGCCGTAAAAATTTATTGCAGGAAAAAAATCACCCTGTTTCAAAATCAGATTTTTATCTCAGCCTTTTTACAGTAGCCTGCAACAGTCTGGTGATGCTGCTGGGTGTTTTTCTATGGAAAAATGGCTGGCTTGAACCTGGAAGTAATCTTTCAGCAGGTATTATTGTTTTTGAAGTAATCGCATTGCTGCTTGTGATGGATTTTCTAATGTATTTCTTTCATTATGCAGCTCATTTACCTTTTGTATACAGACTATTGCACGGAAAGCATCATGAACATGTAAGTACCAATTATTTGAGTCTTTTTGTTCTTCATCCATTTGAAACTGTCGGTTTTGGGTTGATGATGCTGGTGGTATTAATGTGCTATGATTTTTCTGTTGTTGCAATTTCTGTCTATTTACTGATCAATCTGATTTGGGGAACTATAGGTCATCTGAACAGAGAGTTTTTTCCCGCTCAGTTTGACCGTTTTTTTGTAGGGACTACAAGATTTCACAACCTGCATCATTTGGATGAGACTAAAAACTTTGGTTTTTACACATCCATCTGGGACAGGCTGTTTGGAACTTATAAATAGTATTTCTGACATTGCGGGAGAACTGATCCCTCTTTGGGTAGCGTACTCTCCAGAATAGGCATAATCAGAATTTGATATGATGTAAAACTTTACCCAGCAGATTATTAAGATTTTCCAGTTCTGCAGAGCTTAGTATTTCCGCAGTCTGCTTCGTAATATTTTTCCTGAATGTTTCTGAATTTTCTATAACAAACCGTCCTTTTTCTGTGGCAGAGAGGTTGAATTTTCTGCGGTCGGTTTCATCCTGTTTCTGAATGATGAAATCATGATTGATCAGGAACTTCAGCTGTTTTGAAATAGCAGCCTGGCTGATATTGAATGCCAATGAAATTTCTGTTCCTGTTGCTTCCTCTTTCCGCAAAATAAATTCAATGATATTATAATGAGCTGCTGTGACCCCGTTAATATCTCCTCTGTTCATATGCGCCAGAATGAGACACTGAAAATCAGTAAATGTGTTAAAAAACTCTTTTTCAATAGATTTCATAATAATTATACTTAACTTGGTTAATAATTTACAGAGTTAATCATTTAAAAAATGAAAAATATAGAAATTACAAATGCCAGGCAAAATAATCTCAAAAATATTTCCATAAAAATTCCAAAATATAAGATCGTAGTTTTTACAGGAGTATCAGGTTCAGGAAAATCTTCTTTGGTTTTTGAGACTATCGGGGCAGAAGCTCAACGGCAAATTAATGAAACTCAGAATAGTTTTATAAGAAACCGGCTGCAGCATTATGGCCTTCCGGATGTAGATAAAATTGAAAATCTTAATGTTCCTATTATGATCAATCAGAAAAGGCTGGGCGGAAATGTAAGATCTACCGTGGGGACAGCAGTGGATGTATCTGCTGCTTTAAGGCTTTTGTTTTCAAGAATGGGAGAACCGTTTGTAGGATATTCCAATGTTTTTTCGTTCAATAATCCGCAGGGAATGTGCCCCGAATGTGAAGGGTTAGGCTTTATCCAGACCCTGGATATCAATACTTTAATTGACCGTAATAAATCTTTACATGAGGGAGCTGTTCTATTTCCTACCTTTCAACCTGGTGGCTGGAGATTAACAAGATACACCCAATCCGGCTATTTTGATAATGATAAAAAGCTGAAAGATTTTACCCCTTCAGAATGGGAAATGCTATTAAATGCAGCAGAACATAAACCTCAGCATCCTCATAAAGATTGGGGGAAAACCGTAAAGTATGAAGGCATTATTCCAAGAATTGAAAAAGCATTTCTGAAAAAAGATTCAAAAGAAAATATAACAAGAAAAGATGCCCTGAATCATGTGGCCATTACCAGAACCTGTCCGATATGTAAAGGAAAGCGATTGAATGAAAAAATATTATCCTGTAAAATTAAAGGAAAAAGTATAGCCGATTGTACAGCGCTTTCCGTTGATGAATTACTGGAGTTTATTACTTCTCTTGATTCACATCCATATGACATAATTATCAGCGAGCTTGCGGTAAAACTTCAGAATATTATGACCATCGGACTGCAGTACCTGACCCTTGACAGAAATACAAATTCGCTTTCAGGAGGTGAATCTCAGCGGATAAAAATGGTACGCAGTCTAGGAAATAGTTTAGTGGATCTCTTATACATTTTTGATGAACCCAGTATTGGACTTCATCCAAAAGATCTGGAAAATATTGCGTCTATCATTCAGCAAATCAGGGATAAAGGGAATTCTGTTTTAATTGTGGAACATGACCCCGATCTGATTAAAATGGCAGACTGGGTTATTGATATAGGACCCGGTTCTGGAAGGAATGGAGGGGAAGTGGTATATGAAGGGACATTTGAAGACTTAAAAATGTCTGGAAGTAAGACGGGAATATATTTTTCCAAGAGGCCATTTATCAAACAAAAATTTAAAAGCCCTTTAGGCTATCTGGAAATTAAAAATGCCAGTCTCTATAACCTCAAAAATGTGACGGTTCATATTCCGACCGGGGTAATGACAGTGGTTACCGGAGTGGCAGGATCAGGGAAAAGCACCTTAATCAATCGCATTTTACCGGATTTTTATCCTGATGTAACCATAATAGATCAGTCATTGTCTGCAGCTAGTGCCCGTTCTAATTTACTTACTTACCTTGGGATATCAGATATTGTACGCAGACTTTTTGCCCGGTCTAATCATGTTTCCGACAAACTGTTTAGCAGAAATAGTGAAGGAGCATGCAAAAACTGCAAAGGACTGGGAGTGGAGAGAATTGATCTTGCTTTTATGGATAATATTGAGCAGCCTTGTGAAGTTTGTGGTGGTTCGGGATTCACTCCTGAAGCATTAAAATACCTGTACAACGGAAAAACAATTGTAGAAATTATGGATATGACCGTTTATGAAGCCAGTCATTTTTTTAAAGAACAGTCTATTCTCAAAAATTTTGATTTGCTGATTCAGCTGGGGTTGGATTATCTTACCCTGGGGCAGAGGCTGGATCATTTTTCAGGAGGTGAAAGACAGCGTCTGAAATTAACCAAAGAATTGAAAAGTACCCATCAGACTATTATTCTTGATGAACCGAGTACCGGGCTTCATCCAAGTGATACACAGAAATTATTAACCTTTTTTAATACTATTGTGGATCAGAATAATACATTGATTGTCATAGAACATAATCTCGACATTATTGCACAGGCCGACTGGATTATTGATATGGGCCCCGGTGCCGGAAAGTATGGCGGAGAAGTACTGTTTGAAGGAACCCCGGAAGCATTATTAAAGGATAAAACATCATTTACTGCAGAGTTTCTGAGAAAACATATCCGGTAGGATCAAAAAATTAAACCATTAAGAAAAGTCAGACCGGTAAGAAATTGCTTCGGTTTGTATTGGCAATGCCTGTAGCATATCTCTTAGCTTTCCTAATGGTTTAAATAAAATTTATTTTGACTTTTTAGCTGCTCTTACCGCAGATTGAATCTTTTTTTCAATAATTCTCCAGTCATAAAAATGAAATACCCTGCCATTGCTCATCGCAACAAATACGCCTTTCGGAAACTTCGGACCTAAATTAACAGAAGTCACTTCAGAACCATCACTTTCGAGAGTAGAAACAGGAATTTCTGCAATTCTTCCTTTTGCCGGATTCTCTCTTAAATACACATTAAACGTATCATTTTGCTGATTGGAAACCAGAATATATCCCGTTTTTTCAGAAGTGGGGTAGATTGAAATTCCTTCCACATCAGATTTAAAATCACTATTTCCGAAAACCAGAAGCTCTTCATTCCCTTTTGCCGGATCAGCATAATACTTATGAACGCCAAACTGCTCATCAGAATAATAGATATATCCCATTTCATCATCTACAGCTATGCTTTCAATCTCTTTCAGCCCGCTGTATTTTCCAAACTTACGGACAACTTCTCCGGTGATGCTTCCATTTTTTTCAGAAAGTTTATATTGCCACAGGTAACCATCTTTAGGGCCTGATTTTCTTCCCACAACAGCGAAAATATCTCCTGTCTTACTGTTTTTGTACATTGAAATTCCCATGGGACCACGTTCAGCCTCTCCGTCGAATACAGAAAATTCACCTACTTCCTTCAGTTCAGGAAGAGCATAAAGCTTGACCTTGTTGGTTTCACGTTCTGTAACAGCAGCAAGGTCTGTTTTCTTTCCCTTTAAAACAAAGCCATATTCAATGTCAACATTATTAGGACGCTTAAGACCTAAAACCTTATTAACGATCTTACCGTTGAGGTCAAAAGCATAGAGGCCACCATTGGTATCTTTATCTGTACCGATAATTATACTTTTGGAAGGATCTGTGGGATTGATCCATATTGCCGGATCATCGGTATCATGAACTACAGTTTCTGTAATTACTGTTGGTTTTAATTTTTCTACCGACTGTTCCTGTCCTTTACAATTCATAATAAAAGGGAAGAGAGCCAGTGCCGCTATGTAATAATTTATCTTTTTCATGTTTCTTTAAAAATCAAATTTTATACCCATGGTAAATCTCGGTCTGTAGTATTCTGCCTGTGCCGTTCTGCTTTGAATTCCCTGGTAATATCTTAACGGCTGATTGGTCAGATTATTGGCCTCTGCAAAAATTCTCAGTTGGCTTGTGATTTTATACGAAGCATTGGCATCCAGAAAAACCTGCTTGTCATAATAGCGGTCATCAAAAGCTTTACCTCCCAATTCATCAATATAATAAGACGCATAATTCATAGAAACTCTGGCTGAAAAACGTTTGTTCTCCCATGAAAGAGATCCGTTGAACATATGAGGAGCTGCTCCCGGAAATCCTACATCTGTTCTTTCAATCCCTTCTTCATTGGTGATTCCTTTTGCCTTTGAATGGGTGTAGGTATAGTTGACATAAACTCCAAGACCTTTCCAGAATGCTCCCGGAATAAAATCCATCTGCCTCTGTAAAGCGACTTCAAAACCATAGATATCTACATTATCACCATTACGCTGCTGAGTGAATTTCCAGTTGCTTTCTCCTCCGGGAATAGGGTTGGACTGACCTGCGAAGTCGTTGGAAAAGTCGGTTGCCGTATAATTTCTTCGTGAATAGGTATAAATAAAATTATTCAGATTTTTATAAAAAACACCTCCGGAAAGAATCCCTACAGATTTAAAATACTTTTCTGCCATAAAATCAAAATTGTAGGCATAGGTAGCTTTTAAATTCGGATTTCCGGCCGAGATGACTTCGTCTTCTGAAATTACGTTAAGGAAAGGAACCAGTGAGTAATAATTAGGACGGGCCAGAGCTGTCGTAAATGCTGCACGAAGTACAAGATCCTGAACAGGAACATACTTGAAAGAGACGTTAGGAAGTACATTGGTATAAGTGTTGGTATTGTTGATCTTTCCTACCAGATCACTTTCGTTCATTACATAATTTCCGGTGTAATCAATTTGGGTCGTCTCAATACGGGCTCCCATAATCATGGAAAGCTTATCGTTGAAATCCTGATCCCAGCGGATATATCCCGCATAAATCTGCTCTTTTGCAGTATAATTGCTTGATAGGAATTTAGAAGGTTTTAGTTTGCCATTGAATAAATTTGAATTATAAAGATCCAGTCCGCCTAAATAAGACGGATCCACAAATGTTCCCGGAACATAGTTTCCTGCCTGGAAATTGCTGCCATTGAAATATACTGTAGGTACAGAAAGTAAGCTCCCCATATTTGTGACAGGTGTAAAGGTGTAGTAATCATTCTCCCTTTCCTTATTCTTTAAACGCATACGCAAGCCGGCACGGATTCTTCCTTTTTGGCCGTCAATCACAGAAAAGGGAAAGCGTACATTCACCTTTGCACCAAATTCTTTTTCTTGCGTAAAGCTGTTGGCATCTGAAAGATCACTTAACTTATAACTTCCCGGATTATCCGGAGCAAGAAGATTGATCATAGGTTTTCTGGGATCACTAAGGTCCTGTGAAAAATTCATCTTGCTGTTTTCAAACTCTATATAACGCTGGTGAGGCTTGTCTTCGCTGGCGGTGGCATAATTCATGGACCAGTCCAGATCTATTTTAGACCCCAGTAAATGTTCACCTCTTAATGCATAGTTCTGTACTTTTTGTTTTTCAAGACGCGTATTGTCATTGTCTGAATTTCCACCCTTATTTTGCCTTGTGATGCTGCCTTTCCAGTCTGTGATCTCTGATTCATCAGCATTATAGACTGGCTTTATTTTATATCCAAGCGCAAAACGGTTTTCCTTATCATTCCTGAAATTGTACATTGCCGAAGCGTAGATCTTGTTTTTGGAGTTGAATTCATAATCCATATTAAGATCAAAGCTGTGTCTGATACGGTGTTCATTGTACTGACGGACTCCCATTTTACTTATATAGGCCGTCTGCGCCTTATCGTTAGCCTGGCTCCATACAGGTTCTATATTGTCTGAACCAAAATTATTGTTGTTATAAGAAAAACTGAATACAGCACCCAGCTTTTTGTTTAAAAAACGGTTTCCATATACCAGACCTGCTGTATAATTTCCCTTCTCCCGGATGGGATTATAACCTCCGGCTAATGTTGCAGAAATTCTTTGCCCGTTAGGAGATGCTCTTGTGATCAGGTTTACAGATCCTCCAATGGCATCAGCGTCCATGTCGGGAGTTAATGTTTTATTCACTTCAATAGTGGAAATCATGTCTGAAGGAATAAGATCCATCTGAACATTCCGGTTATCTCCCTCAGCAGAAGGAATTCTGTCACCATTTAGGGTTACAGAGTTGAGGTTCGGGGCAAGCCCTCTGATAATAAGGTTTCTGGCTTCTCCCTGATCATTTTGTATCGTGATTCCGGGAACACGCTTTAAAGCATCTCCAATATTAGCGTCAGGAAAACGCCCTATCTGGTCGGAAGAAATTACGTTGGTGATATTGGCATTGTTTTTCTGCTTGTTTAAAGCTCTGGCCTGGTTTTTTAAAGTAGCTCCGGAAACCACGATTTCTCCAATGCTTGTCTCTTTTTTATCAAAAACAATATTTTGGCTGGTGTTTTTTTCGGGCTCTACAACAACGTTATACTGACGAGTCCCATAGCCCAGATAGTCAATCTTCATCGTATAATTTCCGGGTGGGACATTCAGGAAAACGAAATTTCCATGCTCATCAGAAGTAGTATAGATATTTCCGGGGCTTAGAGAGATTTTAGCCCCAGGTAAGGCTATTTTAGCATCGTCATTAATGTTTCCGGTAACACTACCGGTTTGTGCATAGAAAAATAGAGAAGCACAAAACAAAACAGAGGTAAAAATTTTCTTCACTTTACTTATAATAGATTAAATTGGAACAAAATTAAACGTCTGTTTGGATAATCAGTTGAAGTGTAAATTAAGGTTTTTTTAATATTTGTTAATATAGGGTAGATTTAGCCGAAATAAAAGCAGGTTTCAGCAATGGCAATTGCCTTTATGGTTTGAATGCTGACTGGAATTCCCTGAAAGCCTGGCCAAATTTTTCAGTAAGTTCGTAGTTACTGAACTCATATTCTTCATGAAGGCGTAAAGCTGAGGAAAAAAATAAATCCTGCCATGGCAGGATTTACAGTCATTCTTTGCGTTTTTATACAATCATGGTCCGGAATATTCTTTTTCAAAAGCTGATTATCAATTTGTCACATTATTGCGGTGTACTCTTTTGTCTCATTAGCTGTCAGCTGTTTTAAAATTTCAGTTTGTTGCAATATCATTTTTTCTTTTATTCTGGCCTCGTCTACAGTACCATCCAGGGGGAAATAAGAGATGTCAGTTACTCCCATATGATTCAAAAGCTGTGTGATGTGAATTTCCAGCGGATTTCTTACTTCATGAGAAATGCCCCCCATTGAAGAGATGATATATGCCTTTTTATTCTCAAGTAATCCTTTGCGGGTGCTATTATAACCTGTAAATGTTTTCTTCGTTCTGACAACGCTGTCAAAATAGGCTTTTAATGAAGAAGGAATCCCATAGTTGTACATCGGGCAGGTAATCAGGAGTTCTTTACACTGACACAATTCATTGATCAGTTCATCAGAGAAACAAATGCTTTCCATATCAGGCGTTTCACTAAAGAAGGCATTCACGGTCTGTTGGGTGATATGAGGAACAGGCTGTCTGGTAAGATCTCTTTCCAGAATGGTATTAACTGGGTTCTTTCTTTTCCACTGCTCAATAAAATAATCTCCTAATGTACGGGAGTAAGATTTTTCTGTTCTAAGGCTGCTGTCGATTCTAAGTAGTGTGTTCATATTTTTTTCTTTAAAGACACACTGCTTTTTCAAAATGTGACATTTATTGCAGTTTTTTTAATTTTTCAGGATCCACAATAGAATAGATTTCACGGATCATACCCTCTGGATCAATATCCAGAATGTGACAGTTATAAATACGGTCTTTCTGCCAGAAGCAAATGGCGGGCTGATGATTAAAGATATGGAAAGTATAGGGCTTGTTGCCAAGAAATTGCTGCTGTACATAGGCTAAAAGCTGAGCTGCAGCCGATTTTCCAACTTCTACAGCCTTGATTACCCGAACGCGTTTTCCACCATCTGCTGAAAGTTTTATATCATCAATAAGCAGTTTCTCGATATCAGTCGCATTTCCTTCACTCAGTGCCTGTTGGTATTTCTGAAGAATCTCTGTCTCGGAAGCAGTACCGATATTATCCGGCTTATACTTTATATCCTGCAATTGATTAGAGGCACGGCTTAATAACTTCCGTGAATTTTCTACAGAAATTGCAAGAGTTTCTGCAATCTCCCTGTGAGAATAGTCAAAAGCTTCTTTGAGTATATAAACGGCACGCTCCCTTGCATTCAGTTTTTCTAAAAGAACAAGCAGGGTATAGCGGACTGTCTGTTCTTTTATCAGTTTGTTTTCTGCGTTTTCAAAAGAGAGAGGTTCAGGGAGCCATTCTCCATAGACCATTTTCTTGTGATGCCGGTTTTTAAAGTTAATGGCATGATTAATCGTACTTTTAATCAGAAAATTAATCTCATTTCTAATTTCAGATTTATCTAAAGAAATATATTTTTCTATGACATCCTGTACCAGATCCTGAGAATCTTCATAGGAACCGGTAATATTATAGGCATAGGTCAGGAGCCTGCTGTAATTTTCCTTCATAATATTTCTTTTAAGACAAAGTTATCAGGCAAAATGTGACAACTAAATGAGAGAAATTTTTTAATTGAAAATTAAGAACTAATAATTGAGAATTGAAATTATCCATTTTCAAAATGAATTCGGTACATCACTGAAAGAACTTTATATAAATCCTCCTGTATAATAAAGCTGTACGAGAAAGAAAAGCAAAGTAAAGAACCACACAACATAAGGATGGTAGCGGAAGTTTTCTTTCAGGATATAATGAAGCGCCTTAAACAACTTGAAGAGTCCTATAATTCCTATGATAATAAAGGTAAAGAAAACTGCGAGGAATGCATAGTCTCTGATTCCGTAGGTCTGCACAGTTGCAAAGTGGTCAATATAGGACTGTACATTGATAGTTTTCCCTAAAAACATCGCTGAAATAATTAATATAAAAAATGGAGTAGAAGTATACACGGTAGTATAAATAAAAGAAAACAGAAGTGTCCGGAAGGCAGAAGTGTTCACCTTTTCTTTTTTATAGACCAGTAATATTACACTGAATAATACTGCCGTGATATTATTAAAAAGAAATATAAACAGGGCTTTTTCTACCATGCTCAGTCCTTTGATTCTGGAAATAAAGTTCTGTTCATTGCTATAATCCATTAACAATACAGAAACAATGACAGAGGTATACACAGAAAGCTTGATTGGGGACAGGTAATCCTGAAACCGTTCTGTTTCCTCTTTTTCCATTTCATGTACCGAAAATTCATAACAGCGATGGGGGGCCTGAAACAATTTAAAAATAGTAACAGGTACCAGCAGAATTTCTATAATAATCTGCAGGCAAAGTTTTTCAAAGCTGTCAATTAATTTTTCGAACATAGATACCGGGGTATTAAGAGAATGTGTTCATGATGCAATTTAAATAAAATTTAGATTGCCTGTAAAATAAAAACTGATGAATATTAAAAAAGGTGCCTGATCTTACTAAGATGAGGCACCTGATATTTTTTTCCGTTTCTTTTTTATTTTGGAAGACCCTTTTTCAGAGCAATATTGGCTCTCTCAACGGCTTTTCTTTCCTTCCAGTCCATATATCTTTTTTTGTAACGGCCTTTCATGAAGTTATCAAAGTTACGCTGAACGGCAAGATTCCAAAGAGAATGTGCCTTTACAGCCCAGCTTTTGTCCCACGCACGAAGGGATATAGAGAAAGAACCGTCCAGATACTTCATCCAGTGCCACCATCCTGTTGGCATAAACAGCGTATCCCCATGTTCCAGAAAACATTCAATCCCCTCAATTCCGTCAAGTGCCGGGAATTTTTCGAAATCAGGATTGGCTATATCATAATCTTCCAATGCATAAGTTGCGTAAGGAAGTTTGTAAAGACGCGTTTTCCATTTATATTCAAAAAGAAGAACATGCTTTCTTCCGTTAAAATGAGTATGGAAGATATGAGGCATATCAATATCATAATGAAGGAAAGTCACAGAGCCTTTACCTCCAAAGAACATACTTGGGTACTTATCTAAAAATCCTCCCATCAGATTTTTTGGAGGAACATATTCATCCAATAATTTAGGAGCAAATTTTATAGGATCAAAAAAGAAAATTCTAAGATCTGTAGGCTCTCTTTGGATAAGGTCTACATAATCACCGAACTTCATTTTGGTGGTCGGGGTATTGATGGGAGCTGCAGGGTCTGCTTTGGCACTGTCATATAAAGGCACTTCAACATCACCTACTACCTCTTTCATGTACTCCATCGTCCATTTTTGGTACGCAGGCCATTTCCTAGCCATATTCTTGATTACCACTGGCTTGCATGGCTTTAGATATTTTTCACGAAAATCTTCTTGTGAAATATCATCTACTACATCAATAGGTTTAAGGAGTATTCCCATTCGTTTAAATTATTAAGCTAAAGTATTAAATATTTATGAAAATAAATAGAAAGAAATTAAATTATTTGGAACTAATATAAATAAATATAACTACTAAAAGTCAAATAAGCTTAATAAAGCTATATCAGACAGTTCATTCCTATTTTTGCATCCGAAAAACAGGTGTTTTTGAACCGTAAAATAATATTTGTAAAATGTGATATTTGTCTGTATACTTGCCTTATTATTTAGAAGAAAAGATTAATAAACGATGAATGATAATCAGCTTGTATATGCAGTTTCAATAATTTGCCTGCTGTTTATTATTGTTTCCTTTAAGGTCAATAGACTTTTTGGAGTTATTAATAGTGTTGTATTCTTGTTGTACAGTACGTTTTTGTATTATAATTTATTTTTCAAAAGTGGAGGTGGGATGAGTCTTGTATGGTGGTTTTATCTGCTGCTTGTCATGGGAATCCACATGCTGAGCGTTGGGATTTTCTTTTTAATTAAACTTTTAAAGACTAAATAATCTGAAGAATTAAATAAAATGGATAATTCTTTTGATAACGAGTTTGAAAAGTTCTTTGAAGAAGATCTTTAGGTCTTACCATATAGTATTACTGATGTAAGTTTCCTCTTTGCATTAAACATGCCATTTCCATTTTCAATTCTTATATTTGATCTATGAAAACAGGTGTACTAGCATTATCTTTTGTTATTTTCAGCAGTGGTTATTTTGCACAGACAAAATTCCAGACCAAACCGGAAACGGGAGTGTCACACGAATTGGCTCAGTTGAGAAAAACTACATTAAGCACTGTTAAATATGAACTTAACCTGCAAATTCCTGAAAATAAATCAGAAAGAATATCAGGGGCAGAAGTTCTTTCTTTCCATTATAAAAAACAAAACGAAGCACCTTTATTAATCGATTTTAAAGAAGAAGCAGCCTCGTTGATATCTGTATCTGTAAACGGGCAGACGACTCCACCGGTTTTGGAAAACGAACATATCATTATTGATGCAAAATACCTGAAATCAGGATTTAATCAGATCAATTTTACTTTTCTTGCCGGAAATTCTGCATTAAACAGACGTGACGGCTATCTCTATACTTTATTTGTACCGGATCGTGCAAGAACCATGTTCCCGTGTTTTGATCAGCCTAATCTGAAAGCTAATTATTCTTTAACATTAACAATTCCTGAAAAATGGAGTGCCATCGCTAACGGAGAACTTGAAAATACAACCTTACAACAAGGGAAAAAAATCCTCCATTTTAAGGAGTCAGATGTAATTCCTACTTATCTGTTTTCTTTTGCTGCAGGAGATTTTAAAACCTTTACAGAAAAAATAGATCAACAGGATTCTAAACTCTTATACCGTGAAACAGATTCTGTGAAAATAAAAAACAGCATGGATTCTATTTTTACCCTCTACCGGAATTCACTGGATTATTTTACAAAATGGACCCATATTCCGCATCCTTTCCAAAAACATGGAATGGTTGCGGTACCGGATTTTCAGTTTGGAGGAATGGAACACCCAGGTGCTATCTTATTTCAGAATTCAACCCTGTTTTTAGATAAAAGTGCTACACAAAGCCAACTCAATAACCGTTCAAACCTTATTGCTCATGAAGTTGCCCATCTCTGGTTCGGAGATATGGTTACGATGGATTGGTTTAATGATGTTTGGATGAAAGAGGTTTTTGCAAACTTTATGGCCGATAAAAGTACAGGAGCGGCTTCGGACAAAGCAGTTTATGATCTTAAATTTTTAACCACCCATTTTCCTGCGGCCTATTCTGTAGACCGTACTTTGGGAGCGAACCCGATCAGACAGGTTCTGGATAACCTTCAAAATGCAGGGATGATGTATGGGCCTATCATTTACAATAAAGCCCCCATTATGATGCGCCAGCTGGAATTATTGATTGGTGAAGAAGATTTCCGAAAAGGAATTGAAGAATATCTTAAAAAATATGCTTACAGCAATGCAACCTGGCCGGATCTGATTGATATTCTTGATAAGCATACTAAGGAGGATTTGCAAAACTGGAACAAAGTCTGGGTTAATGATCCGGGTAGACCTGTTGTGGATTACAACATAAAATATAAAGGTGACAAGATAGAAACATTTACCGTTTCCCAGCATCCAGAATATGGAAAAGAGCAGAAAGTGTGGCCACAGGAGTTTCAGATAAGTTTATTTTACCTTGGAACAGTCGAGAAAGTTGATGTTAAATTATCAGGAGCGCAGAAGGAAATTCTGGAATTAAAAGGAAAGAGCAAACCTTTGTTCGTCCTGCAGAATTCTTCAGGGATTGGATATGGGGTATTCGGGATTGATAAATCTGCAATGTCTGAATTTTCTATAGTAAAGGATCCGATAAACCGTGCCAGTGCTTACATTTCTTTATACGAAAATATGTTGGGCGGTACAGGAGCATCAGCCCAGGAACTATTGGACTTCTTTACCGGACAGCTGCAAAATGAAACTTCAGAACTGAATCTCCGTCTTATTACCGGTTATATTTCTGCAGTATACTGGAGCTTTTTACCAGAAAATAAAAGAACTGAAGTTTCTGAAAACCTGGAAAATACAGTATGGAAAGCATTACAGGTACAGACAGCAAAAAATAATAAGAAAATTTTATTCGATTGCTATCAGGGGATTTTTCAATCCTCAAAGGCATATGACAACCTATATGCGATCTGGAAATCCCAGACTCCGCCACAAGATGTATCTCTCAATGATGAAGACTTTACCAATCTAGCGCTTGCTTTATCACTTCGGAATAATGATAACAATTCTTTGCTACAGGAACAGTTAACGAGAATAAAAAACCCGGACAGGATAAATCGCTTTAAAATCATTATGAAAGCAGCTTCTTCGGACAAAGATATCCGTGATGAATTTTTTAATGGTCTTTCAGAAAAACAAAACAGATCCAATGAGTCTGCAGTGGGTGCCTCTCTTACTTATCTGCATCATCCTTTGAGACAGAAGACTTCTGTTAATTACGTTCCAAAGACTTTAGAGCTGCTGCAGGAGATTCAAAAAACGGGAGATATCTTCTTCCCGGATAACTGGCTCCGTTCCACATTAGGAGCTTACCAAAACCCAAAAGCTCTGGATATGGTCAACCAGTTTTTATTACAAAATCCGAATTATAATCCAATATTGAAAAATAAGATCCTGCAGGCTTCAGATAACCTGAAAAGAGCTCAGAAGCTTATAAAATAAAAACAACCTTTGCTTTTATGAACAAAAATAAACAGATCCAGTTTTTATGAAATATCTATATTATCATCCACTAATAAAGGGATAAAAGTGTTCATACATTTGCGGTTCAAAAAACGTTGTATCAGCTTTTGCGGCTGACCCGGAAAATCATTATATTCGGCTTCATAAAAAATAATATGCAAGTATATGAAGCGGTTTCTGTGGGACTGTACCTGTTGCTAATGATAGGTATAGGCATATATTCTTATAGAAAATCAACAAGCAATTCTGAAGAATTTTTAATAGGTGGGCGGAAAATGGGCCCTGCGGTAACGGCATTGTCTGCCGGTGCTGCTGATATGAGCGGATGGCTGCTGATGGGAGTTCCCGGAGCCATGTATCTGTCGGGTATTTCCAGTGCATGGATCGCTATTGGCTTAACGATTGGGGCTTATCTCAATTACATAATTGTTGCACCGAGACTCAGAATTTATACAGAAGTAGCTCAGAATGCTATTACGCTACCTGTTTTTTTTGAAAACAGATTCAAAAATAAAAACCATCTTCTCAAGATCACCTCATCCATTTTTATTCTGGTGTTTTTCACCCTTTACACTTCAGCAGGGATGGTGTCCGGTGGAAAATTATTTGAATCGGCCTTTGGGATGGATTACACCGTAGGTTTACTTTTAACAAGTGTGGTGGTTGTTTTATATACATTTTTAGGAGGATTTCTTGCTGTGAGCCTTACAGATTTTGTACAGGGAACCATTATGGTGCTGGCATTGGTGATTGTACCAATTGTAGCGGTTATCCAAATTGGAAGTGTTGGTGAAACGCTTTCGTTGATTGAAACTAAAGATCCGAAATATCTTGATTTATTCAGAGGGACAACTACCGTAAGTATTGCATCTTTGTTGGCGTGGGGTCTTGGCTATTGTGGTCAGCCTCATATTTTAGTCCGTTTTATGGCGATTGATAAACCTAAAGATCTTGTAAAAGCAAGACGAATAGGTATTACATGGATGATCTTTACCGTTGCCGGAGCATTAGCCATAGGTTTGATAGGGATTGCTTATCTGCAGAAATTTGATGTGGAAACCATGTTGAAATTTGATGGATCAAAGACCGAGGCAGAAACAATATTCATTTATTTTTCCCGAATATTATTCCATCCGTTTATAGCAGGATTTCTGCTTACAGCGATTCTTGCGGCTGTAATGAGTACAATTTCATCTCAGTTACTGGTAACGTCAAGTTCATTAACAGAAGATATTTATAAAGCTTTTCTGAATAAAAAAGCAACTCCAAAACAACTTTTGATAGCCAGCAGACTTTCTGTTTTACTGGTAGCAATTATTGCAGGGCTTCTGTCGCTGGACCCTAAAGACAGTATACTTAATCTGGTTGGAAATGCCTGGGCTGGTTTTGGTTCAGCATTCGGACCCCTTATTTTACTGTCACTTCTATGGAAGAAAACAACCTGGCAGGGAGGTCTTTCCGGAATGCTTGTAGGAGGAGTAACAGTATTGGCCTGGGTTTACCTTCAGCATCCGCTGAAAGACTGGTATGAAATAATTCCTGGATTTACGCTCTCTTTATTAGCCAATATTGTCGTTTCCTTGTTTACCTACAAACCTGACATGATCATTGAACAGGAATTTGATGAAATGAAGAAAATCATGCAGGAATAATATTCAGTTCTGTATATATTTCATTGATCATATATCTGGAAACGATTAATTTATTATTTTTATCAAATTAAAAATGCAGTGTATATTTTTGCAGGTGAAGGTGCAAATTTTCCAGCGGGTATTTTTACACATCCGCAGATGCTGAACCACAGATAAAAAAATCATTAAGCGGAATATTGAATAAATATCCTGTAGATAAAGGATTTTATGATTGTACAATTCAGGAAGGCTTTTTTACGATTCGGACAAAAAACCAAAAAGAATCAAAATTTATACAGAAGTTTACCTTTGCTTCACTGGAATATTTTCACTTTGAAAATGGTAATTTAAAATAACGGCGCTGGTGAAATTATTGTTAAAAAGTACAAATTTATCAGGGTAATCTGCCTTGCAGGATACACTGCCCTAAAAAAAAAACTAATGATTAATCTATCAATTATACCTGATGAAAATCTAAAGGATGTTTCTCTGATCTATCATTTTTATGAAGATACGGGCAGAATACCGCTTGAAATAATTTTTGATGCGTATTCTGTTTATCAGGAAGGTATTACAATAGATAATTATGACGGGGAAACGGGAAATTTTATCACATTTAAGTTTGATAAAGTATCAAAAAGCCTTGTCAATATTACCTTTGTATCTGTTAATGGGAAAAATATTATACCTGAAAACTTCATGGAAAATATTCATGCTGCTGAAGGTAGCTATCAGTTTTGTTTACATGATAATAAGACTGCCCAAAGAACATATCATACCACTCAAATCTTATTTGATGTTCAGTGTCAGAATATTTTGGTCTTCTTTGGCAAAGCTGATGTCAATGCATTGACATTTCATGATGCAGATGAACATCTATCCCTTGGACTGGATACGGATTATAATTTAAAAAGTATTCTATTGAAAAAGCTGGAAAAAGAACAAATAAAACAAATCCTTAATTTGTAATATCAGTAAAATTTGAAATAAAGGTCCTTTCACAGTAGATGTAACATCACGATTGAAAAGAGGATAATACTTCTGATTGACTTGAAGTTGTACTTATTCCAAATATTATTTAAACTTAATGAAAAAACTATGTATCATCACTGGCGGCCCCGGTGCCGGGAAAACAGCTTTGCTGGATGAATTACAGAGGCGGGGATTTCAGACAGTTCCTGAAGAAGGCCGTAGAATTATCAAAGAACAGATCGCTGTGAATGGAAACGGGCTTCCCTGGCTCAATAAAAAGTATTTTGCAGAATTGATGTTCAATGCTTCTTTAGAAAGATTTCAGGAGATAAGCTCAGGGGCTGATTCTAAAATCATATTCTTTGACCGGGGAATATTAGATACCTTAGGATATCTTAAACTGGAAAATATACCTGTTTCTGAAGAAATGCAAATCAAATCTGCTGAAATGATCTATCATAAAAATGTTTTTATTCTTCCGCCCTGGAAAGAAATTTATGAAAACGATCAGGAACGAAAACAAACTTTTGAGGTAGCTGTATCCACTTTTTACTGTATCAAGGAAATCTATCTGGCCTACGATTATCATGTTATTGAAGTCCCTAAAGGTACAGTAGAAAAAAGAGCAGATTTTATTCTTGAAACTATCAAAGTGAATCAAATGTTTTTGTAACTTCGGTTGTCTAAAATATATAAAATAATGAATATCAGGAAAATGAAAAAAGAAGATCAGAATGCTGTTGCAGTTTTACTGGATCAGCTTGGATATCCTGATATAGGGGAATTTATTGCTCAAAAAATTAAAAATCTTTTAAATGATCCCGATGAATACTTAACAGTAGTGGAAAATTCCGAAGGAAAAGTGACCGCATTTATATCTATTCATATTATTCCACAGATTGCGCTTAAAGGAGATTTTGCCCGAATCAGCTATTTCTCGGTTGATGAAAATTTCAGAAGTTCAGGACTTGGAAAACAGTTGGAAGAATATTGTGAGAAAATAGCGCGAACGCGAAAGTGTGATCGTATAGAAGTACACTGTAACGGCAAAAGAGAAAAAGCTCATCAATTTTATTATAGGCAGGGTTATACAGAATCTCCCAAATATCTTATAAAAAAACTATAACAATGAATGAGAGTTTCGCCAAAGAATTGCTGAAACTGGCAGATAAAGATTTAGCCATAAGACAGCAGTTATTAGCTGAAGGAAAGCTGTCAGCCGGTTATCATCCCGAAATGGAAAAAGTTCATACAGATAATGCAAAAAGGCTGCGTGAAATTATCGCAGAAATCGGGTTTCCAACCATTTCAAAAGTAGGTGAAAATGCAAGTAATGCTGCATGGCTGATTGTACAGCATTCCATTGGGGAGCCTGATTTTATGAAACAGTGTTATAAGATGATGGAAGAAAACAGTAATGATGTGGATGCCAGGAACACAGCCTATTTGTATGACCGCATTCAGGTATTCCAAAGTAAACCCCAAAAATACGGAACACAAATTATTCCTGAAGGAATTTATCCTGTTGAAGATAAAGACAACCTTAATAAGGAGCGCGAAAAGGTCAATCTGCTGCCATTATCCCAGGAAAAAATTAATTGGATCCCGACTCCGGAAAATATTCCGGAAATTGAGGCGAAAGATAAAGGATATAATATTTGGAGGAAGAAAGTTGGCTGGATATAATATATGGAGTTTAACGTTTTATAAAACTAATAAAGAATGTTCCTGATATGGTGTCTATTTAGTTTGCGCTAAAGCAGTCATTCTCTCTCTGGCATATATAATCTGTTCCTTTTCTCTTTCCTGGTCAGGTTTGTTTTTGAGATACAACTGATAATAGACCACCGCATTTTTAGGCTGTTTTAGATTAAGGTCATATAGAAGGGCTAAACGGTAACAGATCATATTGCTCTGTCCGAAACTAAGTCCTCTTTTATAAGCTGCCAGTGCATCACTGTACCGGCTTTTTGCTTCATAAATACCTGCCAGCGCAGCATAATAAAGTGGAGTATGATCTGAAATCGCTTCATCAATGGTTTTTTGAGCATAGATTGCAGCCTTATCATAATCCTTTAGTTCACGATAGCTCAAAGCCATATAATACAATGTTCCCTCATTCTGAATCCCCAGATCTTCAAGAACTTTATACAGATTAATGCATTTCTGATAATCTTTTACATAGAAATAGGCCTGTCCTGTATCATTCATAACGTTGACGTCAGCATTGATTTTCAACAATTTTTCGCCGGTCTCGATCACTTCCTGATACTTGCCTAGCTGATTGGATAAAGGTAATTGAGCCTGCTGTAGAATAAAGTTTTCAGGATCTGCAGAAATAGCTGTTTTTAAAATATCATATGCCTGTTGATATTCTTTAAGCTCCCGGTAAACCATAGAAAGATCATACGCTACATCAGGATCTGCAGTCTTCAGTGTATTGGCTTTTTTGAGAAATTTAAGTTTTACATCAGGAACATCTTCATAAGCTGCAAGCTGTTTATAAGCACTGAAATTGAGGCTGTCTAACTGAATAATCTGATGAAGATAAGATTTTGCTTTGGAAGCATTACCCCGTCTGGAATTGATGCTGGTAAGACTGAATAAGGCAGATAAATTGTTAGGCTGCAGACTGTTGATTTTCAGATAGCTTTTTTCAGCTTCAGGAAGTTTCCCTGCCATCAGATTACAATAAGCAATTTGGCTGAGCGCCTTTATATCCTTTGTATTCTCATTGTATATACTTTGAAGGTACTTGGCAGCATCTTCATAGCGCTGGTTTTCATAATATTCAAGCAGTTTCTCGGGGTCAATTTTTGCAGACTGAGCGGATATATTTTTGAAACTCAGAATAGCAATCAATAAAGAAAGCCAAATTTTCATCATTATTGTTTTTTTTACTAAAATATCAGATATTTAATAATTTTCCAAATTTAGTGATTAGTTATTAAACGCTTTTTTGATGTTTTGAATAATTTATATCAGAAATTATAATCTTCTTTTTCAGGATTTCTTATCTTCAAATGATAAAACGGACTGTTAATTTGATTAAAGGCTTAACCAATGGAAATAAAATCTGTGAAATCATTTGTTGATTACGGTGGGAAAACCAGAGAAGGAACAAGCAGAATCATTGAATCAGTATCTCCTGTACATGTAGATTTTTCCTCTAAACCCGGAAATTTACCATTGGAGATCAGATCAGACATATTGCCACCATTGAACGCTATAGGTATTGCGAAACCATTTCAGGAAGAAAAAGTGGTTATCAGGGATGTAGAAGAGACCTGGCAGACGGTTATGAAAATACCGTGATTTTTTTAATGAAATGCACAGACAAACACTGGAAATAATTAATAATTTGTCCAATGAAGATCTTTACCGGAAATGTTTAACACCTGCCAATAGTGAAATTTCAACTTGGAAATGGCTTCGTGCAATGATAGAACATGAAATTCATCACAGAGCAGAAATATACATATACCTCAATCTGCCTGATGTAAAGACACCTCAGATCTATGGACTTTCTGCAGAAGAAGTATGGGGAGTAAGCGTTCAAATGTAAGAAGTAAAACATTTCTACCTGTTAAACCGGCTGCCGTAATTTGTATATATTAGCCCTTTAAAAAATAACAATGGTCAAACCTTTCATTATTCCTTTTTTATTAGTGGTAAATTCTGCTTATGCTCAAACCAATACATACCTGAAACCGGGTGATACCCTGAAATACTCACCTCAGTCTGATAAATCTGTCTGGATTTCTGTTCATTCGCCTGATGCCAATCTGGCTTTAGCACTATTTATGGATGGAAAAAAAGTAAAAGATCAGGATGATTCGAGAGGAATAAAAAGTGTGGAAAGGTTATATTTTACCCCTGAGAAAGGTAAAATATATGGACTTAAAATCTGGGCTAAGTCTTATTTAGAAAAGAGTAAACCTGCTAAAGTTACTATTACAGAATCTAAAAATGTTCAGGTTTTAAAAGATCAGTTAAGTGCTGGTCAGTTTGTGGAAGACCTGCATACTTTCCGTTCTATAAGAGAAAAAGCAAATTCAGGACTATATGTTTACAGGGCTAAAAAACAGATTGACAGCATTTATCAGCAGGCAGAGAAGGAAGCTGAAAACTGTAAAAATATCTTTGATTTTTACAAGGTGATTGCTAAAGTCACAGGATTTGAAGGCAGCTGTCATAACTATACTGATCTGCCCAATCATGCTTCTTATTATATGACCCAGAAGCCGGAGTATCTTCCTTTTACATTAACGAATATTGACGGACGGCTGCTGCAGGATTCTAAGGAGGTTGCGGTGCCTCTTGGCGCTGAGGTACTGTCTGTGAATGGTATTCCGGCAAAAGAGATGATCAACCGCTTTTCTCAATACTATTTTTCCGACGGATTTTCAATGCCCTATAGAGAAACAGCAGGATTTGAAAGGGGAATGATTGATAAATTTTACATGGAATTTGGAACTCACAAAAATTATGAAATCAGCTATCGGTGGAATGGAAAGATAAATAATGTTTCCCTGCCTGGGATATCATTGGAGAGTTTCAGAAAACTACAGGATTCACGGCATTCACTTTCTTTCGATAAGAAGCTGATGGCAGAAAAATACAGTTTTAATAAAGAAGGAGAGGGGATATACCGGTTATCTGTAAGAGGCTTTGACTTTGCAACAGGCAAGGAAGATCCTGCATATACCAGATTTAGTGCTTTTCTTGATCAGATGATAAATACACTAGAGCAGGAAAAGGTGAAGAATCTCATTGTCGATTTAAGAGGAAATACAGGTGGAACAGGAGCGCTTTATGAAAAAGTCTTTTCTTACCTTACACAAAGGCCTTTCCGTGACAGCCATTATGCTTATACAAAATTTAATGAGGTTCCATTAGACGAAAAGCTGGTGATTATTTCCCTTTTCCTATCCAATGGCGTAAAAGATAAATACGGATTGAATACTTATCTTAAACAGCTTTATCCTAAACAGGTTCAGGATAAATATTATTGGACTGATGATAAAAATCCGCTGATTCTTCCTAATCAAAAAACCTTTAAAGGACAGCTTTATCTGCTGGTAGATCAACGTGTAGCTTCCGCAGCTTCGCACCTGGCTTCCCTGATTAAGTCATATACCAATGCAGTGGTCATTGGAAAAGAAACAGTTGGAGGGTATTATGAGCACAACGGGCACCTTCCCTTAGTTTATGAACTTCCCAATACCGGTATACAGACAGGTTTTTCCATTGTTCATGTCATTCAGGATGCCCAAAACCTTCCGGATCAGCATAAAGGACAGGGGATTATTCCTCATATTGAAGTTCACCAGACTGATCAGGAATTTTTAGACCAGACTGATGTTTATCTAAAAAAAGTTTTAGAGCTTCAGAAAGAACGGATATAATATTGATCAACCATGAAAATAGAGTAAGTTTTTTTTGAAAAATGGATAATTTTCATTGAAAGTAAAAGGTGATAAGAGCAATTGGTGAACAGATGTTTGATCCGGATCAGTAAACGGGAATTCAAAGGAGAGATTACTAAGGAATATTACTAGGATTAAAAAATATTTCTTAAAAAACATAGTAACACATCGGGAAGTTCTCTTTGATTTTAAATGATTGGTATTTAGATTTTAATATACTTTATTTTTGATTTTTAAGTGAGTTGAATGCTTATTGAATCTAAAAAAAATAATTTTATTGAAAAAATATTTTGTCAATATTAAAAAACTTTCTATATTTGCACCACTGAAAAACAACGGTACTACCGGAGTTTATGGAGAGATGGCAGAGTGGTCGATTGCGATAGTCTTGAAAACTATTGACTGTAACAGGTCCGGGGGTTCGAATCCCTCTCTCTCCGCAAGTTGGAGAAACAAATAAAATCAAAATCCTTTAAATCTTAGTGTTTAAAGGATTTTTTGTTGTTTGGAGTGAGCAAAATGTATCAAAGAAATACAAAACGAAAGTGAGTCATTCGGTGAGTAGCCGGAAGTGTCATTTTCTACTCACCGAATAACAAGTAAAGAGCCTGTTCATCGATTGAACATCTTGTAGGTTTTAAGATTCGCAAATACATTACTAATCTTAAAAATCTAAAGTTATGGAAACTTACAATGTGCTTTTCTATGCAAAAAAAGTCAAAAACAATTCTACAATTTCTACGATCTATTTGCGGATTACTATTTCCGGCAAAAGAACAGAAATCTCGACAGGACAGATGATTAAAACCTCATAATGGAGTATTAAATCAGGAAAAATTGCAGGCAATACTCCTCATGCTAAGCCGTTAAATTCTTTTTTGGAAGGAATACGGTCAAAATTATTTGAATGTTATACTAGTTTATTCAGTGAAGGGAAAGAAATAACCTGCGAAAGTCTACGGAATAAATATTTAGGAATTGAAGAAAGAAAGTTCACACTCATTGAGGTTTTTAAAGACCATAATTCAAAAATGAAGGAACTTATAGGAAAAGAGTTTTCTAAAGGAACATGGGAAAGATATGAAACTTCATTACGACATACTCAGGCATTCATGAAATGGAAATTTAATATTGGTGACATTGATGTCCGTCATATTAATTCCGGATTTGTTGCGGATTATGAATTTTATTTGAGGACGGTAAGAAACTGTTCCAATAATTCTGCTGTAAAGTACATCAAAAATTTTCAAAAAATTATTAATATCTGTCTTGGCAATGAATGGATGAACAAAAATCCTTTTGCAAACTATAAATCTAAAATAGTAAATGTAGATGTAAGATTCTTAACCGATTTAGAATTGAAAAGAATTCAGGGTAAGAAATTTATTTCTGAACGTTTGAGAATTGTTCGTGACATTTTTGTGTTCTGCTGCTTTACAGGTCTAGCTTATATCGATGTTAAGAATCTTACAGGATATAAAATTACCAGAGGGATTGACGGCGGATTATGGATAAAGACCAAAAGGGCTAAAACAAAGATTGAAGCAAGTATTCCCCTGTTAGCAGAAGCACAGGAGATTTTGAAAAGGTATGAGGATCACCGAAAATGTGTGAATTAAAATATAGTTTTACCGGTATTAAGCAATCAAAAAATGAATGAATATTTAAAGGAGATCGGTGATTTATGTGAAATTGATTTTGATATTACTTTTCATACGGCAAGACATACTTTTGCTACAACGGTTACCCTTAACAATGGTGTACCATTGGAAACTGTCAGCAAAATGTTCGGTCACACCAATATAAGAATGACCCAGCATTATGCCAAAATTCAGGATAAAAAAATTAGTGAAGATATGCTCTCTCTAAAAAAGCAGCTAAAAAGTAAAACAAAATCTCGTATTGCTTAATATAAAAATCAAAAAATTATCTTTCCTTTTTTGTCCTGATCTTTTTCTTTCCCTTGAGTACAGAACTCAAAGAGCATAAAGAAAGCTTCGACAGGTCAATGTCCCACATTGGCTGGCTTTGGTTGTTAACTACAATTGTTTTATCATTCACATCAAACGGCTTTATAAAACAGCAATAAAGCAATCGGTTGAGGGATAATTGAAACCTCTTTTCTTGACCTTTCCTTAGAGAGACAGAGAAACGAATTATATCTTTATTATTAGGTTTAGAATCACATTTAAGCCTCATAATCTGTTCGCCCAAATACGTCTTACTTTTCCCGGCGACCCATCCGCTCAATCGCTTAACTCTCCCTTTATTTGAAACAAGATATGTCTCTTCAAAATCAGGGACAGGCTTCCAGTTTTCACCGGGAAGATCATTGAGTGAAAGGTTCATGCAGGCAGGTGGGTTATTTTCATCAATTAATGGCTTGCCCAGTCTCATCCAAAGGTTTATATTAAGAACATCATCTGTCCTTGTTGACCTTTTCCTGTTTTTTGAGGAAAATATAAAATCTTCCTTTTCAGGTTGGTACTCTTTATAAAACCATCGAAACCCACCTGCCGTAAAACTCTTGTTCCTTAATACATACAAGATGCCTCCACTATTAAGCCCAAGCGCTTTCTCGACAGCATAAATACTTTCATGATCTGCTACAAAATCACCTTCAATAGTGTATTGGCTAATAGGCTGCTTAGAATCACTTTTCCAGCTTTTAGCTCTGTCTTTACTGAACATTTTATAACGTTGTTCACTAATGGATAGCAGTTCCAGATTGCTATAATGAAGATGGAAACTATTGCTGTCTTTATAGGAGATAACAACAGATCGGTTATCCATATCATACTTTTTTACAAAATGATAATATACTAAACGGGCTATCGATTTTCGGTGCTTTATTCCTTCTAATGATAATGAGCAGAAAATATTGTAATAACTACGTTCAAGATATTTATTAGAGTACTTCGTAAAAAACAGCTTCATAATCTTTTCAGGCTCTTCACGTTTACTGCGTAGTGTGACGGTAATGCGTTTGAGACTCTTCACCCTCCCGTAATTAGAGATTTCATAATTCTCAAAACCTTCAATCATCTTCCATTCTTCATTCGGAAGATTGTTTAGGGAATTATTGTAAAGAACCTCTTTCAGGTATTGATCTTCTATATCTTCGGAGAGCTTCATAGGCAGGAACTTTTAATAAATAAATTAATTAATATCTGTTGTATATGAATTATAAAGGGTAAAAATAGAAAACCTTTTATACTTATACTATTAAAAATTAATTTGATTAAAAGTAGGATGCTCTACCTAAGCTAACAGTTCAGAAACTTGTGAGGTAAGCAGATTGTAGGGTTCTGCTTTAGATAATCTTCAGTTCCTTAAATTTTTCCCAGGTAAAAATTACTTTTCATAGTAAAAATGGAAACCTCTGTTTTTTTAAGAAATCCTAATCTCAATAGAGTGGATTCCAAAAACTCGGTCATGAAATGGATGTGATTTGTGAGAAAAACAGCAGAGAGAAATAAAATTTCTTTTCCTGTTTTTGGATGAGTTTTTTAAGATTCCAAAATTGCCGGAGCTTTATTGCTTTTATTGAAGTTTGGAGATCAGGAAAACAACCAACAATCTGGAGGAATTCTGGAATAGACAAGGAAACGGAAGTTAGGACGATGAGGTTTTGGAATTCTGAAATTATGTGATATATTTACCTCTACGAAATAATTTTTTTTTCATCATTTGTGTTTTTTTAGTCTCCTGATTTTTTATTGGGGGACCTTTTTGTTTTTATTATTTTACAAATTACCTTGACTATTGTATTACAAATGATATTTATAAAATTCTATCTAAAAACTCCACAATAGCTAAAAATATAATAAGCATAAAATCAATCATAATATTTGTTTTAATAATCTAATCTAGCACCCTGTTTTTCCCACATAGATTTATAAACAGAATTTGTATTGAGAAGTTCTAAATGACTGCCTTGTTCAATAATCTGCCCCTCTTTCATGACAAGAATAGTATCAGAGTTAGCGATGGTACTCAATCGGTGAGCGATAACAATCATTGTTTTGCCCTGATTTCTAAATTCCTGTAAAGTATTTTGAATGACCAATTCTGATTCAGTATCTAATGAAGAAGTAGCTTCATCCAAGATTAAAATTTCGGGATTTTTATATAAAGCTCTTGCAATGGCAATTCTTTGCTTTTGTCCACCGGAAAGCAAAGCTCCGTTTTCTCCTAAATAAGTTTGAAAACCATTTGGGAGTTTTTCTACAAAATTTATTATTCCCAGATTTTTAGTAATACTTAAAATTCTTTGTATATCCGGAAAATCTTCACCTAAAGCAATATTTTCAATAACGTTCCCTGAAAAAAGATCGATCTGCTGCGGAACAACAGATACTAAATTTCTTAAAGAATAATTGGAAATATAATTAACGTCATAATCTCCGATCATAATTTTACCCGTTTTAAGCGAATATAAATTTTGGATTAAAGAGGCTAATGTCGTTTTACCACTGCCACTTTCTCCAACAATAGCTGTAGTTTCTCCTTTTTTTATAAGACAATTAAAATTCGTAAAAACTTCGGTTCTGCTCCCATAGCTAAAGCTTATGTCTTTAAACTGTATATCTCCAACATTTTCTTTTGCGAGATCTAGCTTTTCGGTATTTTCCTCACGCTCCAAGTCCATGATTTCAAAAAGACGGTCGGCGGCTATTAAAGCATTCTGAATGGTTTTGTTCATTCCAATTAATTGCGAAACCGGACTTGTGAAATATCCGATCAAAGCATAAAAAGATAATAATTCTCCTGGAGTAATTACTCTATCAATAACATAGCCAGAACCAGCCCAAAGTAATACAATGGTGAAAATTCTTGATAGAAATTCAGAGGAATTTCCTGAAAACAAAGCATTCATTACAGAAGAGTAAATAGTCTTTAATAATTTTGAAAAAGCATTATCAGTTTTATTATTGGCAAAAGTTTCTACCCCAAATTGTTTAATAGTCTTTACAGAAGTGATAGATTCCACCAAATGGGATTCCAATTCGGCACTTTCTTCCATTAATTTTCTTTCTGCTTTTTTATTCAGTTTATTGGTGATCCAATACACTAAAAAATAGAAAGGAATGACTAATGCTGTAATTAATGCTAATTTCCAGTAATACGTAAACATCAGGGCAAACGAGAAAATGATAATGAAAATATTGACAAAAATCTGTATGGAGACATCATTGATGAATGTTCTTATTTTGACGGCATCGTTTACCCTTGAAATAATTTCTCCTACTTTCATCGTATCGAAAAACCGTTGAGGTAATTTTAACAAATGCTTATAATAACCAAGAATAAGATGTTTATCCATTTTTTGCCCAGTTTGCAATACCAAAACACTTTTCATGGCTCCAATAAAAATTTGAAACGACAATATAACAATCATTCCCACAGAAAGTAAGTTGAGCAAACGCTTGTTTCCATCTATCAAAACATAATCTGTTATTTTTTCAATGTAAATTGAAGTCGACAAGCCAAGAATAGTATATACCAATGCACCCAATAAAGCTTGAACTAAAATGCTTTTATGTGGCTGAATTAAATCCCAAAATCTTCTGTAGAGGCTTGTTTTTTCATTTCTTTGTTCAAAATATTCATTAGGTTCCAACAGAATCAGAACGCCTGTCCATATTTTTGAGAAGTCATCTATTTTGTAATCCTCCAATTTTCCTCTTGCGGGATCCATCACCGTGATTTTATCTTTCGTAACTTTGTAAACGACTACATAATGGTGTATTTGTCCGTTAACAATAATGTGGGCAATAGCTGGTAACGGAAGTTCCGGCAAAGCGTCGACACCTCCTTTCACGCCTTTCGCATTGAAACCAAGCTGTTCCAATCCTTGTACTAATCCTAAAACATTGGTTCCTCTGGTATCGGTATGGCAGATTTGCCTGATTTTGGCAATAGGCATTTTTAATCCGTAATGGATGGCAACGGAAGCCAGGCAGGCAGCACCGCAGTCTTTAATATCGTGCTGTTTTATCAGTATATTTTTTTTCATCATTTCAATTTTGGATTGAACCAATCATCAACTCTGTCAAATAATAGCTGCCACAAAGTGCGGTCTATTAAATGAAAACGAGCCGTAAAGCTCATTCCTTTTCCTATATTTCCTTTGTATCCGCTTTTTAGTTGTAGGTAGTTATCATCCATTTTACAAAGCACTCTGAAAAAAGCTTCTCCGGTTTGTTGGTTTACTTTAATATTTTGATCTATTTCCTGAACTTTTCCTTTCAACAATCCCCACTGATTATAGTTATAAGTGTCAATCTGAAATTTAACATCCTGTCCTGTATGTATGAAGCCTATATCTTTTGGGGAAACCAAGCATTCTGCAATTAAAGAAACCTCAGGCGATATTTCTCCAATATTTTGCCCCTGAGTCAGAAAATTATTCTTCTGGATTCCTGAAAAATTAATAAGCCTTCCTGAAACGGGAGCAGTGATGATATAATTTTTTTGTTCCTGATTGATACGTTGTACCTCTGAACCCGAAGTACGAAGTTGTCTTTCTGTTTCTCTTTTTTGAGCCTGCCATTGGGCTATTTGTTGCTCTTTGATTCCTGAGATTTGTTTTTTTATCCCTTGATAATCATAGTAATATTTATCATATTCTGCTTTAGGAATTACACCTTGATTATACAGGATGGCAGCTCTGTCATAATCTTTCTGTGCTAAAGAGAGCTGAGTTTGGACCTGTGCAATTTTTTCCTGCATGGCAGAAACTTCCTTTTGGTATTGTCCGGTCTGTAAACCAATAAAATTCCCACGGGAGATTTTTTGTAAATCTGAAAGTTGTGCATTGTAATCTTGACTTTGGTTGTTTTGTAAGTTTTTTTGGATATCTAATTGTTCAGCTGTTACAACGAGTAAGGTATCTCCTTGTTTTATTTCTTGATTATTTTTTTCTAACTTATTTTGTATTATTTTCCCTGAGACAACAGCAGAAATTTGAGTGTTCTCTTGTAGAGATCTAACTGTTCCTCTAGATGAGGATGAAATGGGAACAGAAATAATCGGTAAAGTGCATA
>NZ_JBYOKO010000019.1:0-94727 GCF_057799275.1 Chryseobacterium sp. 14P4.3.2
GTATCTATATGATCTGATCTAGTCTAATCTAATCATAATCTATATCAACCGGGCTAAAGCCCGCTTCTATTGAATAAGGATAGTCTTTCTTATAACTCCTTCCTTATGATTAAGATGATTCATAATAGCCATCTGGATGACTACCCCATAGAGATCCAAACGCTTGAAAGGTCTTTTTGAGTCTAATTAAGACAATACAATATTCCTTTATCATACTCTTACTATTAATATTCATTTGTTGTAAATTTTATTTAAATACTGGATAATATTTATTTTTTACTCTATAATTTGCGTAACTTAGTAATATTGAATTTTTTACAAATCAAAAATTTACATATTATGAAAAAACATTTATTCCCTCTATTTTTGTTATTATTAAGTGCTAACGCACAGGCACAGCAAGATTTGTTTGCAATTACAGGAAAAGATACGCAAAGTATAACTTTCAATGATTTTCGTGTAATAGACGTTGCAAATGGAACTTCCGGTGAGAAAATTTTTACTGCTGATACTTCGGTAAAGGTATATTCACAAGGAAGAAAAGCTGTTGTAGCGGAAGATAAAAATTCTTATAGTAATTCTCAGGCAATAACGATGGCAGCGCTGGCTTATGATCCATCTAATAATAATTTGGTGTATATGCCTATGTTTTCATCAAATATTTATGTATTGCAGCCCCAAACAAAAGAGATTACATTGGTAGAGAATAATGTAGCAAGAGTATCTTCATGTGATATTAATTCTCATATCACGAGAATGGCAACCGGATATAACGGCAATATTTACGCAGTTAATAATGCTGGAACACAGTTTCTGGAAATCAGCAAAAAAAACGGACAATATGCTGTTATAGACCTGGGAATCATTAAAGACGATGTTTCAAATGGTAAGAATTCCTTTACGGCTGTTGAAACTGGTTTTGGCGGAGATATGATTGCTGATACCGATAATAACTTTTATATCTTTTCTGCCTCAGGAAATGTTTTCAAGGTTTCAACGAAAGAATTAAAGGCAAAGTTTATAGGTAAGATTACCGGTATTCCAGATAATTATTCGGTGAACGGTTCAGCAGTAAATGCGCAGGGAAAGGTCGTTATAGCCAGTGCTAAAGGAGATTCTTTATATGAAGTTGATGTACAGACTTTACAGGCGAAACAGCTTTCTGGTGAGAAGGGGCTACATATCTATGACCTGGCAAGTAAGTACTTTGTCAATGAAAAAAAATCGGTATCTAATACATTGACTGATGTGGATATTTATCCAACCAGAGTTGACGAGCATTTTGTCAATGTTCATATTGATAATAAAAATGTGAAAGGAAATGTTAAGCTGAATGTTTTTGATATGTCAGGAAAGAAGGTGATGAATCAGAGCTTATTTGTGAAAAACGGTTCTTTGGATCAGAAAATAGATTGTAAAGAACTGGTAACTGGTGCGTATATTATAAATCTTAATGACGAATCAGGTAAGGTGATTTTTAATAAAAAAGTTCTTATTACCAAATAATTGGTTCCATAAAATACGATAAATATAAAGTGTCAAATACAACCTTTTCAAGTTGATTGAAAAGGTTTTTTTAATGATTATTTGATATTTAATAAGTTTTATTTTTGGATATTATAATGTACTTTTATAAAAAAATATAGATGAAGCTATACTTTAACGTAGGATATATTGTAAAAGCAGGAGAAAATATTGAACTCGCCATTGGTGGGGAAGGTACTGTTGCTCATATCCATACTATGTTTTATGCAGAGAATGGTTTATGGAAATGTGAAGTAGATTATTTTTCAAAGTCTGTTTCGTATAAATACCGTGTTGTAGATGAAAAAGGAAATGTTATCAGAGAAGAATTTGTTCAGCATCATCTTAATTTTCCACATAACTACAAGGAATTTGTTATTTTTGATGAATGGAATAATAAAAACTTCCCTGAGAATTATTTAAATAACAAGATTCTTTATAATAAACTACACGGCTTTGTTTCAGAGAGAGAAATTGTTCTTAAAAAGCATACTCACTTATTTAGGATAGAAGCTCCCATTTATAATTCAGATTGGAGAATTGTATTATTTGGAAATACAGCATCCCTTGGGGGCTGGGATTATGATAAGGCTATTCCTTTAACGCAGACAGATTTTGGACTTTGGGAAGTTTCCGTTGAGATTCCTGAAAATGAGTGGATCCAGTTCAAATATTGTATTTACGATATAAAGCAGAAAAGAGTTATTGACGTTGAAACCGGGGAAAATAGGTTTACAACAGCCAATCCGTTATCAGATGTTCTTCAGATCGTTTCCAATCATTATTTTAGATTTAAGGGATATCAGATGTATCACGATGCGGGAGTTGCCGTTCCCGTATTTTCTTTGAGGAGTGAAGATGGATTCGGTGTGGGAGAATTTGCTGATATTAAAAAACTAGCAGATTGGACGAAGGAAACTAATCTTGGGATTATTCAGATTCTTCCGATTAATGATACTACTGCAAATTATTCATGGACGGATTCCTATCCTTATGCAGCAGTATCAGTATATGCTCTGCATCCCCAGTATATTTCTTTAGAAACCCTTAATTATTCTTTACCGAAAGAATTAGTTGACTCTTATCTTGTTGAAAAAGAAGCTTTAAACGCTCTTGATCTGGTTGATTATGAAAAGGTGATCACAAGTAAATGGAAATACCTGACTGCTGTTTTCAATACGCAAAAGGATAAGATTTATAAAGACCGGAATTTCAAAAAATTTATAAAAGACAATGAATACTGGCTTGTTCCTTATGCTGCATTCTGTGTATTAAGAGATAAATATAAGACTCCAAATTTCAACGACTGGAAAACCCATAAGAAATATATAGCAGGAAAGATTTCCCAATTCTTTACTACGAAAAGTAAGGATTATGATCTTTCAATGCTTCATGCCTGGGTACAATACCAGCTTCATATACAGTTAAAAGACGCTGTTGATTATGCCCATAGTTTAGGAATTTCACTGAAAGGAGATCTTCCCATTGGAATCTATAGATATTCTGTAGAAGCCTGGACTGAGCCTGAATTATTCGGGATGGATTTCCAAGCCGGAGCACCGCCGGATCAATTTACCGAGCTCGGTCAAAACTGGGAATTCCCAACTTATAATTGGGAAGCCATGAAAAACGATGATTATAAATGGTGGAAAAATAGATTCAAAGCATTGGAGCAATATTTCGATGCAATGAGGATCGATCACATTCTTGGTTTCTTCAGAATATGGAGGATGCCGATTTCTGCTGTGCAGGGAATTTTAGGATATTTTTATCCTGCTGTTCCTATTACTCTTGATGAATTTAAAGCACTGAAAATTCCATTCGACTTCGATAGATATTGTAAGCCATTTATCAACAATGAGATTTTGTGGGATTACTTTGAAAAAGATAGTGGAAAAGTACTTGAGTTTTTAGAAAAGAAGCAAGATGGTACTTATTCTCTGAAAGAAGAATTTGATACACAGAGAAAACTGGTCGACTTCTTTAAGAAAAATCCACACGGCCCGCTTGAAGAGAAGCTGATCTCACTTTGCGCGAATGTTCTGTTTCTGACAGAGAAAAGAAAGGGTGAAACGGTTTATCACCCCCGATTTAATGTATACAATACAGAATCTTACAAGTTCCTGTCAGAAGCAGAACAGAAAAGTATTTACGAACTGTATCACGACTATTTTTTCAGAAGACAAGACCATTTATGGTATGAGAAAGCTATGGAAAAACTTCCCGTAATTCTGAATGCCACCAAAATGCTGATTTGTGGAGAAGACCTGGGGATGGTTCCTGCATGTGTTCCGGTAGTAATGGATGAATTGGCTATCATTGCTCTGAAAGTTCAGCGTATGCCTTCTGAAAACATTCCGTTCTATGATCCCAGAAATGCCACTTATATGAATGTGGTTACGGCCTCTTCACATGATAGTTCAACACTGCGGCAGTGGTGGAAAGAAGACCCTGCATTGACACAGAAATACTATAACCAACAACTGGTTCAGTATGGAAAAGCACCTGAATACCTAACTCCTCATTTGGCAGAAATTATTATGAAGCAGCATCTGTATAACGAAGCTATGCTGGCTATTTTCCCTATTCAGGAGTTCATGGCAACGGATGAAGAATTATCAAATATAAATATGGATAACGAAAGAATCAATGATCCCGCAGTTTTTCCACATTACTGGCGATACAGAATGCATATTAATCTGGAAGATTTAAAAAGAAAAGATGCTTTTAACGAAAAAATTGCTTTTTGGGTAAAAGATAGTGGTAGAGTGTAAATTTAACAATTGATTATCAGTTAGTTAATTATATTTTAAAAGAAGTTTGATCTAAAGATTTAACTTCTTTTTTTTATTTGTATCAAAAAGATAGAATTGAGATATTCTACTATATATTAACCAATTAACGACTATAAGGATGAAAAAAATATTTTTAGGATTAGCTTTTGTTTTAGGCGTTTTGACGTCTGCGCAGCAGTATCCGAATAATGGTTGGGGAAATGATGGTTATTCTCAGAATGGAGGAGACTACTATACTGATCAGGATGATAGAAATTACTTTCCTGATGACTATTATTACAACTACCCGCAGGATTATTATCCAAGCGATTATTATCAAAGTTATTATAACGATTATAGAAACAGTATTGTGAATGTTAACTGGAATGGGTTTTTCGTGCAAAATAGATTGAACCCATGGCAGATCGATCAGATAATAAGACTGAATAATCTATACTCAAGTTTTGCAGCTTGGAATAATTTCTATAGATATAACCCAGACAGATGGTATTACGACAGGTTTTATGCAATGGAAAGAATTTTGGGGCCAAGAGTATTTGTTGTTTTCCAAAATAACTATTACAGAGGTTCGAGCCCGATTATATATTTCCAGAACTACAGGAGAACATATTATGTCCCGAGATATACTGTAATGCCAAGATATAGAAATATTAATATCAATATTTACAGAGTAGACAGATCGAGATTCCGTAGAACAGATAATCCTACCTTTGATATCATCAGAAGAGATAACAGAGCGGATAATGGATTCAAAAATACAAGAACTGAAGGAAACTCAGGAGGGTTCCGCGGACAGAATAATAACGGGAGAAATGATAATTCCGGTTTCAGAAACCAGAACAATGGAGTAAATAATAATGGCGGTTTCAGAGGAACTACTGATAACAATGGTGGTTTCAGAAATAGCAGCGGAGGCTTTAGAGGGAATAGTGATGTGAAAACAGAAACTAATATACCTGCTCCGTCAAGAGATAATAACGGAGGTTTCCGAGGTAATAATGGTGGCGGCTTTAGAGGAAACAGTGAAGTACGAAGAGAAAGCGCTCCTGCTCCGTCAAGAGATAACAACGGAGGTTTCCGCGGAAATAATGGAGGAGGATTCAGACAGCAAAGAACGGAAAGTTCAGCTCCAAGCCAGAACTCTCGTAGCAATGGAGGAGGATTTAGAGGAAGTTTGGTAAAGAATTAATTTTCATATATTATATTTAAGTGGTGTGAAGGACAGGTTTTTGTAATCTGTCCTTTTTTTTGTTTATGATTATTTTATTTTAGTTAAAATTTAACATTATTTATGACTATGTTAATTTAACTTGTCTTTTGTTTCATTATCAAAAAGGTATAATAACAATTAATAAAATTTTAAAAGATGAAAAAATTAGTTTTGGCAATAGCATTTATCGGGATGGGAAGTTTTGCAATGGCACAACAGATAACTCCACAGGACAAACAGGCTAGAAGAGCTGAAATGCAGCAAAAAATGCAGCAGAGAGAACAGGATCATCTGGCACAGATGCAGAAAGATCTTAATCTTAATCAGTCTCAGGTTAGTCAGATAAAATCGCTTCAGGAAAAAAGAAAATCTGAAATGAAAGCTCAGTTTGAAAAAAATAAAGTCGATAGACAGGCTAAAATGGAAGAAATGAAGGCCAACAGAGCACAAATGGATGCAGATATGAAAAAAATCCTTACTCCTCAGCAATATGATAAATGGCAGGCTGACAGAACTGCTAAAATGGAGCAGAGAAAAACAGCTATGAAAGATGGAAGAATGATGAGAAAACCGATGAATACTGCTGCTCCGGAAGCAAAATAATAGATAGTAATTTTTATTTTTGAGTGTTAAAAGGATGGATGATTTTCCATCCTTTTTGTATTAATTTTCCGTAAAACTTTTGATTACGGGCTTTTATTCACTATTTTTGACTATAAATTTAATACGTATGGTTAGCGAAAAAATTGCAAAATTAATTAACGAACAGATTGCCCACGAACAATATGCCGCTCAATATTATCTTTCAATGTCTGCATGGTTTTCAGGAAAAGACCTTGACGGAATTGCCAACTACTTCAGAGTACAGAGCAAAGAAGAATTGATGCATGCAGACAAAATGTTTGATTATTTAAATGATGTAGGCGGGGAAATCATTATCGGGGAGATTGCAAAACCTCCGCATGAGTTCGATAGTGCAACAGATATTTTCGAGAAAGCATTGGCACATGAGAAGATAGTAACTAAAAGTATTTTCAATATTGTAAAGAATGCTAATGAAGAAGGTGATTTTGCAACAACTTCATTCATGCAGTGGTTCATCAATGAGCAGGTAGAAGAAGAAGCAAGTGCTTCTCAGTATGTGACGAAGATCAAAATGGTGTGTGATAACCCATCAGCATTGTATCTTTTTGATCAGGAATTATCCCAGAGAGTATTTACTCCTGCTACGACTGCTTAAGATCGAAAAAACTTCAAAATATAAGACCGCTGCCTTAGGGAAATAGCGGTTTTTGTTTTTGTAAGGATTTAACGTCACGAGTTTTGAATCCTCTTAGCAGAATAGATTGTTTGCATTGCCTGTCTGCTGTAGATAATTATTTCTTCTGTCCTCGCCTCAGGATCTTAATAGCTGTAATAAAAACTGTTGCGCCCAATATAAAACTGAGAAACAAGGATTTTGCAATATTTTCAGTGGGCATGTTCCGGTGACTATCTTCCGTGACCGGCGGATCTATACAATCAATAATATTATAGGTGACAACTGCAGAGATCAGCATGATGACCAAACTTATAACAAAGGAAATTAAATATATTTTCATGGCTAGCTGTAATCAAAATAAATGACTGATCGTATATTGTTTATTCTGATTAAAAATAATGATTCCTTTTATATTTTTGAGGCATTTTAGCAAATTATAAAGTAATATTTTGTGAATGCCGTGGCTGAAGGACTTATAGATAAATAATCTGAGTTTTAAGAACCTTTTTTCCCAGTCTTTCGAGAATGTTTTTATACCCTTCCACCTGCGCTTCATCTTTACTTTTCTGTTCTCCCGTTTTAAAATCAACAATGATATAGCCTTCGTCATTCTTTAAAATACGATCCGGACGGAAGATATGACTTTCTCCGTTTTCAGAAATCATAATATCTTTTTCGTTGATAACTTCCCATTTCTCATCAAAGAACTCAGAATAAGTTCTTACGATATCCTGTAAAGTAGCCTCTATTTCAACTTTCTCTTCCAGGGTAATTTGCCCTTCCAGCGCATAGCCTTCCAATACTTTGTGAATATCTTTTTCAGTATTGATCTTTGAGAGAAGTTCATGTACAAATAACCCTATTCTCACTTTCTCATTTCGAACCTGATAGTTTTTGGAAGGAGTAGCAATTTTTATAGAAGTACTTTTTTCACTGACATTTTTAAGATCCTGGATATTTTTTGTCTTAAATGAAGAACTTTTGGTTTTTGAATGCTTCTTCAGCATCTCCGGATTTATCTCATACAAATCAAACTCATCAGAGTTCTCTGTATTTTTTGTTTGAAGGAACTCCAGAAGTTCAAGATTGTTGGAAGTTTTGTTAGCTTTTTGAAGGTAGAAAAATAATTGTTCAACCGGTCTTGTTGTAGCAACATATTGCAGACATAGTCTGTCAATAAGATTTTTGTACGAGTTTTTCTTGTTAAAAGATTGAATCTCCTCATCATACACCTCAAGATTTTTACTGAACTGATTAATGTTAACCGATTTTAAAGCATCACTTTCATTAGTTTCAAACCAGTTGGTAAATTCATTATCTCTGTTTTTATTGATCATCGGGATGAAAACAATAGGGAATTCAAGCCCCTTAGACTTATGAATAGTCATGATCTGAATAGCGTCAATATTTTCTGAGGCCTGAATGGTATAAGATGAAGCTTCTTCATCCCAATATTTTAGAAACTCTTTTGTACTGGCGCCTGCATTTTGTGTGAAATTGAAAAGCATTTCCAGGAAGTTGAGAAGAAAATCTGTTTCCTTGTTTTCTACTGAAAATTCGTTGACATAATATTCTATGAAATTGTACAGATTGAATCTTGGAAAATGATCCTGTTTAAGCTGTAACGAATATTTGTGATGAAGATACTGAAGGATCTCTTCATGAGTTTCAATATCCAGAATCTCTTTCATTTCCAGACTGAAATCCGGCATATTAATTTTCCCCAGAGTATTCAGATAGTACATCATCATAATCAGGCAGGTTTTATTCTTAGGATTGATTTCCCATCTTAAAAACTCAATGACCGCTTTTAAAGTATTGGAAAGTTCCAGAGTAAGACCTTTGTCGGATATTGTTTTGATATTGGTTTCCTCGCCATGATAGGTTACTTTTAAATTTCCCAGTTTTTGAGAATAGCTGAAAATATCAAAATTTCCACGGCATAGAATCGTAATGTCCGAAAATTTAAAACCATTGCTAAGACACTCCTGAATATCCTTCCTCATTCTTTCAGAAGTGTCATCATAAAACTCTTCATTGGTAAGGTTTTCAATCAGATTGACTTTTACGCGGCCGTCAATTTTCGATTTAGGACTTTGTTCGGCATCAATTCCGAAAATATTTTTATGCTCCTCTTCCAATCCTTCAGAGTGGTAGCGGTATAATTCATTGTTGAACTGTACAATATTTCTGGCACTTCTCCAGTTATCTTTTAAAACAAGAAGATCTGCCTGTTTAGGGGAAAATTCTTTTTTATTGATGATATCAAGCATCAGCTTGCTTTCTCCACCCCGAAATCTGTAGATACTCTGTTTTGGATCTCCAACCAAAGTAAATGAAGTATATTCTGAAGAAACGCTATGGTCCCGCAGGGGAACAAAATTTTGCCACTGCAGTTCTGAGGTGTCCTGAAATTCATCAAAGAAAAAATGCTGAAACTGGGAACCTACTTTTTCATAAATAAAAGCAGAAGGCTCATTCTTCAGATTTTCATTAATCAGAATATTAAACTTGGAAAGCAGAACAAGATCATTTTCTTCCTCAATTTTTTGAAGCTCATCCTGAATGTCTTTATTGACTTTTAAAGGAAGAAGAGCAGACAATACCTTTTCTTTTTTTTGAGTTTCAATATACAAAAGAATAAGCTGCATCCTGTTTTCAATCAGTTGATCAAGAATCTCAAAAATCTCAGACTCTTTATGCTTTGCTTTCGAAGATGCTCCTTTTCTGTAATTATTGACAACGGACTCTTCCTGTGTGGTGGGAAAAGGAAAACCAGCTCTTTTCTGCTGATAAAAGTCTGTTACTTTCGTAAAGAAACCTCCGATTCCGTTTTTCCCCTGTGCAAAATCTTCGATATCAATATTCCTGGATTTGAATAACTCAACAGACTGGACGGCAAGATCAGCAGATTTCTTTTTATTGAGAACAATCTCTTTTCGGAGCGTGTTTTTTATATTTTCATAACTCGCATCATCAAAACTTTTATTGTTTTTCAAATGTTCATAATGAATATCTTTTACAAACTCTTTTGCAGAGTCATAAAGATTTTTGTTAAGGTTGATTCTTTCATTATTTTCAAGACTGTAGTCTACGTAATCCATGAAAGAATTGGAGATCGTTTCATTTTCACCAATCTGATCCAGCATTTTATCCACTGCTTCAATCAAAAATGGCTCAGCTTCAATTTCAAGATTGAAATTCTTGGCAAGTCCCAATTCATAAGAAAAACTTCTTACCAGCCTTGAATTAAAGCGGTCAATTGTCCCAATATTCAGAGTAGAATAATTATGAAGAATATAATCCAGCAGCTTTTTTGAGCGATGGTGAAGTTCATCAATAGTAATTTTTAAACCTTGTTCTTCAAATGCTTTCTGGATGTTTTTAAGATCGGTGTTCTCTATATATTCACTGGTAGAAAAGCTTCCCAGCCAGGACAGTATTCTTTCCTTCATCTCATTGGCTGCCTTATTGGTGAAAGTCAGTGCGAGAATATTCCTGATCGATTGCTGCTGATTAGGATAACGGAGACAGATCATCAGAAGTCTCTGAACCAGAGCGTAGGTTTTGCCGGATCCTGCAGAAGCATTGATAACTGTATAAGAATTTTGCATTGTTAAAGGAGAATTGAAACTGCAAGTTAACTAAAATTTAAAAGAAACTTTAACAATTTAGAATGGCTATTTAACAGTTTCCAGGGTAAAAATTAAAAAGAAATATTAAAACACGTTAACTGTGGTTAAACTTATGGTAAAAATTAAAAATAATTTTAGCTTTGCTTTATAAAAAATAACCAGTGAAATTTAAACTATTCTTTTTTTTATCTCTTATCTTCTTCCTTCATACCCATGCCCAAAGTTATATTTTTGGTAAGATAACTTCTGAAGATGGTGCAGAAGTGCAGGATGTAAATGTGATTAATATCCGGACGGATGAAATGGTTCTTTCAAACAGAGATGGGCATTTTATGATTTCCGGGAGAGCAGGAGATGAATTACGTTTTATAAAAGTGGGCTATGAACGTCTGACAAGGAAAGTAGCGTCAGAAAATATACAGGCTCCTATGAATATAAGCCTTTTGCGTACAACCATTCAAATTCCTGAAGTTGAAGTAAAGAAGGGACTTACTGGAAACCTTAAAATAGACACGAAAAACTATAATAAGCCTAAAAAAGTTGAAAAACTGACAGCAGAAATGGATCGGTATATCTCACAGAAATCAGATCCAAGAATCCTGGCAGCAAGACCAGGAGAATTTGTGCAGCCAAAAGGAGAAGGATTTAGCATTGGAAAGGTAAAAGACAAGTGGGATGATATTGATCTGATGAGTTATATCAAAAAAAGTCTTGGAGAAGAATATTTCACAGATCTTAAAATAGAGAAACCACTGATAGATCATTTCATTTATTATGTTTTTGCTGGAGGCTTTGAAAGGAAAAAGATCCTGAAATATGGATTTTGCAGTGATGCAGATCTATATAGATTTCAGCGTTTTGTACTGACAAGAATATCATCTTATCGTGCACCGCAAACTCAAAAATAAGCAGATATGGAAAAATGTCTAAAACAAACTTTCTGCTTTTCTCTGATTTCTATGGGAACTGTTGTTTTTGCACAACAAAAAATATCAGGTAGAATTACGGATGAAGGAACTTTAAATATGAGTTCCGTATTAGTTGTGAATATCACAAATAATGCCAGTGTACAGAGCGATGATACAGGAAGGTTTGCTATTGATGCCAAAGAAAATGATGAAGTAAGATTTGTAAAAGAAGGATATTACCGTACCAGTAAGAAGATTACCCGTGAAGATTTGAACGCCCCACTCCGGATAAGCCTCAAAAAAATGGAGATTGAGATTGCTGAAGTTAAGATTAAATATAATCCTACAGGAAATCTGGCGAAAGACAATCAATATTTAAATGAGTCCACGAAGCTGAGAAACTTAAAATCTGAATTGGGAGAATATATGCTTGGCCCTCTTAATGAACCTCTGCCGGATAACACGGTGTCTAAAACATTTACAGGACACGATTTCAAAGCAGGACAGGTTGATTTATTAGGTGTTTTTCGAACTTTCTCAGGTTTGGTCAAGAAAGCAAATAAACCGAAGATTACTAAAGCCAGCTATTTTGAGACACAGGATTTCCTGGCCAGAGTAAAAAGAGAAATCAATCTGGATTTTCTGAAAAAATACGGAATGGATGAAGAGCAGATCGATAAATTTCTGCTGTACGCCAATGGAAACCGTTTACTCGCCAAAAAGAACCGCAAAGATTTCCAAATTGATGTCATAGAATATGAAATTAAAGTAGCATTTGCGGAATATAAAAAATTAAATAACCTGGAAGGAAGTAACAACAAAGACTAATTCTTAGACAGAATAAAAATTGAACAAATATACATTGAAACCCGTAAAATTTTTTGTTTTCATAGCCTTTCTATGCACCAGCCTTTTATTTTCACAGCAGACCGTGACAGGAAAAGTTGTGGATGATAATGGTGATAATCTTGGAGCTGTCATTATCATTAATATGTCTACCGACAAAAAAGTCTATTCCAATTCACAGGGGGATTTTTCCATTGAGGCCAGTCCCAATGATGAATTGAGATTTGTAAAAGAAGATTTCAGAAGAGCATCCCGAAAAGTTCTTGTTGATGGAGTGAATAATCAGCTGTTAGTTACCTTGTTTCAGATTCCGAAAGACATAGGTGAGGTAAAGATTGTCAAAAAGCTTTCAGGTGACCTGGAGGTAGATTCCCGTATCGTGGCAAAGGTAGATAAAGGAGAACAGGTGAGAGATGCTGTAGGCCTTCCGCAGCCTGTAGGAAAGATGAGGGAAAAGCCGGCAGAAGTGAAAAGTGTTCTATTACCAATACTGTTAGGAAACCTGAATGTACAAGGCGTTTATGATCTGATCAGCGGTAAGGCAAGGCGGCAGAAAAGACAATACAGGTATGATGATCTCCAGGAGCATATTCTTTGGGTTCGGAATAGAGTAGAGGATGAATACTTTATCAAAGCAGGAATTCCTGCCGACCGAATCTCAGAGTTTATTGCATTTTCATTTACTGCAAAGCCTCAGGTACGTACCTATGTAAAAGCTAAAAACTTATCTGGTGTAATGTTGAGAATGGAAGAAACAATACCCCTTTTTATAGAAAGGTTAAAACAAATTAAAGGTAATTAAGATAGACTTTAATTTTTTTTTAGTGTGTTTCACTCCATTGTCTGCGCTTTAGCAAGTTCTGTCTTCTTTTTTATCCTGTTAAAAATATCTTAAAATAGTGGAATGGAAATTGATATAATACCTTTTAAAAACAAATCCAATTCACAAATTTTATGAATAAAAATATTATTGCGGTCGCAGTAGGAGCTTTAGGCTTTGTAATCGGCCTCGGATTTCTTGGAAATGCGATAAAAAACAGAAACAAATCTGAAAATACGATTTCCGTTACCGGTCTGGGGACTAAACAGTTTACTTCAGATCTTATTACCTGGTCCGGAAGTTTTTCGAAAAACAATACGGATCTGAAATCTGCCTATGATGAGCTGGCACTTGACAGAAAAGTGATCAATGATTACTTGATTTCAAAAGGAATAAAACAGAACGAGATTGTATTTTCATCTGTGGATATCCAGAAACAATTCAGAAGCTATAATGATTCGAACGGAAATTATGTGCAGGGAGAATTTTCCGGTTATAATCTGACTCAAAAAGTTTCCATTGAAAGTAAAGAGGTTGGGAAAATTGAAAATCTCTCCAGAAATATTACCGAAATCATCAACCGTGGAATTGAGTTTACCTCTTCTTCACCCGCTTATTTCTATACCAAACTGGCGACTGTGAAACAGGAAATGATTGCCGGGGCAACCAAAGATGCCAAAGAGCGTGCTGAGAAAATTGCAGAAAATTCCGGAAGCAGTTTGGGCAGTCTGAAGAAAGCAACAATGGGAGTTATTCAGATTACAGCACCCAATTCCAATGAAGACTATTCCTATGGAGGAACCTTCAATACCTCTTCAAAAGAGAAAGAAGCGAGTATTACAATAAAGCTTGAATACGAGGTGAATTAATTAATCTCTAATTTAAAAAATAGATCAAAAAATAACGCCGGAATAATTCCGGCGTTTTATATTTTAAGGATACACAGTATCACAGAGCTCGTTCTTAATTTCCTCTATATTTTCAGGAGAGTAATTGGCTAGCAGCCATAAGTTCAAAGACCGCTTTCCCTCACCATAACTTGGCTGGACATAAGTGGTGTCTATCAGGCTGAAATTATTTCTCAGATAAAAAGAATAACGTCTCGCTGCATCTTCGTTAAGTTCTGCAGGTTCAATTTCCAGGATAATTTGAGGATAGTTTTCCAATAAATAGCCCATAATATGAGAACCCAGCTTTTTACTTCTGAAGGCTTCAAACACCTCAAAATGTTCCACAAAAACAAAGGAGCTCAGTTCCCATAAAATAAGGTAGCCAACAGCTTCCGATTCATGCACTACAGACATGAATCTTACCTTCGGATTGGAAAATAATGCGGTAAACTGTTTCCTGTCTCTTTGTTCGTCTACAGGAAAAGTAGTGGTATAAGAAGTATAGATTTCCTGAACTCTGTGATCTTCCGCAGAAGTAATCGGTAAAAATTCCATAATTTATAAGTCAAAGACACTGGGTCTTCTTGTGATGAAAATATCTTTAATCCAGATTGTAAATGCCAATCCTAAATAAATTAAAAAGAAAAAGCCCGCTGTAGCAAAAGTAGAGTAGATAAAGAAAATCCTCAGTTTAGACACGGGAATCCCAAGTTTGGCACCGGTTCTTGTGAGTACACCAAACCATTCTCTTTCCATTTTATGACGGATATTACTTAGCATTTTTAAGATTCTTTTAAATCCAATACTGCAAGATAAGCAATTTTTTTGAGAAAGGATTTTGATCCGTAGGAAGATTAGTTGTTAAACTCCAGACTGTAGATGACACTGATAATTTTCCATTGACCATTTATTTTTGCCAGATGCCAGAATTCTTTCCCCCAATTTGATGCCTTACGGTTGGAAAGAAATGAATAATCAAAAATCACTGAAGCAATCACATCATTATTTTCTATAGAAATATTTCTGAATATTTCCTCCTGTTCTCCCTTATCCAAAAGAAAAGAATGAAAATTGCTGAAATTTTTGGTGAAAGTGTTAGTTGCTTTAGGATCCTTTTCGATCCTTTTTTGCTGGGTTTTATCCGTAATGACAGCGGTCCAGTTAAAAGAATCTTTCGTAAACAGGCTCTTGAAAGTTGCTGTATCTTTTTTAATGATACTTTCTTTCACTGCTGTAATGATACTTTCTATTTCTTTTTTTTGTTGAGTATACCTCTGGGCAGTACAAAACCCCATCATAAGAATGAAGATCGGTATGAGAATAGTTTTCATTTTTTTTCTGTAAAAATTCATATAAATACGTGATAATTTTCACTGGAAATGCAAACGTAGATGTTTCAGGTGCAGAATACTTCATTCGCTATTTAAAGGTAATTTTCTTTTTATTCTTTCAAAAGCTTAAGCCCAATACCACAGGCCAGACAGCTTTTATTTTCACAACTATTCTTATAATGATAGATTAAACTTTGGCTTTCAAGAGCATTGTTGATTCTTACGCCCAGTTTCTTCCAGCCTTGCGTTACCGAGTTTTTTTCAGCAGGTATACTTTGGTAGAATGTTATGATTTCATCAGCTATTTCTTCGTTGTGATATCTGTGATAAGCATATTGTAACGGAAGAATGGTATTGAGAATGATGAGATCTATAAAATCTTTACTTAATGTTTTAGGATGAAATGCTGAAACTGTACCGAAATTAAAATGGGTATCCCAATACTTTGAAGCTGTTACCGGATTAAATACTTCATAAATTTGATCAGCCTTGCGGGCACTTATGATTTTTGAAAATAAATTTTGGTGCTGAAAGTAAAGATCTGCCAGTTGGGATAAGCGGATGGTAGGAAAGTTGGGAGGTCTTAATCTTAAAAACTTTGGATGTAGTGTAAAATCAGAAATGTTGAATTTTGTCTTTATGAATTCAAATTCTCTTTTCCAGGTTTTCATCTGATTATCCTTCGGAGAGTCAAGCCACCCGGAAATTCCGAATAATAAAGCTTCGAGCTGAGAAGGATTTTGACGGATTTTATTAACAATGCTATAATCTATACTTTCTGCAATCTGCCTGAAAATAGGAGCATTTACCTTTAGCCCGAAAGAATATGCAAAACTATGAAAGAGAACCGCTTCAAAATTATTTTTATGTTGTATTAAAGACTGCTCAAGTTCCAAAGATTTCTCTTCCAGTTTTTTCAGAATATTTCCTTCATGAAAATTGATTGGAATTTTATTATTGTCAAAAATACCTTCACAAGGAATAAACTGATTGTTATCAACGAGTCTTTCGTATTTCCATAAAGTATTTTCATCGATATAATTTTTCAGTTCCAAAGCAGGAACATTTTTGTCACTGAGCACATTGATTTCTATATCATGCTGAAATATGACATGGAGAATAATGTTTTGATAGTTGGGATCGTGAGAGTGATTGTGGAAAATCCAGTCTGAAGAACGGACGTGGAGTTCGATGTTTCCAGCGATAAGTAAGCCGTTGATTTTTATTTTTGCATCCAGAAAATCCGGACCTGCATTTTTATTCCATTTTCCAAAATGGATGATCTCAACGGAATTTCCTTCAATATCCTTGAAGTTAAAATGTTTGAAAACCTTATAGTTCCAAAGATATTGAAGTAGTTTTTCCGTCATAAGTATGACGATAAATATAATAGAAATATTATACTTTCGTCAGCTCCTTATTAAAATTTTCTATGGTTGTTCTATACATTTTCTCATATATAGGAAGAATGTTTTTCAAATCGAATTTTATCGCCTGTTCTTTCGCGTTTTGCTTCATTTTGGCTAAAAGTTCATCATTGCTCAATAGTTTGATGGTGTAGTTGCTCATTGCTTCTACATTTCCAATTTCAGCCAGATATCCTGTCTCTCCCTGAATGTTCACTTCAGGAATTCCTCCTGCATTGGAACTGATTACCGGTGTATAAGCTGCCATAGCTTCCAACGCTGCCAAACCGAAACTTTCCTGCTCCGAAGGAAGAAGAAATACATCTGAAAGCTGTAAGATTTTATATAAATCATTTACCTTTCCTAAAAGACGAATTTTGGAAATAAGCTCAGGATTCTCTTCCAGAAACTGATTAACCTTTTCCATATCAGGACCTTCGCCAATGATGATAAGCTTAGATTTCACCTTTTTCTCTACATTTTTAAAGATCTGCAGTACTTCATCCACACGTTTTACAGGACGTAGATTGGATACGTGGATCAGTATTTTTTCGTCAGGATTGGCAAACTGTGTTCTCTGGCACTCAGAGCAGTCATCAAATTCAGAATTGTCAATAAAATTGGTAATTACCTGAATTTCTTTTTTGATGTTGAAAAACTGAAGGGTATCTTTTTTCAGACTTTCAGAAACAGACGTAATAGCATCTGACTGATTGATGGAGAATTCTACCGCATGTTTATAACTTGGATGCTGGCCCACAAGGGTAATATCAGTACCATGAAGGGTAGTCACCAAAGGAATGTCATTATTGTCCTCCTGAAGCATCTGCTTAGCTGTAAATGCAGCATACGCATATGGGATGGCATAATGAGCATGTAGCAGATCAAGTTTATAGAGATTTACAACCCTGTAGATCATAGAACTTAATGCAATATCATAAGGCTGATATTGGAACAGAGGATAGGTCTGAACATTTACTCGGTGGAAGAAAATATTAGGATTGGTAATATCAAGCCTTGCAGGAAGTGCAGAACTGATAAAATGTACTTCATATCCTTTATTGGCAAGAGACATTCCTAATTCTGTTGCTACAATTCCGCTTCCACCATATGTTGGATAGCAAAGTATGCCTATTTTCATTGGATTATTGTTGTTTTGATGTTGTATTATTTGGTAAAGAGGTGGTAGAATTCAGATCTATTCCCATTCCCGGTTTCAATTGGTCATTTACCAATACGGGAAGTCTGCCTCCTATTTTTGTTTTTCCGTTTAATGCATCCGCAGTGGCATTCATAGAGTCGTCATTGTTTTCATAAGAAACAAGAACTGTTGAAACCTTAGAGATATCAATATCTTTTAAAGCATATGCACTTCCAAATACATTAAGAATTACATTTTGATTTCTGGTAAGATCTGTAAGGATTTTTTTTGACTCCGGAGATATTTTATAAGGCTTATAAGCTGTTGAATTATCCTTGTGGAAACCTACAATTACTGTAGATCCTGCTGGTATTGTATTTATTTCACTTGCTTTTTTTACCATTACACTGGCTCCCAATCTATCCGCAAAAGTCTGATAAGGGGCTTCTTCCAAAGGAACGTAGTAAATCTGTTTTCCGGTAATAGGAAGTAATTTTTTTTCGTCTTTTAATAAAGTCAGAGCGTTCACATATAGATTCTGTACCAAAGCTTTGTGAGAATCATTATTAAGATCAGTATTGATATTTTCAGGATTTTTTGGAGTGTACTGAGTTAGTCCAAGAAAATATTTAGTCAATAAAATTTTCTTCACACTTTCTTCCACTCTGTTTTGAGAAATTTCTCCCTTGTCTATTGCCTTTTGGATCAGTTTTTTACCTTCAGAGACCCCTTGTGAAAAAAGCATGATATCATTTCCAGCTTTGAAAGCCATGGCATCCAGTTCTCCCGGTTTGTATTTGTTAGCTACAGCACCCATATTTAAAGCATCTGTAATAATTAAGCCTTTATATCCAAGCTTATCTTTCAGTAATCCTGTAATGATATTTTTCGAAACAGAAGCTGGAATTCCTTTTCCTGATTCTAAACTGGGAACGTATAAATGAGCGACCATTACACCGCCAATTCCTTTGTTCATCAAGGCTTTGAATGGTGCAAGTTCAATAGTATTAAGCCTTTCCATACTGTGAGACACTACCGGAAGGTCCAGGTGAGAATCTGTACTGGTATCCCCGTGACCAGGAAAATGTTTGATAGCAGCAAGGATATTGTTATCTTGTAACCCATTTGAATAGGATAGGGCAGAGCTGATTACATTATCTACTTCAGAACCAAAACTTCTGTTTCCGATAATAGGGTTGTTAGGATTGGTATTAACGTCTACTACAGGAGCAAAATCCCAGTTGATCCCCATTCTGTGACAGTCTTCTGCTATTTTTGCCGCCATCTGATATACCAGGTTTTTATCCTGAATAGCCCCTAAGGTCATAGCCCATGGGAATTTATGAGCGGTTGCAATTCTTTGATACAAGCCCCATTCTGCATCCATTCCAATTATTAAAGGAATTTTAGATGTTTGTTGAAATTCATTGACCAGATTAATTTCTCTTGCAGCATCATCCTGCATTAAAATCAGACCGCCAATTTTATCATTAGCAACAATGTTTCTTACCTGGCTGATATATTCTTCTCCTTTATTGGTGTAAAGTGCCACAATGAAGAGCTGTCCCAATTTTTCATCCTGAGAAAGGTTTTTATAGGTTTTATCAACCCATTGCTGAGCCTTTTTCAAATCTTCTTTGGACGCATTTTTAGGCTGATACTGAGCATTCAACTTAGGACTTATCAATGCAACAATAAAGAGTGAAGTATATAATAATTTCTTCATGACTTTTTGAATAAGAACAAAAATACGATTAAAAAAACGACGAAAACAATGTTTTTGCAATTTTTGGTATATGATTTGAATACGCAATATAAATAATAACTAAACTTTAATAAGAAATGAAAAAAATACTTCTCTTTTTATTCCTGGGTGCTGTAGGTTTTACTGCTTATAGCTGTGATAAAGATGATGATGTTGTGGTACAACAAGGTCAGGATACAATAAATCAGGCATTTGATATTAGTCCTACTTTTACAAAAGTTAGTGACAATCTTTACAGATGGAAAGACAATTTCAATAGTCCATTAGTACAATCTGATATGGTCCTTATTTATATGCAGATTGGAACTGAAGGTGGCGCTCCTATCTGGAAGCTTCTACCATATACTTATTATGTCGGTAATGTAAATAATGATGCTGTAGATTATATTTATGAATTCACTAAGAATAGTGCTACCATCAATATTAATTCTACCAATACATTTAGTTTAACAGCTAACCCGTCGTACTACCAGAATAAAAATTTCAGAGTTCTTATTCTTCCAGCTAATGGAACAGGAACAGGAAAATCAGCTAAAGGTAATGCTGTAGATTACAACGATTACAAGAGTGTAATTAAATATTACAATATTGACGAGTCTAAAATCAAGACTAAATATTAAGAAATATCTTTTCAGTTTTTTATAATTAAAGAAAGCTCCGGGAGAAATCTCGGAGCTTTTGATTTTTATGAGGAATGAAGCACTTTGGTAGGTCAAGAGTAATAGCTATTGGGTCCAATAAATCTACTTTCCAGAATTAAGAGCTTTGGCGAAAGCTAATAGTTTATATTGGAGTTAAAATGATGAGGTATTAGTAACATAATAAAAAAGCTTCAGAATACATTCTGAAGCTCTTATTTTATCTAGTTATCATTGTCATCCAGAAGATGGCCAAAGAAATCTTTCTTTGTTTTCAGATAGCCTTTACTAATTTCGTTGGCAGGAATCTGTAATGGTATTCTTGAGTTAAGATGAATATTGCTGTCTACCACATATTTTACCTTTTCAGGGTTATTGGTAAGAAGATTAATATCTTTTACTTCTAACAGGTTAAGGATTTCAATAGCAACTCCAAAGTTTCTGTCATCTGCCGGAAGTCCCAGCTGCAAATTGGCCTGTACAGTGTCAAAACCTTTTTCCTGTAGAGAGTAAGCTTTAAGCTTATTGATAATCCCTATATTTCTTCCTTCCTGACGAAGATAAATGATAATTCCTCCATTTTCATGGATGTACTTCATCGCAGCATCAAGCTGTTGGCCGCATTCACATTTTTTTGAATGGAAAACTTCTCCGGTAATACATTCTGAATGAAAACGAACATTCACAGGTTTTGAGAAATCTGTATTTTCTGCGAGGATAGCCATGTGAGGCATCCAGTCGTTTTCATTTTCGGAGAAAGCAATCATTCGGAAATTACCGTGTTCTGTAGGAACATTGGCTTCCGCCTGAATTTTAATCATTAATAGTCAATTGTTTTTTAACTTCCTGGTAAAGTATCCTCAATGACAGAAATATTGGTTTTTAAACGAACCAAATATCTGTTGAGAACTTCGTCATCATCTTTACTCAGACTTTGTCTTTGCTTTTGAATTTTTTTGTATGATTTTTCGAAGCTTTTAAGTGCTCTTTTCTTTCCGGCAGAATTGTTAGCATCAATAGCATATAAATAATTCTGAAGGCTGTATTTCAAGTTTACAACCTCGTCATTTAATCCATTGTCTTTAAACTTAGGAAAAGTGGAGATAATATTTGAAATTTCAGAAGCATTTACATTTTCTTTAATATTGATATTAAAACCCTTCTTGGACCCTCGGTCAGAATCAGAGCCTTTAGTATCACTGTAAAAACTGTTTGACAGCGGAGAAAGGTTAAGCTTTTCCGTTGCGCAGGAAGATGTTAGTATGATAAGTACTCCAAAAAAAAATAGTCTTTTCATTTCTGTTGCCCTTTTTGATAAAGGATTGGGTTAAGACTTTCATCGTTATACATTTTCATTTGTTTGTATACTTTCATCTTAACGTTACCGTTCTCAATATCAGCAAGCAACTGATTAATAGAAGTTGTAAGATCCTCTTTCTGAGTAAGCAGTACATCCAGTTTAGCCTGGCAGTTGTTTCTGTGCTCTTCAGAAGCAGATTCTCTATTAGCTTCTAATGACATATGGTAAACCTTTAGCGCAAGAATTGATAATCTGTCTACTGCCCATGCGGGAGTCTCTGTATTTATCTTTGCTTCAGGTTTAGGAGTTATATTTTCAAACTTGTTAAGGAACCAGCTGTCAATATATTCTACCAGATCAGTTCTTTTCTGATTGGAGGCGTCTATTGTTCTCTTGAGTTGAAGAGCTTCAGCCGGATCAATATTTTCATCTCTAATAATATCTTCCAGATGCCATTGAACGGTATCAATCCAGTTCTTTGCATACAAAATCCGTTCCAAACTGTCTTTTTCGAACGGGTTATTAATTAGAGTGTTAACGTCATCAGACACGTGATAGTCTTCAATAGATTGATTGAAGACTTTCCATGCAGTCTCAGTAAATTTCATTAATTCTAAGGAATTTTTTAGTTGCTGGATGTATTATTGTCCGTAGAAGAAGATTTGTTTTCAGAACCTGGTTTGTCTTCTTCTTTTACCGCATCTTTAAATTCCTTGATTCCTGAACCAACACCTCTCATTAGTTCCGGAATTTTCTTTCCTCCAAATAGTAATACTAAAAGTATTGCTACGATAAGGATGTGCTGCCAAGATAAGGCAAGTATAGTTAGTGTATTCATCTCTTAAAATTTTTACAAAGTTACACTTTTTTTAATATGAAATCCAACCTAATGGATCAACTGGTGTACTTCCGTTCCATACTTGGAAATCAAGGGTATAAGCACCATCAAAATCCTGAGCAATAGTGCCTACCGGAGTCCCTGAGGAAACCTGTTGTCCCTTGGAGACACTTACGTTTCCTAAGTTGGAATAAATGGTAAAGTAACTTCCGTGTTTAATGATAACAGTCTTTGTTCCGTCATTATTAGCCAATACCGAAGATACTGATCCCGGGAATACTGACTTTGCTCTTGTGCCTGAAGGAACAGAGATTTTGATCCCATTATTTTCTTCAGTAATATTTTTGAAAACCGGGTGGGGCTGTCTTCCGAAACGGTGGGTAATTTGCCCTGCTCTGTCTGCAGGATAGCCAAGTCTGCCTCTGTTATCGGCAAAACTGTTTCCTGCTGCTGTAGAAACGCCATAGCTGGTCATAGCTTTCGTTTCAGCTGCTTTTTTATCTTCTTCTTTTCTCTTGGCAAGTGCTGTTTCAGCTGCTCTGGCTGCCACTAATTTATCTGCCGCTTCTTTTGCTTTTACATTAGCTTCGTCTGATGCTTTTTTTGCGGCAACTTTTCTTGCTTCATCTCTTGCGTTGGATTCTGCTCTTGCAGCTTCTTCATTACGCTTTCTCTCTTCTTCCGCTCTTCTTGCTGCAAGATCAGCTGCTTTTTTAGCTTCGGCTTCAGCCAGCTTTCTCTCTCTTTCAAGGGCTTCAGCTCTTGCTTTAGCCTCAGCTTCAATTCTTGCTTTTTCTCTTTCCGCAGCTATTTTAGCTAAACGTATTTTTTCAGCTTCCGCTTTTTTTCTTGCTTCTTCTTCTGCTTTGGCAATTCTTATTTCCTCAGCAATAATAGCTCTGATCTGTCCTTCAAGAGCTTTAGACTGAACTTGTTTTTGTTTTAGTTCAGCAGTCAGCTTAGACTCGTTCTTTTTGAACTCGGTTACCAGCTGCTCTTTCTGCCCTCTTTCCGCATTGATTGTCGCCAAATCCTTCTGTTGATTGACAAGAAGGTTTTCTTTCTCTTTTACAGAGCTTTGCTTTTGTGCGATACTTTTCTTGATTTGATTGGCTGCATCGGTGATTTCAGCTGCTTTTTTATCCTGATAATCGGAATATTGCTTCAGGTACTGTACTCTTCGTATAGCTTCTCCTAAATTTTTGGATGAAAGAATAAATGTTACTTTGTTCTGTACACCTTTATTTTTATAAGCATTGACCAAAACTTCAGAATAGTTTTTTCTTAAAACAGCCAGTTCTTTATTCTGGCGGTTAATTTCCAGCTGACGTAAATAGATATCATCCTCAATGAATCTTTTTTCTTTCTGGGTATTATTATATACCTTTTCTCTTAACACCAATTTTTGATTGACACTAGAAAGATAGGCTATAGAAAGTTTAGATTCACTTCTTGTTTTGGCTAAATCGGAATTTATTTGTGCAATTTGTTTTTTAAGTTCGGCATTCTGCTTCTGCAGCTGTTCTTTATTCTGCTGGCCCTGGTGCAGTCCGAACATCAAAACACCTATTAAAAAGCTAAATTTTTTAATCATTTAATCTCAATTTTCTTATAACTGGATGGTACAGAATAAGGTGTTTCCATCCTCGAAAAGTCAAATTTCGTATTTTCAATTAAAATCTGACTAGATTTTGACCCTTTTATAATTATTTTAACATTTTTAGGAAGGCGCACTCCATTATATTCGTCCCAATCACTGTAAGAAATGTCAAGCTCATCAGAAGACAGAATATCTTTTAAATTGACATTCAATAAATCGTAATTGGTATCATATTGCAGAGTAATCTTATACTCTCTGTTTTTTTCGTCTGTTACAATTTTCTGGTTGATGTTCGATACCATTTTGAATCCCTGGGCATTCTGGGTAAGATCAAACTGTCTGTCGTTGATCTTTACAAAAGTACGGCCCAGAAGGATTTTTTCCAGTGATTTATAATCAATGAAATTGACATTCAGGAGATTGTTGAGATAGTCGAAATCAGAATCAATATAAGTTTTATTTATTTTATCCTGGCCTTTTATTCCTTCAGGGGTTGCTATTCCTCTGGCAGCATTGATGAAGAGTGCTCTCAGATTCATCCATACCTTTTTGTCATTTTCAATATAAATAGTAGCATCTAGGGTAGGTATAAAACTTCCTGTTTCTACCCGCACCTTACTGTCGATTTTAATCTGTTCAAATTTTGGAGGGATTAATGCGTGTTCAAAAAAAGTGTATTTATCCCGAACCGGTTCATTGACATCTTTTGGATTTCCGTTATCTTTTGTAATGGTGATGCTATCCTGAGTTTTACCTGTATCACCTTGGGCGGTAGTACGGGTTTTACAGGATGACAAGGCAAGAAGCAGTAAAAATAAGGATATCCAATTTTTCATGTATTTAACTTTTGTTTAAAAAACTCAGCAATATTAAAGCCAAACCACACAAAATATATTGTGTGGTTTGATTATGTTTTATGTAAGTGAAAGAATTTCTGATCTTAATTTATTTAGAAAGAAAATCTAAAACAGAGTAGTCTCCCAAAGAAATTTCTCTGGCCACCCCAAAATACTGAGCGGAATTACCGATCATAGAATTGGAAAGGTTTCCGTGATTGATTCTTGTGTTTTCCTGAATCAGAGAATTTTCAATATTAGAATTTACAACTGTAGTATTGTTACCCAATGAAACACCAGGTCCTACTTTCGAATTGGAAATTTTTACATTTTCACCAATAAAGCAAGGTTGAATGATCAAAGAGTTTTCAATTACCGCAGAAGCTGGATAATGAGACATTGATTCTCTTTCATATTCCAGAATCTTACTGTTGGTTTCTACAGTAGCATTTTTGTTTCCGCAGTCCATCCAGTCATTTACTTTTCCTAAAGTGAATTTGGCTCCTTTTGCTCTCAGATTTTCTAAAGCTGTTGTCAGCTGATATTCTCCTCCGTTTTTGATGTTGTTTTCCATAATATAGTTGATCTCATCCATCAGTTTTTCACCACTGTTGAAATAATAGATACCAATAATGGCAAGGTCCGAAACGAAAGTTTGTGGCTTTTCAACGAAGTCGGTAATGAAACCGTAATTATCTAGCTTTACAACTCCAAAAGCGGAAGGATCTTCTACACTTTTCACCCAAATAACACCGTCAGAATTTTTATCTAAAACAAAGTCTGCACGGAAAAGGGTATCTGCAAAAGCTATTACCACATCTCCTGTCATTGATTGCTCGGCACATTTTATTGCATGTGCAGTTCCAAGTGGATCATTCTGATAATAAATACTTCCTTTTGCTCCTAATTTTTCGGCAATCTGAATCAAAGATTTTTCAATCTCAGGACCAAAATCTCCGATTATAAAAGCTACTTCTTCAATATTTTCTCCTGCAACTTTAGCAATATCTTCCACCAATCTCTGGACAATAGGTTTTCCAGCGATAGGAATAAGAGGTTTTGGAACTGTCAGTGTATGGGGACGTAATCTGGAACCACGTCCAGCCATAGGAACAATAATTTTCATAAATTATATAAAAGATGTTTTTAGTAGTTAGTTAAATATGAAGGTTAAAGATAGTAATTAAAACCCTTGTTGGAGTATGATTATCTATTTTTAAATTAATAACAGATTTGTGTAGTATCAAAATAAAGACCAAAGTTTAATTCTTTCTGATTCTTGATAAAATCATGTTTTTTTCAGAATAAATCAAAATTCCGACGAAGATTAAAAACAATACATTACTCGTGATGATATTATAATTGAGGTATTTTACAATGATAAAACTGAAAACTCCTAGCAATAGCAAAAAGAAAGACATTTTCTTCATTCTGTAAGGGATAGGATAATATTTCTGACCTAGCAGATAAGAGACAATCATCATAATTACATAGGCCCCGAAAGTTGCCCATGCAGAACCTATCATACTGCGATAGTATGTTAAAGCTAAAAAGTTGAGACCAATATTGATTCCTGCTCCGAGCCAAGAAATGACAGTTCCCACACTGGTTCTGTCGGTTACTTTGTACCACGTGGAAAAGTTGTAGTAAATTCCAAAGCAAAGATTGGCAACAACAATGATCGGGATAATATCTATGGCGATCCAATAAGATTTGTTGGGGATAAAAACGTCTTTCAGCCACGCAATATTAGCGATAATTCCTAATGCTACAGCACAGGCGAAAAAGGCGAAGTATTCTGCCACTTTAGCATACGTTTTTTTAGCATCACCTTTGTCCATTTGTTTAAAAAAGAACGGTTCAATACCCATTCTGTACGCTGTAACAAATAAGGTCATCAGCACAGCCAGTTTATAACAGCCTCCATAGGCTCCTGCTTCTTCGTCTGAAATATAATTTCTCTGGATGGATTTGTCGAAGTTTTCATTCACCATAAAGGCGAGACCTGCCAGCATAAGCGGAAAGGAATACTTAATCATGCGTCCAAACAAAGAAGTTACAAATTGAAATCTTACTTTTAGTATAATAGGTAGCAATAGTAATAAACCCAAAGCACTTCCTGCTAAGTTACTGAAGAAAGGGAAATCTACATTTTGGTCCAGACCAAAACTTTTTGATATGTTTTCAGGGATCCAAAAGAATAAAGCGGCTGTAAATACTGCCTGAAATATTGCCTGAACTACCCTTACTGCAGAATATTTAATAGGTTTGTTATGAAAACGCAACCAGGCAAAAGGGATCACCAGTAAATTGTCGAAAAAGGCAATTGAAGCAAACCATTTAATATATTCAGGATTGTCATGATACCCTACATAATCAGCAATGGGCTGATTGAAAAGGTAGCACAATGCGAGAAAAATGGTGGAAGTTGAAAACAAAAACCAAAACGAAGTGTTGAATGTCTTTTTCTCATTACCATCTTCGGCAGAAAATCTAAAATAAGCGGTTTCAAAACCAAAAGAAAGTATAATGTTCACAAATGAAATCCATGCATAAAGCTGCGTGAAAATGGCAAAGCCTTCATTGGGGATTTTATAAATCAAAAGAGGATTAAGGATGAATAAGATAATTCTTGGTGCTATTGCCCCCGCTCCATAGATGATTGTTTGTCCTAATAGTTTCTTGTACAAAGTCGAAATTTTTTACAAATGTAAAACTTTAAGGATTCGTTTTGTGATTTTGAAGCTAATTAAAACATAAAATCTTAATTTTACCAGGAAATAAATTGAAATGAAAGTTCTTATCAAAAACGTAAAAATCGTCAATGAAGGAGAAATCTTTGAAGGCGATATCTTAATAGAAAATGATCTAATCTCTAAAATAGGTGCCGGTATTTCTGAAAATGCCGATCAGATCATCGATGGGGCAGGGAAATATCTTCTTCCGGGAGTGATTGATGATCAGGTACATTTCCGTGAACCGGGCCTGACTCATAAAGGCGATATCGAAAGTGAATCAAGAGCAGCAATTGCCGGTGGGATTACCAGCTTTATTGATCAGCCTAATACTGTTCCCAATGCTGTTACTCAGGAACTACTGGCAGATAAATATGAGATCGGAGCTCAGAAAGCGTATGCGAATTATGGGTTCATGATGGGGGGAACGAATGACAACCTTGAAGAAGTTTTAAAAACAAACCCAAGAAATGTTCCCGGAATTAAATTATTCTTAGGTTCATCTACAGGAAATATGCTGGTAGATAATCCTGAAACGCTTGAAAATATTTTTAGCAATACAAAAATGCTGATTGCTGTTCACTGTGAAGACGAAGCAACCATCAGAGCCAACACACAAAAGTATATGGATGAGTATGGAGATGATATTCCGGTGAAGTTTCACCATCTGATCAGAAGTGAAGAAGCATGCTATAAATCTTCCTCAAAAGCGGTGGAACTTGCCCAGAAAACAGGGGCTAAGCTCCACGTTTTCCATCTTTCAACGGCTAAAGAAATGGAACTTTTCAGAAATGATATTCCATTAAAAGATAAAAAGATCACCGCTGAGGTATGTGTTCATCATTTGACCTTTACTAATGAAGATTACGAGACAAAAGGAGGTCTTATCAAATGGAATCCAGCTGTAAAAACGCAGAAGGATAAAGATGCACTTTGGGAAGCACTTCTGGATGACAGAATTGACGTTATTGCTACGGACCATGCTCCTCATACAGCCGAGGAAAAGGACAATGTCTACACAAAATGTCCTTCAGGAGCCCCATTAGTACAACATTCGCTTGTTGTAATGCTTGAAAATTATAAAAACGGGAAAATTTCTCTGGAAAAAATCGTTGAGAAAATGTGCCACAATCCTGCCATCCTTTTCAGGGTAGAAAAGAGGGGTTTTGTAAAAGAAGGGTATAAAGCGGATCTTGTTTTGGTAGATTTAAATGAAGACTGGATGGTTTCCAAAGATAATTTATTATACAAATGTGGATGGAGCCCACTGGAAGGGATGAAATTCCATTCTAAAGTTACGCATACTTTTGTCAATGGACATTTGGTTTATGATCAGGGTAAAATTGCAGAAGAAAAATTCGGGGAACGTTTACTTTTTGAAGTAGAGTAATTGAAAAGGAAATACAAAATTATAATAAACTCTGTAAAATATCGGGGATTATGATCATACAACAGGAGCGGGCTTTAACCCGCTCCTGTTGATTATTTAGCCAAAACTTATTTATCTTTCATAGATTACACAAGTCAAGCAGATTTTTAAACTTAATCATTTGCTCAATCTGGATATCTTACTTCTTTGGCTTACTTCCCATATAAAATGTGATTTTCCCTCCATTCATAATCTCAGAATGTTTCAAAATAAAATTCTTAATCTCTTTCCCATTCAAAAGAACTTTCTGAACATATACATTCTTTGGACTTTGACTGACCGCCTCAATTTCAAAGACTTTTCCATTTTCCAGATTCAATATAGCATGGTCAACAGCAGGACTTCCGATAGAATAATCTTCCGATCCGGGAGCAACAGGATAAAAACCTAATGAGCTTAAAATATACCAGGCACTCATTTGTCCGGTGTCATCATTTCCTCCCAATCCATCAGGGGTAGCTTTATACTGCATTTCTAAAATACGGCGGATCTGAGCCTGGGTTTTCCATGGCTGCCCTGCCCAGTTATAAAGATAGGCTACATGGTGTGCCGGTTCATTTCCGTGGACATATCCTCCAATGATTCCCTCTCTTGTAATGTCTTCAGTATCTGCAAAAAACTCGTCAGGAAGATGCATGGAAAATAATTCATCCAGTCTTGAAGCGAATTTCTTTTTGCCTCCCATCATTTTGATAAGCTCATCAGGATTTTGTGGAACAAAGAAACTGTAGTTCCAGGAGTTTCCTTCAATAAAACCTTGCCCGTGGGTGCTTAGTACATCAAAATCTTTTTTGAAACTTCCATCAGCCAATCGGGGACGCATAAAGCCGCTTGTGGGGTCAAAATTATTTTTCCAGTTTTCAGAACGTTTGATAAATTGATTATAAACTTCTGTTTCCCCCAGATGTTTAGCCAGTTGGGCAATCGCCCAGTCGTCATAGGCATATTCCAGTGTATTTGAAACCGAAGTTCCATTTTTTTCAGCGGGAATATAACCCAGGTCGATGTATGGTCCAATCCCTTCATAATCTCTTTTGCTGGCTGTTTCTAAACAGGCTTTCAGAGCTTCTTTCGGATCTCCATTATAATTTCCTTTGATAATAGCATCTGCCACCACGCTTACACTGTGATAACCGCTCATACACCAGTTGTCATTGGCATAATGCGACCAGATTGGCAGCATCTTCATAGAGAACTGATCGTAATGAGCCATCATTGATCTTACCATATCATTATTCCGTTTTGGCTGAATAATATTAAAAAACGGATGTAAAGCCCGATAGGTATCCCAGAGAGAAAATGTTGTGTAATTGGTAAATCCTGTTGCTTTATGAACGTTTTGATCTAACCCTTTATATTCTCCATTGACGTCCATGTATGTTGTAGGATTAATAAAAGTATGATACATTGCTGTATAAAAATTAGTCTTTTCCGTATCAGAACCTTTAATGAGAATTTTGTTTAATTCTTTATTCCAGTTATCCTGAGTTTGAGCTTTTACCTGATCGAAGGATAAATTTCCGGTTTCTTTTTCAAGATTTTCCATAGCATTGGCCTGGCTTACGGGTGAAATGGCAAGTCTGATTTCAATAGCTTCATTTTCACGAGTGTCAAAATCAAAATACATTTTCAAATTCTTTCCTGCAATCTCAGGGAAGTTTTTAGTCTGGTCAAATTTTCTCCAGAATCCATTATAAACCTGCTTTCCATCATAGTTTTGTTGACCATAATTTTTAAAAGATTTTGAGAATTTCATAGCAAAATAAACAGTCCTTGTTCGTGCCCAGCCATTGGTCTGGCGGTATCCTGTAACTGTATTTCCGTTTTCAACACGGGCGTAGGTCCATACATTTTTTCCGTTATAATTATAGATTCCGGCCATCAGATCCAGAATAATATGTGCCTGATCAGACTTTGGAAAGGTATAACGGTGGACCCCCACTCTTGATGTTGCGGTGAGCTCTGCCAAAATATGATGATCATCCAGTTTTACTTTATAATAACCCGCTTCTGCCGTTTCATTCTGATGAGAGAAGCTGCTTCTGTAGCCATTTTCCGGATGCAAAGCAGTCCCCGGATTAAGCTGTAGTTTTCCTACAGTAGGCATAATGAGAAAATCCCCTAAATCGGAATGTCCCGTACCACTGAAGTGGGTAGAACTGAAACCTACAATCGTCTTATCTTCATAACGGTAACCCGCACAATATTTGTAAACCTCCCCGTTATACTTCCCATTGAGTTCATAGGAAATAGTATCTGTTTCAGGGCTTAACTGTACGGCCCCGAAAGGAGAAGTAGCGCCAGGGTAAGTATGCCCCATTTTCTCAGTCCCGATGAGAGGATTGACATATTGTATTAATTTTTCAAATTTTTGAGCTTTAAAATGTAAGCTGAAAAATAAAAGAAACAGAAAAACAGTTGTTCCGTGATTTTTCATTAATGATAGGTTTTCAAAGATTAAAATTAATTAAAATCATCATTTACTGCGCTGTTGTGGACGAAATTTGTATATCATTTATTCTTTTCGGAAAAACGGAAACCTATTCCGTGCAGGTTCTCGATCAGAATATTTTGTTCATCTGCCAATACCTTTCGTAACCTGGAAATAAATACATCCAGACTCCGCCCCATAAAATAATCATCATCACCCCAAATGGCTTTCAGGATATCCTGCCTTTTCAGAACCGTATTTTTATTTCGGATAAAATATAACAGCAGGTCGGATTCCCTTTGGGTAAGGGTAATAGTCGCTATAGCATCTTGTAATGTATAGTTTTTGGGATCAAAGTCATATTTGCCAACTTTATAACTTGAGGAATAGGTATTGGTTTTCTTTGATCTTTTGAGAAAAACTTCAATTTTCAGAATCAGTTCTTCTATGCTGAATGGTTTTACCAGATAATCATCGGCTCCTATCTTAAGCCCTTTGATGCGATCTTCTTTTAATGCTTTTGCGGAAATAAAGATGATGGGTATATCAGAATTTTTATGGCGGATCTGCTCTGCCACTTCAAATCCGTTCAGCTCAGGCATCATAATGTCCAGCAGACAGATGTCAAAGTTTTGACTGTGATAGGCCTCCAGTGCAGATTTTCCGTCCGGGTAGCAGTGGATGTCATAATAGCTCTCAAGGCTGTCTTGTATCAGGAATGCAATCGTCTTGTCATCTTCCGCATATAAAATTTTAGATTTCTCCATACTTCGCTATTATTAAATTTAAAATGGAAAAAAGAGGGTTGTAGTAATTCCTTTGTCTGTATTGTTTTCCACTGAAATTTTCCAGTTATGCTGCTGTACAACTTTTTTTACATAAAATAATCCTAATCCAAAGCCATTCACCTCTTCGCTTTTTTTAGTACTTACCCTATAAAATTTCTCAAAAATCTGAGGAATATTTTTAGGTGGAATGCCTATTCCGTTGTCTTTAAATTTCAGATATAAACCTTTTGAGTCTTTAAAGGACGAAATTACAATACTAGGTTTTGTTTCGCAATACTTAATGGAATTATCCAAAATATTATATACAATATTGGTGAAGTGAAATTCATCCGCCATTATTGAAGTATTGTTTTCTATTTCTATATAAATGCTGAGGTCTTCATTTTTTTGCTGTATGGCGTCAGCAATTTCCTGAATAAATGGGAAGAGGATGATTCTTTGAGGCTTTAAGGACAATCCCGAAGCATCATTTTTGGCGATATTCAATATTTTTTCAATATGACTATTCAGCTTATAGCTTTGATTGATAATAATAGATGTATAGGTTTGCAACTTGTAGTTCTCCTGTATCAGATCTTGCTTGTTGAGGGCTTCTGAAGCTAAAAGTATTGATGATAAAGGTGTTTTGAACTCATGGGTCATATTATTGATGAAATCACGCTGCAGTTCTGAAAACTTTTTCTGCTGAATGATTGTATAAATAGAATAGACATATACAAGGAGAATAATAATAAGAGCAAAAGTGAGTAAATACCAAAACCTTAATGAGCTGATCAGATACGTTGTTTTATCGGGGAAACGTATAGAAAAATAATAAATCAGGTTTTTATGCTTTGGAAAATTGATCACTTTGTTACTCGGGCTTTCCTGATGACTGGAAATATACTTCCCATAGATCATTTTATCACTGTGGCAGTTGTAAAGAGCATATACGTAATCTGTATTGATCTGGAAACGGGTGAATTCTGTTTTCAGATAATACTCAAGAACTACAGGATGAAATTCATTGTTAATATTAACCACATAATAGTCATTAGCTATATTTTGTACAGGGTTTTCCGTGAAAGAATTTTTTCCTCCGGATAATTTTTCAGCAACTTCTAATAATGCAATATTTACTTTCTGATTAAATTTTTTATCTTCAAGATTATAAGCCTGCCGGGTCCACATTAGCTGAGCTATTAAAATTCCAATAATAGCAATGAATCCCAGCGTTATAATGATATTGAGTTTTTTTATTTTCATTTTCCCAAACAATATTATCCAAAAATATCTATTAATCATTTATCATTAACAACTTGTTAACAAATGTTTGAAAGCAGTTAACAAATTATATGGTCGATCTGCTTTACATTTGTTTCACCATAAAGAAAATAAGTTCTTTTATTACTTCAAATTAATAAAAATCTATACTCATGAAAAAATTAAAAATCACAGCAGTGTTAGCAGTTTTAGCTTTCTCTCCGTTTTATGCAAATGTATTTCCTGTTGAAGGTACTTCAATTGTGAAAATGGTTGCTGATGCTATTAAATGGAAATCAGAATCGATCGATGTAGGAAATATTCCTCAGGGTAAACCAAAGTTGATCAGATTTGAATTTACCAATACAGGTTCAAAACCAATCATCATACAAAATGTAGCACCTTCATGTGGATGTACAACAGCAGATTATACAAAGACGCCTATTCAGCCTGGTAAAAAAGGATTTGTGGAAGCTAGTTATAATGCGGCAGCTGCAGGTGCATTTATGAAAACTGTAAACGTTACAACAAGCGAGAGCAAATCTCCTAAAACACTTTCGTTTAAAGGAGTGGTTGTTTCATAACTCATATTTCAATAATAACAGAAGTCGTTTCATTATCCGTGAAACGGCTTTTTTTGTATTGCTATCTCGTGCATAATTTAAAAAAATGCCAAGACAAATAATTATATTAAATTTACATACACCGTATTAAAAGGTATTTGATTTTCTGCGGGAATCTTTTGTCGCCTGTAGAGATTATATTATATATTTATTTAAAATTACTGAATTATGAACTTATATACACAGCCAATGCTTCGCGAAGGGGCACTAAAAGATAAAGTAGCAATTGTAACAGGTGGCGGAAGCGGGCTTGGAAAAGCAATGACCAAATATTTTCTTGAACTGGGAGCCCATGTGGTAATCACTTCCAGAAATCTGGAGAAATTACAGACCACTGCGAAAGAACTGGAAGAAGAAACGGGAGGTAAGGTGCTTTGTGTAGCTTGTGATGTAAGAAACTGGGATGAGGTAGAAGCAATGAAAGAAGCTGCATTAAAGGAATTTGGTAAAATTGATATCCTTCTTAATAACGCTGCCGGAAATTTTATTTCTCCAACAGAAAAATTAACCCACTCTGCTTTTGATTCCATTCTTGATATTGTTTTAAAAGGGACAAAAAACTGTACCCTTTCTATTGGTAAACACTGGATAGATTCTAAAACTCCGGGAACCGTTCTGAATATTGTTACTACATATGCCTGGACAGGTTCTGCTTATGTAGTTCCATCAGCCTGTGCAAAAGCCGGGGTACTGGCAATGACAAGATCGCTGGCTGTAGAATGGGCTAAATATGGAATTCGTTTCAATGCCATTGCTCCGGGACCTTTTCCTACGAAAGGAGCATGGGACAGACTTCTTCCGGGAGATCTTCAGGAGAAGTTTGATATGAAAAAGAAAGTTCCATTGAGAAGAGTAGGAGAACACCAGGAGCTTGCTAACCTTGCTGCTTATCTGGTTTCAGATTATTCTGCTTACATGAACGGTGAAGTGGTAACCATTGATGGGGGAGAATGGCTCCAGGGAGCGGGAGAATTCAATATGCTTGAAGCAATCCCAGGTGAAATGTGGGATGCGTTGGAGGCGATGATTAAAGCCAAAAAGTCAAATTAATTAAACTTATATAAAAGACTCCCGGCGATGTAACAATTCCGGGAGTTTTTTATACCTATATACCAAGTAATAATTTTTTCAAATGAATGTTAAACTTCCAACCCTGGTTTCCGCAGTGGCCGTTTTACTGTTTTCAGGATCTGCTTATGCACAGGAAACACCAAAATATGATTATGTAGAAGCGTTCAAACCGTTTTTCTACCCTCAAACCGGAACTGAAACCCGTTCTGCAAGCGGGCAGCCTGGGCATGCTTACTGGCAGAATTCAGCAGATTATCATCTGAATGTAAGCCTGAATGAAGATAAAAAAGAAATTACAGGAACCTCTGAAATTACCTATACAAACAACAGTCCGGATAAATTAAGTTTTCTCTGGCTGCAGCTGGATCAGAACTTGTTTTCGAAAGACTCCCGCGGAAATGGAGTAGTTCCGCTTTCAGGAAGCCGAAACGGGGCTCACGGCGAAGAGTTTAATGGAGGGTATACTATTAAATCAGTAAGACTTGATGGCAAAGACGTCAAATATACCATTACAGATACAAGAATGCAGATTGATCTGGCTAAAGAATTAAAAGCAAAAGGAGGAGTCGCAAAAATTGTGATTGATTATTCCTTTGTTTCTCCGGATTACGGATCAGACAGAATGGGTATTCAGGAAACCAAAAACGGTAAGGTTTTTACTATGGCACAATGGTATCCGAGGATGTGTGTGTATGACGATGTATTGGGATGGAATACGATGCCTTATCTTGGGGCTTCTGAATTTTATTTAGAATATGGAAATATCACTGCTGATATTACAGTGCCTGCCAGTCATTATGTAGTAGCATCAGGAGAACTGCTTAATGAAAAAGCGGTTTACAGTAAAGAAGAAATCAACAGATGGAATCAGGCTAGAAACAGTGATAAAACGGTAACAATCCGTTCCGAATCTGAAATTGGAAAAAATAAACCTTCCGGTACAAAGACCTGGAAATTTAAAATTACACAAGCAAGAGATTTTGCCTGGGCATCATCTGCCGCATTTATTCTGGATGCCGCAAAAATTGATCTGCCCAGCGGTAAGAAATCTTTAGCCATTTCTGCATACCCTGTAGAAAGCGCTGGTGATAAAGCCTGGGGCAGATCTACAGAATATACCAAGGCTGCCATAGAACATTATTCGAAAAAATGGTATGAATATACTTATCCGGCTGCCACCAATGTTGCTGGGAACGAGGGCGGAATGGAATATCCGGGTATTGTTTTCTGCCATATGAATTCCAAAGGAGAAGATCTTTGGGGAGTCACAGATCATGAATTTGGACACAACTGGTTTCCTATGATCGTAGGCTCTAATGAAAGAATGTTTGCATGGATGGATGAAGGCTTTAATACATTTATCAACGGACTCTCAACAGAAGCTTTTAATAAAGGTGAATATTACAGAAAACCAAATCTTGCCCGGTCAGGAAGTTATCTTATGGGAGATTATCTGGAGCCCGTTATGGTAGGACCTGATAATATGAGAGAACGAAATATTGGATCTCTGGCTTATTATAAGCCGGCAACAGGATTGTCTGTTTTAAGAGAAGCGGTTCTGGGACCTGAAAAATTTGACAAAGCATTTAAAACCTATATCGATCGATGGGCCTTCAAACATCCTACTCCCTGGGATTTCTTCCATACTATGGAAAATGTTTCCGGTGAGGAGCTGAATTGGTTTTGGAGGGGTTGGTTTTTTAATAAATGGAAAATTGATCAGGGGATTAAGAATGTAAAATATGTAGATGGAGACTTTAAAAACGGAGCTCAGATTACTGTTGAAAATATTGAACAGATGCCAATGCCTACTACAGTACAGATGAAATTTAAAGATGGGACAGCAAAAATTGTAAAAATCCCTGTGGAAGTCTGGAAAAGAAATACAGAATGGACTTTCAGAGTAGATTCTGATAAAGAAATCAGTGAAGTGAGACTGGATCCCGATGCTGTAGTTCCGGATGTTAATGCCGCAAATAATGTTTGGTTATCTTCCAATATAAAACCGGTTGAAAAAATTAACGTGAAAGATTTTACAGGAAGTTATAAGAACGACAAAACTAAATTTAAGATAACTTTCGTTGAACACAGCGGGAAACTCTCTGCGCAGGTTTCGGAAAAATATGAATTTCCTCTTGAATATGTGGGAGATAATAAATTTATTTCTGATCAGTCCGATCTTGATATTGTTTTCAGTAAAGACAAAAAAGAAATGACTCTGACAGAAGCGGGAAGAGCTACCAAATTCAGTAAAGAATAATCGTAATTTAACAATATAATCATATAAATAAGGCTTCTCTATGACAGAGAAGCCTTATTTTTGTCTCTTATTGATAAAATAGCATATGAATTTCAGATTTTCAATGGTGTTCCTGATGTATTTTGCATTGGGATTTTCACAGGATTTTACCGTAATGAGCTTTAATATCAGACTGAATGTAGAGTCGGATAAAGAAAATGCATGGCCTCAGAGAAAGCAGGACGTTGCAGATTTAATAACCTATTATCATCCTGATTATTTCGGTGTACAGGAAGCGCTTCCGGAACAGATGAAAGATATCAAAAACGGATTAAAGAACTACGACTACGTTGGGGTAGGAAGAGATAACGGGAAAGAAAAGGGTGAATTTTCAGCGATTTTTTATGATACGAGAAGACTTGATATCGTAAAATCAGGAACATTCTGGCTGTCTGAAACACCGGAAAAGCCTTCAAAAGGATGGGATGCAGCATTGAACAGGATTTGTACCTATGCCTTATTTAAAGATAAAAAATCAAAAAAAGAATTTCTGGCTATGAATCTTCATTTTGATCATATAGGAAATGTAGCAAGAGTAAAATCTTCTGAGCTGATCCTGAAAAAGACCAAAGAGCTCAACCCTAAGAATCTTCCGGTAACTTTGAGCGGAGATTTTAACCTTACAGACGATACAGAACCCATTAAAATCCTTTCTCAGAATATGAAAGACAGTTTTTACCATTCTGAGAGCAAACACTATGGTCCGGTAGGAACTTTTACCGGTTTTAATGTAAATGAAGTGCCCAAAGAACGAATTGATTATATTTTCACAAAAGGATTCAGTATAAAATCTCACAGACACATCAATGACCGAAGAGAAAATCTTCTCTATCCATCAGATCATTTCCCGGTTATTGTAAATCTTTCTTTATAAAATTAACTGGTTGGAAAATCAACTTCAAATCCAATTCCTCTGAGGGATTGGATTTTTACTTCTGTATCATTGATGAAATACTTTCGGAGCCTGCTGATAAATACATCAAGGCTTCTTCCTGTGAAATAGTCATTGGTTTCCCATAGATTATCCAGAATATTATCCCTTGTTATTGTAGAATGATTATGCCTCAGAAGATATAGAAGAAGTTCCTGTTCACGAACCGTCAACCGTACATTTCCTTTGGGATGGGAAAGCTGAAGTTTCTGCGTGTCCAGGTGATATTGTCCGATTTTTATCCGGGTTTCCGTACTGATGGGTAAGGTTCTTTTCAATATATTTCTAATTCTTAAAACCAGTTCCTCCGGATCGCATGGCTTTGGAATATAATCATCCGCACCGATTTTTAAACCCGTTAATCTGTCAATTTTCTGATTTTTTGCTGTTAAAAATAATAATGGAAACTTCGTTCTTTCCTTTAAAATCATTTTAGCCAGTGAGAAACCGTCAATATTAGGCATCATTACATCTAAAATACCTATCTGAAAAGGAAAATCAGAAGTGATGAGGTCCACAATATCCTCAGGATTCTGAAACCAGGTGACTTCAAAATCTTCCAGTTCCAGATATTGTTTCAGGATCATTCCAAAGTCCGGATCATCCTCTGCCAGAAGAATTTTAGTTTTCATAGGGCATATTTATTTTAAAAGTTGTTCCTTCTTTAGGCTGGCTGGTAACTTCTATTGTACCCTTATATTTTTTTGTAATCTTCTGAACAAAATATAAACCGAGCCCTAATCCTTTTGTATTATGGATATTATTGGATTGTATTCTATAAAATTTTTCGAAAATATTTTTGAGTTCCTTTCTTTCAATACCCTGTCCATTATCTTTGACTATAATTTCAAGATTTTGTTGTGAGGATAAAATCTTTACCTGTACAGCAGACGAACCATATTTTACACTGTTTTCACACAAATTTTTCAAGACCGTTTCCATGAGATTTTTATCAAAAGGAAGCTGGTGCATCACTTTATTTTCAAGTTTAAAATTAGTCTGCGTGTAGGTAAAAGTAAGATCCTGGACGAAAAAATCCCAGTCTTCAGGTCTTACAGGGAGGAGTTCGTTGGGGATTTCGTCTTTATGAAGCTGAAACATCAGACTTTCAAGCCGGGAGATTTGCCGGTCTATAAGTGGGAGAGTTTCCGGATTCCATTCCTTTTTTAGGGCTTTTGATGCTACCTTTAGAGTAGCAATTGGAGTTTTAAATTCATGAGAAATATTATCAACCGCAGTATGCAGGACTTCAACAAGCTTCTGTTGTCGGATAAGATTTTTAGTAGTAAAAATGTACAACACCAAAACACCTGCTAATAAAGCTATACAACAGAGTATTAAGAGTGCAAGCTCCCTGAATACAATACTTTTAATATTCAGAATTTGTAGATCAGTTTCTCTTTGGATAACAAAGGTCTCACTATTGTTTGATGTTTCCCAAGTTCCGAAATTTGAGAGCCTTGGTTTGGAAACTTTATTTCTGGTTTGGAAAATAATAATAGGTTCTTCAATAAGTTTATTACCAGTTGGAGCAAATATAATAGATATATACCGAACTCTTAAAGCTATTTTATAGTTTTCCTTTTTAAATGCATGATCTACATAGTTGCTGATCTGATTGGTTGTGCTTTTTCTGTTTTTTTCAAAGGTATCCAGAAATTGCTGCTTGCTTATCCTGTTGCTATTAAGACCAATGAATAATTTTCTCTGAGCATTATCATCACCTCTTTTTTTTGCTAATTGAATTGTATAGTCTTCTAGTTTTAAAGATACTTCCTTATAAATTTCCCTTTCCCTTACCAGATAAGTTTTGTATATAAAATAGGTCTGGATCCCAAGGAGAAGCAGAAAAAGTCCAGAAAAAATTGTAATAAGAAATTTACTTTTTGACATCATTGGGTACAAAGATAAATTTTTAAATTTTCCCAAACTGACATTAACCGTCCTTTAACCTTCCGTTAACCGAAGTTCTTCGTGGTAATTTGGAGATTTGTAAAATGAAGCCAACTAGAATAATAAGGCTTAAAATATTTTAATATATAACACAAATAATGAAGAAATTACTAATTTTCCTTTGTTTTCCTGCCGTAATGTTTTCCCAAACACAAAAAATAGAAGGGATCATTGTAAACGAACAAAACCAGAAACTTTCTTTGGTACCCATAGATATTTATAATTTTCAAAATTTATTACTGAAAACTATCAGGACCAATGAAGATGGGCATTTTATTTTAGATGGAATTGCAGATCCTTCTGTAAAACTAGTAATTAAAGAGCTGGAGTATGCGCCGTACGAGCAAAAACTGGATATAAAAAGCCAAAGTCAAATACTTCAAGTTGTGCTGAAAAGGGAAGATCATGATATTCAGGAAGTGGTATTAACCAAGAAAAAACCTTTAGTCACAAGAAAAATAGACCGTTTGGAATTCAACGTTGAAAATAGCAATATTACATCACTCAGTGCCTGGGAAATATTGCAAAAAACCCCCGGAGTTACAGTTAATAATGAAAAGTTGGCAATTAAGGGCAGTCAAAATATTTTAGTTACTATTAATGATAAAAAAGTAATACTTACTGGAGATGAACTCAAAAATCTTTTGGAAAATACCCAGGGACAAGATATAAGATCTGTAGAAGTGATAACTAATCCACCTGCAAAATATGAAGCTTCCGGCAGTGCAGTACTTAATATTGTGATGAAGGAAAATAAAATTAAAGGCTATCGCAGTAGTATTTTTTCCCAATATATACAGTCCCAATATGGAAAGGGAAAAGTAGGTATTTCTCAATACTATAAAAAAGATAAACTTTCTTTAATGGGCAGCTATTATCTGAATGGAGGGACTTATTTTAGGGAAGGAATTGATCAGGTTAATTATGTAGAAGATCAGACAAGATGGGTAAGCACAATGAATAGGAAAGATAAAAATAGGTCCCAGAGTAGTGTGAACCTTAATGTTGAATATGAGATTGACAGCTTGACAAATTTAAGCCTGAATTATTCAGGGCTCTTCAGACCGAAATCTTTCGGGAGATATGATGTTCCTACATTGATCTACAATAGCCAGAATATTGTTGAGTCTAATTATAGAACAATTAATGATCATCATTCAAGTTCTTCTAATAATGCTCTGAGTGCTGAAATAAATAGAAAGTTTAATAAAAAGAGTCAGATAACCTGGACAAATTATTTTACAGGAAATAATACTTGTAGTTATCAAGATGTTATTACGCTTCTCAATTTTGCAAATCAATCTCCTAAAGAAAATAATTTTATCACCAATAATAAAAGCAATATTGAATTGTATTCTTCCCAGCTTGATTATCAATGGAAGGGAGAAAAATGGAATTTGGAATCTGGATTAAAATACAGCTTTGTAAAGACCGGCAATCAACTTGTTTTTTCAGACAATGAAAATGGAAAATTAAATTATCGAAATGATAAAAGTAATATTTTTGATTATAAGGAACATAATTTTGCACTCTATACCTCGCTTTCTTATAATATTGGTAAATGGAATTTCAAAGGAGGATTACGTGCTGAAAATACAGATATACAGGGAGTTGTTTCAGACCCTTATGAAGTGAATACAAACAAATATTGGAAATTATTTCCAACTCTATATACTCAATATACTACAGAAAGCAATCATCATTTTGGATTGTCTTATGGAAAACGAATCAGCAGGCCATCTTATTCGTGGTTAAATCCGGCAAAGTCATATTATAATTTATTCTCTTATTTTCAAGGAGATCCAAATCTGAAAGCAACAATTATTCATAATTTAAATTTTAATTATACCTGGAAAAATTGGAATCTTGATTTTTATTACCGAAAGGAAATTAATCCATCAATGGAAATTTCATATCAGAATCCCACCAATAATAATCTAATTTATCATTTGACAAATATTGAAAAAGAACAGGCTTTCGGGTTTAGTTTATACAAAAATTTTCAAATTAAAAAATGGTGGATTTTGAATATTTCTGAAAATCTGGAGCATAATGAAAATTATTTTATTGGTGTTGATGCTGTTTTACATAAAAATAAGATAGTAAATCTGGAGTCAGATATTTCTACCAGTTTTATATTGAATAAGGCTACAGAGTGGAAGCTAGAGATAGGAAACAGATATAATTCGCCTCATATTCAGGGGACTTTTAGAATCTCCGGTTCTTCCTCTACTTATTTGATAATGAATAAAAAATTATTTAATAAAAAATTGGAAACGAGCCTTATGTTCAATGATATTTTTAGAACATCAAAAAAGAAGGTTAGCACAAAATATGCTAATCAGGATAATTTTTATCTTGACTATGGAGATACACAAAACTTTACTATTTCTTTAAAGTATAACTTTGGAAATCAATCTGTGAAAGCAGCCAAGCCAATTAAGAAAACCGATGAACAAGGGAGAATGTAAAATCTATTATATAAAAAACTAATATCTATAAAACATTATTATAAAAGAATTGAACAACTTCCTGTTACATTTTCGCTATTTTTGATACCTATCTTTAAAAATAGCGTTATGAAGAAAATTTTTTCCGGAATGCTGATGGTAGTTTCATTGCTGCAGATACCTGCACAGGAGTTATATATGCCCAGAAATATTAAAAAAGCCTATGAAAAAGGGACGCGTGATATTTCCGGGGCTCCGGGCAAGAACTATTGGCAGAATAAGGGAATTTACAATGTAGATGTGAAAGTAGATGCCGGCACAAAAGTCGTTTCAGGAAAAGAAACAATTGTGTACAGCAACAATAGCCCTGATCAGCTTAATGAGCTGGCTATAAGATTTGTGAATAATCTTCACAAGCCACAGTCTCCAAGGTCGGGCGTGGTGTCTAAAGATTTTCTGTCTTCAGGATTAAAGATTAAATCCTTTATCGTGAATGGTGAAAAATACGATATCAACAGTGACGATTGGGGAACGGTTGAAAAAGTAAAATTAAAATCAGCTGTAAAATCAAAATCTAAAGCTGAGGTTAAAATAGAGTGGGAATATCCTCTATCCGTACAGAGCGGAAGAGAAGGTCAGATAGATCCTGAAACATTTTACGTAGCCTATTCTTTTCCAAGAATTTCTGTATACGATGATTATAATGGCTGGGATATGCTTCCGCATTCAGACAGACAGGAATTTTATAACGATTTCAATGATTATAGCTTTGCGATCTCGGCTCCGAAAAATTATGTGGTCTGGGCAACCGGGGATTTTCTAAATCCGGAAGCCGTACTTCAGCCGGAATACCTGAAAAGATATAAAGCTTCCTTAAAGAGTGACAAGGTAATGCACGTTGCTACCGAGCAGGAGATGAAGTCAGGAAAAGTAACCCGCCAGAACAAGTGGAATATATGGAAGTTTAAAGCCAATCATATCACTGATTTTTGTTTTGCAATGAGCAATCATTATGTCTGGGACGCTGCAAGTGTACAGCTGAAAACCAAGAGAGCCAGTGTACAGGCAGGTTATAAAAATGGCGCAAAAGATTTTGAACAATATGTGGACTGGATGCGTTATAACCTGGATTGGTTTTCTAAAAACTGGCCTGGAGTAGAATATCCTTATAATGTGATGACTGCCATCCAGGGGTATGCAGATATGGAGTATCCTATGATGATCAATGATACAAGTATTCCTGATGATCTTCGTGATGCAAGGCTTACGGCAGATCATGAAATTGCCCATACTTATTTCCCTTTCTATATGGGAATCAATGAAACAAGATATGCCTTTATGGATGAAGGCTGGGCAACTACTCTGGAATACCTCATCGGGATTGATGAAAACGGAGAAGCTGCTGCCAAAGAGTTTTATAAAAATTTCCGTGTTAAAAGATGGATCAATGATCCGTCTGCAGAAGAAGATCAACCGGTGATTACTATGAGTACGCAGGTAAGCGGTTCAGGATATGGTAATAATTCTTATGTGAAAGCATCACTGTCTTATCTGGCACTGAAAGATTATTTAGGAGATGAATTATTCAAAAAAGCACTGCACCATTATATGGATAACTGGAATGGTAAACATCCGGTTCCATGGGATTATTTCAATTCGATGAATGCAGGTTCCGGAAAAAATCTTAATTGGTTTTTCAATAACTGGTTTTATACCAATAATTATATTGACTTAAAAGTAGCAGGGGCATCCCAGAAAAATGATCTGCTTACCGTAAATGTAATGAATGCAGGCGGATTTGCTATTCCATTTGATGCCATACTGACTTATGAAGACGGAACAACAGAAAAACTGCATTTCTCACCTTCTATCTGGGAAAACGACCAGAAAAAGGCTGATCTTGCGATTCCTACTAAGAAAAAAGTCAAATCTGTAAAACTGGATGGCGATATTTTCATGGATTATACACCGGAAGACAACAGTAAAACACTGTAAAGATAAAAATGCTCTGTCAAAAGTGATAGAGCATTTTTTTTCAGCCGTCAATCTGTTTATAAAAAAAACAATCTTTCATGACTGATAATTGAAATTTTGTGAAAAAATATTTTTATCCTGCATTAAAAAACATTTCCTTTTTGTTTAAAAATAAGCTGTCAATCGCAGACCTAATGTAAAATAGTTGATCTTTTCTTTGGTGATAAGATTATTAAGCTCATTGTTTAGCTCATCATTGTCTTCCAGGCTATCACTGAAATGGTAACGAATGGAAGATTTTATCTGGTTATAATCGGAATATAGAGTTAGTCCTAATTCCGGATTGAATTTGTACGTCAAAGCAGCTCCCGTATTCCATCGGAATGCCGGTTTTGGTTTATATCTGGCTATCGGAAGTTCATGATTAGGGGCTTCCACATTATCACTCTTTACAAAAACCTTTCCACTGGCTGTAGCGGAATATCCTGCAGTTGCCTTAAGGGTAAGCAGCCATTTATCTGAAAATTCATGAGAAAAATATGGCCCCAATCCGGCGCTAAGAAATCCCATAGATTGTGTAATGATGCTGTAATTGCCGAAGCTATCTCCATCCTCAAGAGGTACTTTTAAAGGCTTAACAGGGAAGCTACTGAAGCTGAAGTCTCCTCCGATTCCCCAATTCTTTGAAAAGAAATAAGCCCCTTCCAATCCACCTTCAAAACCTACCTGCTTTTTGTTATCCAGACCAATTTCTTTCAGGAAGTCAGTTGTTCCAAGAGCGGCTCCCATCTTTAATGCAATAAAAGAAGGATTTTCATTTCCTTGTATTTTAGATAGAAGACCTAAGTTATCTCCTTTGTTTTTATAAATTTTATCAATAAAGAAATATCCTAATTCTGTAGATAGAATCCCGATTCCTGCGCCTGCCAGAACATCAGGAATCCAGTGTCTGTTATTCAAATTCCGGCCAAGTCCTGTAAGAGCAGCACTACCATACCCTGCAATACTGTATGCCGGGTTTACCATTCCGTATTCCTTATGCAGAAAGCTGGCATTAGTAAATGCCATAGCACTGTGACCGGAAGGGAATGAGTTGTTTTTGGATCCGTCCGGACGCTCAACTTTTGCCGTATATTTAATGGAATTGACCAGAATTCCCATGATAGCCAAACTGGTAACATAGGAAAGAGTGGCTCTTCCAAGATTGTTTCTTCCTTTAACTCCTGAAAGCTTTAATCCATAAACAGCTGCTGCAGGAGCATACTGAAGATAATCATCATATTTTGCTTTAAAGCTAGGAAGATATCGGTTGCGGACTTCACGGATGTTTTCTTTTTCTCCCCATGTGGCTGCCGCTGCCGTAAAAAGTATGGCCGGGGCCACTGATTTCCTTACCCATTCTTTTTTCAAGAAAGGAGTTTTATCCTGAACTGAAATATCAGGCTGGATCAATGCTAGATCTTTCTGAAGGTTTCTGGATTGGATAGTATCCTGAGCTTTATAACAGTGTAAATGCAATAGTATTCCCGATGCTAGTGCTAATTTTTTCATTCTTAGTGTCCTCAAGTTTTTTCTGGCGTAAAAATATAAAAAAAATCCATCCCCCACGGAGATGAATTTTTTTATAAGTAAAATGTAATTAATTATTAGTTAACTCTCAAACCTGCTCTTGGCCCGGAAGCTGCTACTACTGCCTGCATTCTTTGTTTTTGATTGGCTGTGAACATAACCATTACTTTATCATCTACATAATCCATATAATTCATAAAGATCTGAGAACGGCTTACACCGCTGCATGTAGCGTAAAGAGGATAGGAAGGAATCCCATAATTAGGACCAGGTGAAGCTGGTGTATCATTAGAATAGTCAGTCTGGCATCCTGTGTTGGTAGATCCCCAAAGATGCGGAAGGTTCAGATAATGTCCAACTTCGTGGGTGGCGGTTCTTCCCAGATTAAACGGAGCTGAGGTTCCGGAACCTGTTCCGATATAAGGAGCCGCAATCACAACACCGTCTAGTGAAGAAGTAATTGTTCCCGGATAATAAGCATATCCCAGTGTACCTCCAGTCATACTATTTACGATCCAGATATTTAGATAGCTGTCAGGTGAAGTGGCTGCAATACCTGTAGTGGCAGATTTCATTTTATTTTCATCCGGATTCCAGCTTGTGGTGCTTACTTGTTTTCTTACTGTTTTGGCAAGTCTGAATCTGATTTTGGTATCTCCAGCTTTTACAGGAACAAATTCTGATGGAGTATTGTTGACATCTGAATTTGTACTCCCGTAATCTCTGTTCAGTACATCAATCTGAGACTGTAATCTCGCATCCGTTACATTTTGACTGGCTGTATTGTATACAACATTAAATACGACAGGAATTTCTACCGTTCCATCTGCGAGTACTTTACCTACTTTTAAATCAGCGATACGCTTTTCAGTAAATTGTTCAATGGCTTCCACTCTTGCTCTGGCAGCAGGATCTGTTTTTAAAATGTTTTCCCTCATTAAGTCTGAAGGACAAACTCTTTTACTGGCCATTTGCTCAGATGGTGATGATGTCGGTTGTTGCTCCGTGGTAGAATTTGCATCATTGCTGCAAGAAGCTAAAAATATAATTCCAGCTCCCAAAAGAAATTTTTTCATATACTATTATTTTTTTGGATTTGTGGCTGTGAATTTATATTAATTAAAATTAATACGCAAACTTTTTAACTAATACGTGGTTATTTCGTAATATTTTAGTTTGATTGTTGATTTTTAGTTAATCTATTTGATTTTATTTTGATTTTAATTTATTTTGTGATTTTGTTTTTAATATTTCTAAAATAAGTGATTTTTAATGTAAATAATTATACAGTATTGTGTTTTTAAGGGATTTTTTACGTTACGTTAGGTTCCAAAACCATTTTTAATAGCAAAAACCGCCAGACCAACACGGGTCTTTAAATCCAGTTTGTCACAAAGCTGATCCCGATAACTTTCAACAGTTCTTGGGCTGCAGCACATTCTGTCGGCAATTTCTTTATAACTGAGCTCAGTTACAGTATATTTCAGGAATTCTTTTTCACGTTCAGAAATTTTTACAACCACTTCAGATTCGTGATCTTTATTCAGGGTGGAGAAAATTATTTTTGAAGCCCATTCCGGATAGAAGAACCCATCAGTGTTTAATCTGGAAAGCGCTGTTTCAAGATCTTTTGGGTGGGTGTTTTTTAGAAGATATCCTTTTGCTCCGTTCTTGATCATTTTAATCACACTGTTGTCATCGCCCTGCATACTTAGAGCCATGATCTTAATGTCAGAGTGATTTTTTGTGAGCCAGGCTGCTGTTTCAAAACCGTCCATAATCGGCATACTGATGTCCAAAAGGATAATATCCGGAATTTTGTTGCCTTCTTCAAGCTTTTGAATCAGATCTTTTCCGTTTTCACAGACATAGATCACCTCAAAATCAGTAAAATTACTAATAATTCCTTCCAGTGCTTTGGCAATAAGTATATGGTCGTCAACGATAACAATAGATTTTTTCATGACTGTTTTTTAAAAATTATATGAAGTGTGGTTCCCTTATTTTTCTGGCTGTCAATGCTGAATTGGGCTCCGATAATTTCAGCTCTGTTTTTCATATTGGTAAGACCTATACCATTGGAGGTGATATGAGTCGTATCGAATCCTGTACCGTCATCCCGAATGGTAAGATCCCAAAGGATATCCTCAGAAGTATTCAGGGTGATGTAGATATTTTTGCAGTTGGAATGTTTTAAACTGTTCTGAATAAACTCCTGTGTAATTCTTAGAAGCATATTCTTATGTACAAAGCCTAAATCCAGCTGGTTGAAGTTGTATTCAAAATTTATATTGCATTTTTTAAAAGAATTGGTATTATTTACCTCCTCCTGTATCAAAGTTACAATTTCCTTTTGATTGATGTTATCATCCGTTAGTGTTTTTGAAAGACTTCGAAGATCCTGAAGCGACTGATTGATAATCTGTGATACCTGATCAATTCTTTCACTGGCCTCCGGAACTTTATTTTCGTAAAGCATCTGCTGTACATACAAACTCACCAGCGTCAGCTTCTGACCAATATTATCATGAAGCTCTCTCCCGATTTGCTGCATAGTAGCTTGCTGAATTTCCAGTTGAGTAGCCAAAAGCTCTCTTTGATGAATTTCATTTTTCATCTCAATCTCAATCAGGTATTCTTTCTTGCGCTGCTGGTAATTTCTGATATAGATGACTACTGCAACAACAAACATTACGAAGAATATATTGAATAAAATGATCGTAATTAAGAGTTCTGTTTTCCCCATATAAGTGAACTTGCAAATAAAATATACATTACAGCTCCGGAAATCTGAAAATAAGCGAAATATAAATCCCAGATATTTCTATATTCCCATAATAGCGACATGAATGTCATAAATGGAAGAGTTCCAATATAAAAAAGAGTAATTCCCAAGTTGACATAAAACATTCTATTTGTGCTGAATTTTAAGATCTCTGATGAGTTAACTTGTTTGTAATATTCCATGATAACAAGTATCATTAAAAACAAACAGCCAAAAGTATAATTAAATGAATAAACGATTTTATTATCCGGAAAAAATAAAGCATTGGGTATAAATGAAAGAAGATATATGCCAGAAAAGATATAAAACAGCGTTGTATTTTTTAATGACTTTTTTGCATAAAGCCAATAAAAAAATACAAACTGTAATGGCATGACAAAGTAATTGTAAAATTTAACTCTATCAATATGAAGAGGTTTTTCTGCCCATTTTACCGCGGATTCACACCCGAAAATAATGATAAGATATAAAGCGAGATATTTCCAATATTGTTTTTTTACACGGTTAAAATAGATAATAGATGTCACGGCAGCGATTCCCTCTCCTGCGTACATTATTTGTGAAAAAAACTTTTGGAATTCAGTCATTGTTTATGAAAATACTTTTTTGAGTTGAGATTAGAATTTTTCAGATATAGGATTTCCTGGAGGGGTAAGTGTTCCATTATTTTCTCCAAGTCCCGGATTATCACCATCTCCATCATCAGGAAGCATAGGTCTTCGTGCATTTAGTGCTAAAGATATTTTTTCTCCGTTTGCCTCTAAAGAATTAAAATCATAGTCAAGAAGATCACCGGATTCATTTTCCTTTTTTAGCGTTGGAACCATTACAAGTGTGTGTCTTTCAGCATATTCCTTGGGAACGGGATGAGATTCCATAATGTTCCAGTTTTCTATTTTCGGGTAAGAAGCGTAGTAGAATCTGATTCCCAGATCTTCTTCTGTCGTATCAGGATTTATTCTGTTGGCTTCTTCTTCAATCATTGCAATGAATTTTTTCAACTTAGGAAGGTCAAACCAGATGGAATGGGCATCTTCTATGCCCAGGGTGTTATTGATAGCACTCAGATGATTTTGGCGGTAATTGTCAATCAGTTGTTGAATTAAGTTGATTGACATTATCCCTGGTCGTTGCGGATTGTTTGATTCTGTATTCATAGCTTAGTTGTTTATAATATACATCTCAGATGATCTGCAAATTTCGTAAAAAAATACTTTAGAAAATAAATTAATAAATAGGGAATTTTACTGTTTATTTTACCGTGATTTCACGGATTGTATAGTAAATGTAAATATTAGTAATGAAAAACCGGAGAAAAATCTCCGGTTTAGGTTTAGATGCATGGATATTTCTTGGGATCTCTGCAAATTAATCCTGGTGTGCAGCAGAGACCTGTGGGGCAGCCCCAGTCCTGATCACACATGATTACTGGTGGAAGTAAACCGCCGTCAATTTTCTTTAATTCATTTCTTTTTAACTTTTTCATACTGATTTTGTTTTAGTTATTAATTTGTTTGAATGATAAAGGTAATTATATATCACGACTAATAGATATAATATATTTATTAATTATAGATTATTTTGTAACTAGGACTTCCAAAAATAACCTGAGCGTAGGCCATCATTTAATAATAAAATAAGTGCTGCAGATATCTCTACAGCACTTATTCACAAAAATAATATATATGAAAAAAACTATTTTATTGCTCGGTCTCTCTGAAAACAAGACCTGTTTCTACGAAATAATCCAAAGTGATTCTGTCTCCATCATTTACATTTCCTGCAAGGATTTCTCTGGAAAGCTTATTCAACACTTCCTGTTGGATTACTCTTTTTAGAGGTCTTGCACCGAAGGCAGGATCATACCCTTTATCCATCAGATAATCCACAGCATCCTGAGTGAAAGTCATAATGATATTTCGTTTAGAAAGCATTTCATTGAAACCTCTCAACTGATATTGAACGATTTTTCCAATCTCTTTTTTCGTTAAAGGCTGGAACAATACGATCTCATCAATTCTATTCAGGAACTCCGGACGTAAAGTTTGTTTCAGAAGATCGAAGACTTCATCTTTCGTCTTATCCACAATTTCACTCTGATTTTCCTCAGTAATATTTTCAAAATTCTCCTGAATCAAATGAGAACCTAAATTTGAAGTCATGATGATAATAGAGTTTTTGAAATTAACAACACGTCCTTTATTATCAGTAAGACGGCCATCATCTAAAACCTGCAATAAGGTGTTGAAAACATCCGGATGGGCTTTTTCTATTTCATCCAAAAGAACCACAGAATATGGTCTTCTTCTTACCGCTTCAGTTAATTGTCCACCTTCATCATACCCTACATATCCAGGAGGGGCTCCTACCAGTCTTGAAACACTGTGACGTTCCTGATACTCACTCATATCAATTCTGGTCATATTATTTTCATCATCGAACAGGAACTCTGCCAATGCTTTGGCAAGCTCGGTCTTACCAACCCCTGTTGTTCCCAGAAATAGGAATGAACCGATTGGTTTTTTATCATCACTTAATCCAGCTCTGTTTCTTCTGATTGCATCAGCTACAGCCTGTATGGCCTCATCCTGTCCTACAACTCTGTGGTGAAGCTCAGATTCCAGATGTAATAATTTTTCTCTTTCAGACTGTAGTAATTTGGTTACAGGAATACCTGTCCATTTACCAATCACTTCAGAGATATTTTCTGCAGTAACCTCTTCTTTGATTAACTCATTCTGATGGTTCTGCATTTCAAGTTCAACTTTGGCAAGTTCAACTTCTTTTTCACGAAGTTTTCCATACTGGATTTCCGCTACTTTAGCATAATCTCCCGTTCTGGAAGCTCTTTCTGCTTCGTGTTTCAGAGATTCAATATCTTTTTTGATCTGGGTAAGATCTTCACTTTTCTGTTTTTCTTTCAGCCATTTGGCATTGATTTCATTTCTCTGTTCGGAAATTTTAGAAATATCCTCTTTCAAATGATCAATTTTTGTCTGGTTGCCTTCCCTTGATATGGCTGCCAATTCAATTTCCAGCTGCATCAGCTTTCTGTCTAAAACATCAAGTTCTTCCGGTTTGGAATTGATTTCCATTCTCAGTTTGGCAGATGCTTCATCAATAAGGTCAATTGCTTTATCCGGTAAGAAGCGGTCTGAAATATATCTTTGAGACATTTCCACCGCAGCAATAATTGCTTCATCTTTGATTCTTACTTTGTGGTGGGCTTCATATTTATCTTTAATACCTCGGAGTATGGAAATTGCAGATTCAGTATCCGGTTCTTCCACCATCACTTTCTGGAAACGTCTTTCTAACGCTTTATCTTTTTCAAAATACTTTTGGTACTCATTCAGGGTAGTAGCTCCGATTGCTCTGAGCTCTCCTCTTGCCAGGGCAGGTTTCAAAATGTTGGCAGCATCCATAGCTCCCTCACCACCACCGGCTCCTACCAAAGTATGGATCTCATCTATAAAGAGGATAATCTGTCCATCAGATTTGATAACCTCATTCACTACAGATTTCAAACGCTCTTCAAACTCTCCTTTGTATTTTGCTCCGGCGATCAAAGCTCCCATATCCAATGAGAATAAGGTTTTATCCATCAGGTTTTCCGGTACGTCACCATTGATAATTCTGTGAGCTATTCCCTCAGCAATCGCCGTTTTACCTACACCCGGTTCCCCGATAAGGATTGGATTATTTTTTGTTCTTCTGGAAAGGATCTGTAAAACCCTTCTGATCTCTTCATCACGCCCAATTACGGGATCCAGTTTTCCTTCAGCTGCTAACTCGTTGAAGTTTTTAGCATATTTATTTAAGGATTGATAAGTCTCTTCCGAACTTGCAGAATTAGCTTTGCTTCCTTTTCGTAATTCTTTAATAGCTCCTTCCAGCAGGCTTTTTGTAACACCCATGTCTTTTAACATTTTGGAAACTTCAGAGCTTGTTTCAAGAAGTGATAACCATAAGTGCTCAATCGTTACATATTCGTCACCCATCTTTTTAGCAATATTGGGAGCATCCAGTAAAACTTTGTTTGCAGATTGAGACAGATAAATATTTCCACCCTGTACCTTAGGAAGTTTTTCTAAACTTTCACGGTTACGCTCTCTTACTAAATTGGCGTCCGCTTCGGATTTCTTTAATAAGAAAGGGGAGATGTTCTCATCTGCCTGAAAAATTCCTTCAAGGAGATGTTGAGGTTCAATACTTTGATTTCCCAATTCCATAGCAACCTGTTGTGCTGCCTGGATGGCTTCCTGTGATTTTACGGTATATTGGTTTAAGTTCATATTGTATGTATTTTTGGTTATGATTGGTTTAAAATTTAGTTTTAAAAAACATCAAGAAACTAAATTGTGAGGCTCAGTTTCTTAATGCCATCAATTATTTAATTATTATTCGATGACTGTATCGCAAAAACTGTTCAATTATTAAATTTACAAAAAAATAGGACAAAATTTCCGAATTTGTTATTTTTAACGGAAAATTAACTTGACAAAATTTCCGATTTGATCATTATCTCTTCGAAACCTATGAACAATACGTCATATCATGAATGGTTTTTATGAAAACAAATTTGAAAATCAGAGAATATATTGAATGTCTGTGTTAAATTTCAGCTTTTTATTTTAGAATAATTACTTTTGCATTTTACCAGATGGAACTTAAAGAAAAACAAAGAAAAATATTAGACGTAGCAGTAGAACTTTTCAAAGAGAAGGGCTATATGGGAAGTTCGGTAAGAGACCTTGCTACGAAACTTAATATCAAGGCTGCTTCACTGTATGCACACATCCGTTCAAAAGAAGAAATTCTGGAATGGGTCTGTTTTGGTATTGCTCAGGAGTTTTTTGATGAGCTTCAGGAAGTAAAAAACACAGCGATTCCTCCAAAAGAAAAGCTGAATTTATTCCTTGATAAACACTTATCTGTGGTTCTTAAAAATCGTGATGTGACCCATATTTATTCCAATGAGTGGAGGCATTTGGAAGAAAGGCTTCCTGAATTTGTTGAATTAAGGAAAAACTATCAGCAGGAAGTGGAAGAACTTATTTCTGAGATCTATCAGGCAGAAAATTGGGAGCTGAGATCACCCACATTTACAACAAGATTTATTCTTCATACCCTTAACAATTCCTATTTTTGGTTCAAAAGAAGCAGTGATTCCACTGATGAAATCACCGATGAAATCAGAGAGAAAATTCTTTTCGGTTTATTAGGAAATCAGAAATAATAACCTACTGCAAAGGAAAATCATTAATACATTTTACATTATACTTTTTACAGATAAAGCCGTTCAGCTTCTATTTCGTTATTTAGAATGATTCAAAATATGACAAAAGTCATAAAAATTTTGCCAGCTAGCAAAATCTTTTTAAATTTACACCTAACAAATGTTAGTTAGTTTTATGGATTTTTCAGTTGAATATCTGGAGCTGGGTCAGTTGAGACAGCTTCAAACCGACCGGTTGATCAGCCTGATCAGCTATCTGGGAGAGAAGTCGGAATTTTATAAAAAGAAATTTGATGAATTGCAAATATCTCCAGAGGATATAAGGACGGTTGAAGATATCACGAAACTTCCGATTACTTATAAACAGGATCTGAGAGATAACTATCCTTTTGGTTTGTTCACAGTTCCGAAGAATGAACTTCAGAGAATTCATTGTTCTAGCGGAACAACCGGAAAACCAACCGTAGTAGGATATACAAAAGAAGATGTAGATCTTTTCAGTGAAGTGGTAGCAAGATCTTTAAATGCAGCAGGAGCAAGACCGGGAATGCAGCTGCACAATGCATATGGCTACGGAATTTTCACAGGAGGACTTGGTCTTCATTACGGAGCAGAAAAGCTTGGAATGAGTGTTCTTCCTATTTCAGGAGGAATGACAGCAAGACAGGTTGATCTGATTGTGGATTTTAAACCTGAAGTAATCTGCTGTTCACCATCCTATGCCTTGACAATTGCTGACGAGTTTGCCAGGAGAGGAATTTCAGCGGATGAAATCAGTCTTAAATATGCTGTATTGGGATCAGAACCTTGGACAGAAATTATAAGAGGCCATATTGAAGAGAGATTGGGAGTTCATGCTACTAATATTTATGGGTTGAGCGAAATTATCGGGCCGGGAGTTTCAATGGAGGATTTCGAAGAAAAAGGAGGTGCCTATATCTGGGAAGACCACTTTTATCCTGAAATTTTAGATCCGATTACCAAGCAGCCGGTACCATTTGGAGAAGAAGGAGTCCTGGTGATTACCACTTTGACAAAAAAAGCAATGCCGCTTTTACGATATTGGACAAATGATATCACAAGTCTTTACTACGACGAAAATGCCAAGAGAACAATGGTGAAAATGAAGCCAATTGTGGGAAGAGCAGATGATATGCTGATCGTAAGAGGTGTAAATGTTTACCCAAGCCAGATAGAAGATGCTTTTTCTTATGTAAAAGGGGTAGTTCCCAATTACTATCTGACACCCATCGAAAAAGAACATATGTGTGTAGCCCTGGATATTGATATAGAAATTGATGATGAATTTGTAAAGGTTCAAAAAATAGGCGCCAATAACGATGATTATTTTAATTTTGTCGGAAGCTTTGGAAAAAGTATAGAAAACGAAATAAAAAAACGGGTAGGCATCACTACAACAGTGAAAGTTCATGCCCAGGACAGTTTGCCAAAGTGCGAAGGTGGAAAAATTAATAGAATACTAAAAAAATAATGAATTCATTTTATAAACTTAAAACGGTTAAAGTTCAGAAAGATACACCGGATGCTGTAAATGTAGCGGTGGAAATTCCTGAAGAACTGAAAGATAAGTTCAGATTCAAACAGGGGCAATATCTTAATTTCCGAATGATGATTGACGGAAATGAAGAGAGACGTTCTTACTCGATCTGTAATGCTCCAAGTGAAAAAAGCAATACACTTGAAGTACTGGTAAAGCTATTGGAAAACGGAAGAGTATCAGGATATTTCAATGAGCATCTTCATATGGATGAAATGCTGGAAGTAATGCCTCCGATGGGCGGTTTCAATACCTCTTATCACCCAACCAACACGAAAACGTATGTAGGTTTGGCAGCAGGAAGCGGAATTTCTCCTGTTTTATCCAATATTAAAGAAAGTCTTTATCAGGAACCTAACAGTAATGCTTATCTGTTTTACAGCAACAGAAGCATGCAACATATTTTAAGAAAAGCTGAAATTGATAAGCTGGTGCAGCATTTCAACGGAAGGCTTAAAGTTATTTACCTGGTAAGCCGTGAAAAGCATGAAGATCCTGTTTTTGAAGGAAGAATCTCTGCTGAAAAATTGGAACAGTTATTTGAAAGATATACAGAGATTGATGTAAAAGATTCCACGTATTTCATCTGTGGCCCTGCAGAAATGATTAAAGGAATTGCCGATTATCTGAAAAAAGATAAAAAAGTACCTGCTATCCAGGTTCTATTTGAATACTTCACCGCTCCTGACGAAGAAAATACGGCGGAAATGAGTGATGAGTTTAAGGCGATTGCCAATTTAGAAAGTATGGTAACGGTAATTATCGATGATGATGAATATTCGTTTCACCTGAATTCTAAAAAAGAAAGTATCTTAGATAAAGCATTGAAAGACCAGCTTCCCGTTCCTTTCGCTTGTAAAGGAGGTGTTTGCTGTACGTGTAAAGCACAGGTTTTAGAAGGAGAGGTTTTCATGGAGAAAAATTTTGCGCTTACCGAAGATGAAGTAGCCAGGGGTTACGTTCTTACCTGTCAATGTCACCCGACAACGAATGTGGTGATGCTTAATTATGATGTTTAATATTTTGTAAAATGTAAAATGTACAAAGTATATCAAAATATATTGTACACCCCACATTTTACTTTAATACAAAAAAACAAAAGAAATGGACTTAGAAAAATTTGTTCAATATGTTCACGAGGAAAATAAAGTAGAACCAAAAGATGTAATGCCGGATGATTACAGAAAACTATTGGTTCGTCAGATTTCACAGCACGCCCATTCTGAAATTGTAGGAATGCTGCCGGAAGCGAACTGGATTTCCAGAGCGCCTTCATTGAGAAGAAAAATGGCCCTTTTGGCAAAAGTTCAGGATGAGGCCGGTCATGGTTTATATCTTTACTCTGCCACTGAAACTTTAGGAGACGGAAGTATCCGGGCAGACAGAGACGCTACTTATGATGATATGCTGGAAGGAAAAGCAAAATACTCAAGTATTTTCAACTACCCTACATTAAGCTGGGCAGATATCGGCGCCATCGGTTGGTTGGTAGACGGTGCAGCCATTATGAACCAGGTAATGCTGATGGGGAACTCTTACGGTCCTTATTCAAGAGCGATGGTGAAGATCTGTAAAGAAGAATCTTTCCACCAAAGACAGGGATATGAGATTCTAATGGCACTTTGCCGGGGAACCAAGCAGCAGAAAGAGATGGCTCAGGCTTCATTAAACCGTTTCTGGTGGCCGGCTTTAATGATGTTCGGACCAAACGATGACAGTTCGCCAAACTCTAAAATCTCTATGAATTACAGAGTAAAAAGAGAAAGTAACGACAGTCTTCGTCAGAGATTTATCGACGTTACCGTTTCTCAGGCTGAATTCTTAGGATTAACGATTCCGGATAAAGACCTGAAATGGAATGAGGAAAGGCAACATTACGATTTCGGAGAACTTCCATGGGGTGAATTCATGGAAATCTTAAAAGGAAACGGACCTTGCAACAAGAAACGTATCGAAACGAAGAGAAAAGCGCAGAGAGAAAACTCTTGGGTAAAAGAGGCGGCAGCAGCTTTTGCAGAGAAACAAAACGAAAAGGTAAACTAAGAAATTAGTGAGAATTTTACTTCAAATTTTATTTTTTGTTTTTGTTTCGATGATGAAAGGACAGGACGCAGATAAGCTTGCTGGTATTCCTTTCAATATAGAAAATGAGAAAGAGATAAGAATTTATCAAGGACCCGGGATTGCAAATGGAGGAAAAATTTTTAGAATTTATCTGAGAAAAGATGAAAATTGGAGTGCTGAACTGATACAATGGTTTTTACCATCTTATACAGGTAAGGATGAATTTATAACTATTCCGCCTAGAGTAATCCAATTAAAATCCAAAGATAATCTGGAGAAAGCTTTTATTACTTTTGAAGCAATGAATATCGGCTATCTTCCTAAAGAAGACCTTTTCAAATATAAAATGTCCCGTTCAAAGGCTGTATATGACAATGATGAAAAAGAATATGTATTATCTACAAGGGAATATATAATTACAGACGGGATAGATTTTTTAGTAAAATACAAGTCAAATAATAAAGAGAATGAATTTCATTATTCTAATCCTGAAAGCTATTTAAAAGATACTCCAGGAATTGATGAATATGAAAGTTTCATGAAAGTTTTAAAATACATTGAAGCTAATTTCAATATTAAGTTAGATTAAAAAATTAAAATAATGAGTCAATTAGATATGTGGGAAGTGTTTATTCAGACTAAACCGGGATTATCCCACAAACACGTTGGAATTGTACAGGCACCAACAGCAGAAATGGCTTTGCAGAACGCAAGAGACGTTTATACAAGAAGAAAAGAAGGAACTTCTGTTTGGGTAGTTCCAAGTAAATATATTGTGACTTCGGAAGGAATTGACAAAGAAGCTTTCTTTGATCCGGCTGATGATAAACTATATCGTCACCCGACTTTCTATGATATTCCTAATGATGTGAAAAATATGTAATAAGAATAAGACTTTAAGATAATAGACCAATAGATAAAAGACTTTAAGGTTTACTCATTTGTTATCTATCCGTCTATCATCTATTGATCTTCAAATCTATTAAACAATGAATCCATTATATAATTATTTATTAAAACTAGCAGACGACAGTTTCATTATGGGACAGCGTCTGTCTGCATGGTGCGGTGAAGGTCCTTACCTAGAGGAAGATATTGCTTTGACAAACATTGCTTTGGATGAACTGGGCCAGGCCAATAACTTTTACGTTTTTGCTTCAAGAGTCGCAGATAACGGTAAAAGTGAAGATGATATCGCATTTTTGAGATATGAACACGAATATGTCAATGCACATTGGGTAGAACTTCCCAATGAAGATTATGCACAGACTATTCTTAAAGTGTATGTATTGTCTGTATATCAGAAACTGATGTATGAAGCATTATCAAACTCTGTTAATGAAGAACTTTCTGCAATTGCTCAGAAGTCTTTAAAAGAAGTGAGATATCACCATACTCATGCTGCATCCTGGATGAAAATTTTTACTCAGGGAACAGAAGAAAGTAAATTACGTTTGGCAAACGCTATCGAAAATATCTGGGAATATACAAAAGGGTTATTCGCAAAAACAGAGGGTGAAGATGATTTGGTTGCTCTGAATATTGCTCCAGATGCAGATGCTCTTTATCAGGATTTTCTTGCTGTTACCCAAAAAGATTTTCAGGAATTTGGATTAGAATATCCAACTAATCCTTTCATGCAGCCAAAATCCAGAACTGGATATCATACAGAATATTTTGGATTTATTCTTTGCGAGCTTCAGTACATGCAGAGAGCATATCCGGGTTGTACGTGGTAAGAAGCTTCAGTTTGAAGAAGAAATATTTTTAAATACTGATGATTGTGCTGATTATTTTAATTCCAATATTTTACTTTGGGATCATCAATACTCAAGTCAGTTTAAAGTATGAAATCAATAATCCTGGAGATTGCATTTCACACATCACCAACTGGGATTTATGTCAGGATATAAAACAGAATAGGATTTTGATTATTGCAGATCTTTTTTAATTGCTGTTTTATTAATATTTAGAAGAAAAATGATAAGAGGTTGAAAAATCCTTTAGAGATATTAGAAATGGTCCCCGATCCGGAAATTCCTGTGATCAACATTGTGGAACTGGGTATTGTAAGAGAGGCAAAAGTTACCAGCGAGAATTCTTGTGAAGTAACGATTACGCCAACTTATTCTGCCTGTCCTGCTATGTTCACTATTGAGGAAGACATCATAAAGATTATGAAAGAAAACGGATGGGATGCAAAAGTAGTAACCAAGATGTTCCCAATTTGGACAACAGATTGGATAACTGATGAAGCGAGAGAAAAACTCCGTGTTTACGGAATTACACCACCAGAAAAAGGGGCCGACGAACATCACATCGGAAAACCGAAAAAATGTCCGCGCTGTGGCTCTGAGCACACCAAACAGATCAGCAGATTCGGGTCTACCTTGTGTAAGGCTTCGTATCAGTGCCTGGACTGTCTGGAACCGTTCGATTATTTTAAATGTCATTGATGAGGTCACGTAACAATAGGTCAGTTGGCCAATAAAGATCAGGGGCTATGCAAAACATAACGATGCTATTGCCAGATTGTTAAATTGTTAGACTGTTACATTAATTTATATTGTTAAATTAGTACATTGTTAAATAATAAATTAATAAAAACTATGTATACACAACTCGATATTGAAACGCATTTTGACGGTAAGCTCAAAATCGCCTATCTTAATCAGCCGGAAACGATGAATGCCCTTACGAAGCCGGCTTTAGCAGATCTGAAAGATTTTGTTAAAGAATGCAGTGAGGACGAAACCGTAAGATGTGTTGCCATCTCCGGAAGAGGAAGAGCTTTTTGTTCCGGTCAGAATCTGGATGAAGCTTTTGTGGTAGGAAAAGAGCATCACGATCGTGATATCATCAGAAAAATTGTAGTAGATTACTACAATCCTCTAGTGACGGAGATTACCCGTTGCAGAAAACCGGTTATTGCCTTAGTTAATGGTCCTGCAGTAGGAGCTGGCGCAATGCTTGCACTAATCAGTGACTTTGTACTGGCAAACGAGAAGGCATACTTTGCTCAGGCATTTTCAAATATCGGTCTGATTCCTGATACAGGAGGGACTTATTTTTTACCGAAACTTTTAGGTAGGCAGTTGGCCAACTATCTGGCTTTTACAGGAAAAAGGCTTTCTGCTGAAGAATCTAAATCTTACGGTCTTGTTGCAGAAGTTTTCACTGAAGAAGAATTTGTACCGAAGTCAATGGAGATTCTTGAAAGAATGGCAAACATGCCGACAGCAGCTCTTAAGCTGACAAAAAAAGCTTTCGCACATTCTTATACCAATACATTGAAAGAACAGCTGGAGTTGGAAGGTGACCTACAACAGGAAGCTGCAGAAACAGAAGACTTCAAGGAAGGAGTGAATGCCTTTCTACAGAAAAGAAAACCTAATTATAAAGGAAAATAAAGAATCTGTACAATGTAGAAAGTAAAATGTACAACGTACAGTCAAAATACTTTTTTACATTGTACATTTTACATTGTACAAAAATGAAAAATATTGGAATTATCGGTGCCGGAACGATGGGGATCGGCATTGCACAAGTAGCCGCAACGAACGGATGCAAAGTTTGGGTGTATGACGCCAACGCAAAACAAGTAGAAACGGCAACCATAGGTTTAGAAAAAACATTAACCAAATTGGTTGATAAACAAAAAATTTCGGCAGAGAAAATGACTGAAATTTTAGCTAATATTTCCATTGCTACAGAATTAAAGGATTTAAAAGATTCTGAGCTGGTAATCGAAGCGATTATTGAAAACAAAGATATCAAAACCAAAGTGTTTACAGAACTTGAAACCTATGTTTCAGAAAGCTGTATTATCAGTTCCAATACTTCATCCATTTCTATCACCTCTCTTGGTGCAGAACTAAAAAAACCGGAGCGTTTCATCGGAATTCACTTTTTCAATCCGGCTCCGCTGATGCCTTTAGTGGAAGTTATTCCTTCTTTATTAACAGAAGAAACATTAGCAGAAAAAATATACATCCTCATGAAAGACTGGGGGAAAACTCCTGTGATCGCAAAAGATATCCCGGGATTCATTGTCAACAGAATTGCAAGACCCTATTACGGGGAAGGACTTAGAATTCTTGAAGAAAACATGGCTACAGCGGAGCAGGTAGATGATGCAATGAAAACTCTTGGAAACTTCAAAATGGGACCTTTCGAATTGATGGATCTTATTGGGGTCGATGTGAACTTTGCTGTGACAACAACGGTTTACAAAGATTATTTCTACGATCCGAAATACAAACCCTCTCTTCTTCAGCAAAGAATGTCTGAAGCTAAACTTCACGGTAGAAAAACCGGAAAAGGTTTCTACAATTATTCTGAAGGGGCTGAAAAACCTGTTGCTATAAAAGATGATGCCCTTTATCAGCAAATATTTTTAAGAATCATTTCTATGCTGATCAACGAAGCAGTTGAAGCAAAAAGATTAGGCATCGCTAACGACGAAGACCTTGAACTGGCAATGCAGAAAGGCGTAAACTATCCGAAAGGATTATTAAGCTGGGGAAAAGAAATAGGGTATGCAAAAATCTCCGAAACCCTGCAGAATCTTTACGAAGAATATCAGGAAGAAAGATACAGACAGAGTCCTTTACTTCGCAAACTATAAAAAAAATATTTGTATCAGTTTGTCAATATAATATCTCATTGGCAAGCCAATATAATGGTAGTTCTTACATTAAAGAAAGAATGAATATAGAAGAATTCAGGGCCGAATTGGAAGTAAGACTTCTGATTGAGAAACAATATTTAACTCAGGAAGCTTCTTCCATTGAAGATGATCAGGAAAGGCTTGAACTGTTGGGACAGTTTAATGAAAAATACCGAATGCTGATTAAGAGATTAGCCAGTGAAAGCGGTATTGATTTAGATGCTCCTTATGAAAACAGCACTGAAAATTCAGAAACAGCACTTTCATACGAACAGGTAATCTTTGGAAAAACCATGAGCGTTTATGATAGATTATCAGATGAATTGTATGAAGAAATAACAAACGTATAATAGAAATGAATCCAAGACAGGTAGCAGATTATATGTTCAATCAGGATTATTTTTCCCAGTGGATGAATATTAAAATGATTGAAGTAAAAGAAAATTATTGTTTAATAGAAATGCCGGTCAGGAGAGAAATGCTGAACGGGCTGAAGACGGTTCACGGCGGTGTAACATTTGCTTTCGCAGATTCTGCGCTGGCATTTTCTTCCAACAATACCGGAGATGCAGCAGTAGCATTGAACTGCATTATCAATTTTACCAAAGCCGGAAGAGAAGGAGATATTTTCAGAGCTGAAAGTATTTTGGTAAATGATACCAGAAAAACAGCAGTCTACGATATTAAAATTACTAATCAAGACAATGATCTTGTTGCCAAATTTGTAGGAACGGTCTATAAAATTGGTAAGAAAGTAACAGAATTATAAATAACTAAATAATCATAAGCCAATTAACCGGAATGAGAAAAATATTTATACTGTTTTTTGGAATGTCCATGCTCTTTATAAGTGCGCAGCAGAATGCAGATCTGAAAAAAGAATTGGACCAAATCATGGAGGTGGATCAGGGCTACAGAAAGCTCTATACTTCCGACACAACGCCGGAGAAAAGAAATGAGATACTGAAAAATTTAAATATTGATCAGGAAGAATTTAAAAAGAGAGGCTGGGAAATGGTTGCTGAACATGATAGTCTGAATATCAAGACTATCGAACGCATTATTTCTCAATATGGCTATCCGGGGAAAACACTTGTTGGAGAACCCACCAATCAGGCTGCATGGTATGTGATCCAGCATTCAACCAAAATTGGAAAATATCTGCCACTCATTAAGGAAGCTGGAAAAAAGAAAGAAATTCCCTTCACATGGGTTGCCATGATGGAAGACAGATATCTGATGAATGAAAACCAAGAACAGATCTATGGAACACAAGGAAGAGGGGAAATGACAAAAGATAAAAACGGAAAAGAAGTCTTTGTGAATTTTGTATGGCCGGTCAAAGATCTTCAAAATGTCAATAAAAGAAGAAAAGAAGCAGGATTTGATTCCACCTTTGAAGAAAACGTAAAAAAGATGTTCGGGCCGGATTTCAAATATGAACCCTATACTTTAAAACAGGTTTTAGAATTAAGAAATAAAAACAAATAAATAAAAAAGGCAATGGGTAATTTTCAGATGATCTCATTGTCAAATTTACATTATGAATAACGTATACATCATAGACTATGTCAGAACTCCCATCTCAAAACTACAGGGAGGATTATCAGAAGTAAGAGCCGATGATTTGGCAGCCATTGTTATCAAAGAAGTGGTAGCAAGAAATCCTGAAGTTCCTGTTGAAGAAATTGAAGATGTTATTTTCGGATGTGCGAACCAGGCAGGTGAAGATAACAGAAACGTAGCAAGAATGGGACTTCTACTGGCGGGTCTTCCTTATAAAATTGGAGGGGAGACGGTCAACAGACTTTGTGCTTCAGGAATGTCTGCTGTAGCAAATGCATTCCGTTCCATTGCAGCAGGAGAGGGCGAAATTTACATTGCCGGTGGAGTAGAACACATGACGCGTTCTCCTTACGTAATGTCAAAACCAAGCGCAGCTTTCGGAAGAGACAGTCAGATGTATGATACCACTTTCGGATGGCGTTTTGTTAACCCAAAGATGAAGGAAATGTATGGCGTAGACGGAATGGGAGAAACGGCCGAAAACCTTGCAGATATGCATCAGATCAATAGAGAAGATCAGGATAAATTTGCACTTTGGTCTCAGCAGAAAGCTACAAAAGCTCAGGAAAGCGGAAGACTGGCAGAAGAAATTGTGAAAGTTGAAATCCCACAGAGAAAAGGAGATCCTATCGTATTTGAAAAAGATGAATTTATCAAACCAACTTCTTCTTTGGAGGTACTTGGAAAACTTCGTCCTGCTTTCAGAAAAGAAGGAACTGTAACCGCTGGAAATGCCTCAGGAATGAACGACGGAGCTGCCGCTTTAATTTTAGCAAGCGAAGAAGCCGTGAAAAAATATGGTTTAAAACCAAAAGCTAAGATCCTGGGATCTTCCGTAGCAGGAGTAGAACCAAGAATCATGGGAATAGGACCGGTAGAGGCCACTCAGAAACTACTGAAAAGACTGAATCTTTCCCTTGAAGATATGGATGTAATTGAGTTGAATGAAGCATTTGCAGCACAGGCTTTGGCTGTGACAAGAAGCTTAGGCTTAAAAGATGACGATGCAAGAATAAACCCGAATGGAGGAGCTATTGCAATTGGTCACCCACTGGGGGTTTCAGGGGCAAGAATTATAGGTTCTGCAGCTATGGAACTTCAGAAACAAGATAAAAAATATGCATTGTGTACCCTTTGTATCGGTGTCGGACAAGGATATGCAATGGTTATTGAAAAAATATAATAAAATTTTAAAAAGATAAAAAAATCAGGTGCCAGATATTGGATCAAAGAAATATCTGGAATCTGATGTTTGATATCTAAGATCTAATTAATATGAATATCTACTCATACCACGGAATCCGTCCCATTATAAAACCTTCTGCTTATATTCATCCACAGGCAGTAATCATAGGAAATGTGGAAATCGGTGAAGAAGTGTATATCGGTCCCAATGCAGTTATTCGTGGAGACTGGGGGAAAATTATCATTAAAGATGGCGCGAATGTTCAGGAGAACTGTACCCTTCATGTTTTTCCAAATATAGAAACCATATTGGAAGAATCTGCACATATAGGTCATGGAGCCATCATTCATTCCGGGCATATCGGAAAGAATTGTTTGATCGGAATGAATTCTGTGGTTATGGACAAAGCTTATATCGGTGATGAAAGCATTGTTGGTGCATTGGCTTTTGTCCCTGCCAATTTCAGATGCGAACCCAGAAAATTAATTGTGGGAAGCCCTGCAAAAATCATCCGTGATGTTTCTGATGAAATGATCCGTTGGAAGACAGAAGGGACAAAGTTGTATCAGGAGCTTGCAAGAGAAGGTAAAGAAGCTATTCTGCCTTGTGAGCCGTTTACCGAATATATTCAGCAGACCCCTACGAAAGTTGTAGATTACAGCATCTGGGATGATGTAAAATAATGACCATTCAAAATTAAATATGATAAAAAAAATAGCTATTGTATGTAGCTTTTTACTTGCTGTGACAGGTACAGTATCAGCGCAGACTGCAATAACGAAACCGTTGACTATTGGAGAAGTGAGGACGATTAAGTCCAAAATGTTAAATGAAGACAGAACGTTGAACATTTATCTTCCACAGGGATTTGACAAAACAAAATCATATCCGGTAATCTATCTTTTGGATGGAAGTATGAATGAAGACTTCATTCATGTTGCAGGATTAGTACAGTTCTTTAATCAGATGTATTCCATGCCGGAAACCATTGTGGTGGGAGTTGCTAATGTAGACAGAAAAAGAGATTTTACTTTTCATACGGATCTGAAAGATCTTCAGAAAGACTATCCTACGACAGGACATTCTGATAAATTCATTTCTTTTCTTGAAAAAGAACTGAAGCCATATATAGAAGGTCAGTTTAAAACTACAGATAAATATTTGTTCGGGCAATCTCTTGGAGGGCTTCTGGCAACAGAAATTCTTTTGAAGAAACCTGAAATGTTTAATAATTATTTTATCATCAGTCCAAGCTTATGGTGGGATGATGAAAGTCTTTTAAAACAGGCCGGGGCATTACTTTCAAAATCTCCGGACACTAAAAAGTTTGTTTATGTCTCTGTAGGAAAAGGAGAACATCCGGTAATGGTAAAAGATGCAGAAGCATTTTTTGATGTTTTAAAAAAAGCCGGAAAGAAAAACTGGACATTAGAATATAAAATGATGGAAACAGATAACCATGCAACCATTCTTCATAGAAGTTTGTATGAAGGATTGGTGAAAATGTTTCCCTATCAGGAGCCAAAATAATTAATAGATTGTAACAATATACCAATGTAAAAATGTAATGATCACTTATCATTCTCAGGAAATCGAAGAATCTCAGTATAGGTAAACAGTTAGATTGATACATTGCTAAATTAAATATTTTATGGAAAAATTAAAAAACTATATCTACGGTGAATGGGTAGAAGGTACCGGAAACGGAGTTCCTTTATACAACGCTGTTACAGGAGAACAGGTAGCTGTTTCCGATACAGAAGGGCTGAATTTTGAACACGCTCTTGACTATGGTAGAACAGTGGGCTACAAAAATCTTTCTTCAATGACTTTCTATGACCGTGGTGAGATGTTGAAAAAAGTGGCGCTTTACCTATTGGAAAGAAAGAAAAAATATTACGACTTATCATATAAAACAGGAGCTACACACGTTGATTCATGGGTGGATATCGAAGGAGGTTTCGGTACTTTCTTCACCTATTCCGGATTGGCAAAAAGAATGCTTCCTAATACCCCTTTTTGGGTAGACGGAGATACACAGAAAATTTCTGCTAACGGAACTTTTCTGGGAACGCACATTCTGACACCAAGTGAAGGGGTTTCTGTTCAGATCAATGCTTACAACTTTCCGGTATGGGGAATGTTGGAAAAACTATCCACCTCATTATTGGCGGGAGTACCTTCCATTGTAAAGCCTTCTCCTTTCGGGTCTTATCTTACGAACGCGGTGTTCCAGGATATGATAGAAAGTGGAGTATTACCTGAAGGAGCCGTTCAGTTAGTATGCGGAGAGCCTGGAAATATTTTAGATTATATTAAAGATGGAGACTCTGTATTATTTACAGGTTCTGCCCACACAGGAAGAAAATTAAAATCACTTCCATCCATTGCCGGAAATGCAGTTCGTTTCAACATGGAAGCAGACTCATTGAACTGTTCTATCCTTGGCCTGGAAGCAAAACCGGGAACTCCTGAGTTTGACTTATTCATCAAAGAAGTTCGTAACGAAATGACCACGAAAGCCGGGCAGAAGTGTACTGCGATCAGAAGAATTATCGTTCCCGAACACTTAATTGGTGATGTACAGAATGCTTTATCTAAGGCTTTGGATCAAACCAAAATCGGAAACCCATTAAGCAGAGAAACCAAAATGGGATCTTTGGTGGGAAGACAGCAGTATGAAGAAGTCTTAAGAAAAGTAGACATTTTAAAAACAGAAACAGAACTTGTTTACGACGGAAAACATGAACTGGTGGATGCAAGCTATGAAAATGGAGCATTTATGAGTCCTAAACTATTCCTGAATGACAGGCCTTTCGAAAAAAATATCTCTCACGATGTAGAAGCCTTTGGACCGGTATCTACACTGATGCCTTATAAAGATGCTGAAGAAGCAGCTGCATTGGCAAAAAGAGGAAAAGGAAGTTTAGTAGGATCTATCATCTCTCATGACGAGAACTTTATCGCTGAAACTTCGTGGAAAATGGCTTCCCAACACGGAAGGATCTTTGTACTGAACAGAGATAACGCCAAAGAAAGCACTGGTCACGGTTCACCACTTCCTACATTAATGCATGGAGGCCCCGGTAGAGCAGGAGGAGGTGAAGAAATGGGAGGATTAAGCGGTCTTCATTTCTTCTTACAGAAAACAGCTATTCAGGGATCTCCTGATGTACTGAAGGCGATTACTAAAATTTATCAGCAGGGAGCAGAGAAAAAATTCTCAGACAAACACCCTTTCCAGAAATATTTTGAAGAAGTTGAGGTGGGAGACTCTTTAGAAACAGCAGGTAGAACCGTTACTGATGCAGATATCGTTAACTTTTCCAATGTTTCATGGGATCACTTCTATGCACACACCGATGCAACAAGCTTGACAGGAACTATCTTCGATAAAACTGTTGCCCATGGATATTTTATCCTTTCAGCAGCAGCAGGATTATTCGTTTCCGGTAAAAAAGGACCTGTAATTGCGAACTACGGATTAGAAGAATGTAGCTTCTTTAAACCTGTCTACGCCGGTGATACCATCACTGTTTATTTAACAGCCAAAGAAAAAATCAACAGAGGGGTAAAAGGAAGAAATATTCCTTCCGGTGTTGTAAAATGGCTTGTTGAGGTGATCAACCAGAGAGATGAGGTAGTTTGTGTGGCTACAATTTTAACATTAGTGGCAAAACAATCCCCCTTCATCGATCTTAATGTGAAAAATGTTCAAAAGATGTTAAACGGTTTGACAGAAAATACTCCGGCACAATGGGGTAAAATGTCTCCGCAACAGATGATCGAGCATTTGGAGCAGGCTTTATTGGTAAGTGTCGGGGAACCTGAAGCAGATCAATGTTTCACTCCTGAAGAACATCTTGAAAAATGGCAGGATTCTCTGTATAACCACAGAACGATGCCGAAAGAATTTACCGCTCCGTTTTTACCAAAAGATGGATCACTTCCGGAAGCTGTACACAAAAATCTGGATGCCGCAAAAATCTCTTTCATGGATAACCTGAAGAAATTTGTGATCTACTACAAAGAAAATCCACAGGCAGAACACATGAACTATGTATTCGGAAAACTGAATAAAGAAATGTGGGAACTGATGCACAGAAAGCACTTCACTCATCATTTCCAACAGTTTGGATTAATTTAATTCAAAATAAAATATAAATTTATAGTCCCTTTCAGTTTAACTGTAAGGGACTTTTTAGTCATCCTTGTGAAGTATTGGAAATTCATAATTTTTTATCATGAAATCTTTAAAAATCTACTTTGTCTTCCGTATTTTTTTTCTCTTCAGGAAATCCCAAACCTGACAAAGAAAGCTGTTGTAGGTACTTCCGATAAAATAATAGTAGAAGAAAAAGACTCTACAGGTAAGTTCAAAGTTCTCGAAGAAAAACCATTCAAAGGAAATGATGAAGACTTTTATCGTACTTTTAGAAACTACAAACCTTTAGAATATTAACTTTGCACAAGTAAGGACTGAATAGTTCTTGTTTTAATCAACAAAATATTATGGAATTAAACTTTTTCAAAAACTTTGACTTTACAGACTTCTGGAATGAAAGCAGCTATTCGCAAAGAGATTATATTGAAGAATTTCCCGATGATGAAATGATTGCTTCCGTGGAAGAAGAAGTGGGCTATAAACTTCCCGCATCCTATATTGAACTGATGAGAATTCAAAATGGAGGGTTGGTAGATAAAGACTGTTTTCCAACAACAGAACCTACTTCCTGGGCAGACGGCCATATTGCGATCACAGGAATTATGGGGATCGGTAGAAGTAAAACAAATTCTGTCTGTGGAGAACTTGGAAGCAAGTTTATGATGGAAGAATGGGGATATCCAAACGATGGTGTTTATATTTGTGATTGCCCGTCAGCAGGACATGATATGATCTTACTCGACTATTCTACATGTGGAAAAGAGGGAGAGCCTGAAGTGGTACATGTAGATCAGGAAGATGATTATAAAAAAACCTTTCTTGCCAAAGATTTCGAAACCTTTATTAAAGGTTTGAAAACCGAGGATGATTTTGATGACCAATAATATAAAAGCAGTATTCTTTACTGAATGGCTGTTTTTTTCTTTTGTAAGAAACGGAAATACCAGTAAACAAAAAAGGGTAATGCAAATATTTGAAATAAAAAGACAAACAGAGACAGGATACCTTCAAGATGATTTTCATTAAGCTTAGATAGAAGCTGCTTCCCAAGAGGTCCGTTGGAGAAAATTATAATAGTAAAGAGATTCCAGCCGATATGGAGACCTATTGGGAGATAAAGGGATTGGGTTTTGGCAAAAGCATAAGCCAGCATCCATCCAAAAATACCTGTCATCACAAAAATAATTCCCATCTGAAATGGATTTCCAAATGCATTATAGGAAAACCAGTGATAAATTCCAAAACAGACTGCAGAAAGAATGCAGGCTTTATGGTTTCCCCATTTGTTAATGATGATATAAAGTAAAGCTCCTCTGAAAAGAAGTTCTTCAAATAGTACAGATTTAAGGACCCACCACAAACTTTTTAATGCTTCCGGTAAAGTAAACTGTTTATTAAAAATCCAGTTGTTGGCAATAAAAGCCGTTGTCATGAGATGATAAAGACTACAGACTAAGGCAGCTAATAAAAATCCTATACCTAACTGTGCTGTTCTGATCTTGGTAGGTTTAAGACCCAGAACAGAGAGATTCTTTTTGGAAATAAACCAAAGCAGGAGCCATGAAATGATAAGCTCAACTATAATTCCAATCATTTATTAATTTTTTTAATGAATTGATATTCTGAAATTAGCGGCTGCATTAATCTTTTTCATTGAACACGAATTTACAAAAAAAACAAATGGAAATCAGAAGTTAGGATTGTAACAGTAATTTGCATCTTCTTTTCCAATTTAATTGACAAAAGAATTTGATAATTCCTCAATGAAACACTACCTTTAAAATTCAATCATAAAATTTAAAATAATGAACGAAAGCTGGATGAAACAATGGGAGGAAGTGAAAAATATTATGGTTTGTCCTACAGACCTGGAAACCTATTTTACTTCTGATGAAATTCTGGGAAAGAAATTAGAGACTATGGAAATCGGAGAGGTTTCTCTTCCTTCCGGTAAAATAGTAGTAAGAGATCCGCTGGTTGCTCTCAATGCCAATCAATCACCTTACTTTATTCAGGCTCCGAAAGGAAATTTCCCTGTAACGATTGCGGTGGTAAAATCTGAAGATTGGGGAGACCGATATGCTGTTGTAAAAGTTGAATTTACCAAGGAAAAACCTGTGGTGTACAGAGAAGCCTTAGTAGGAATTGAAGACTTAGACGACGTAGCCGAAGACGATTATTTTGGTTTCGGGGTGGATGCCGGTTTAGGTTGTATTACAGATAAGGAAGTGTTGCCTTTTGTAGATCAATTTGTAGATGAAATAAATGTCGATAATATGTATGACGATTATTTCGCCGCCCTTTTTGCACAAAGTTATAAAGCTAACCCTAACAATCAGAGAGAAGCAGGAGATTGGATCAATTGGACGATTCCTGGTACTGATTATCAGATTCCTATGTTTGCAAGTGGTTTTGGTGATGGTACTTATCCAGTTTACTTTGCTTATGATGCACAAGAAAAAATATGTGGTCTTTATATTCAATTTATTGATATTGAATTAGCACTATCAGAAGATGATGACGACGAAGATGAGGTTTTTGATCAGCCGGATAACTTCGTCTTTTTAAAATAATTTTTTCAATGAATAAAACTTTTGCAGATACCGTCATTGAGTTCAATGAAAACCTTAGCTATACCGGAGAACTTCCTGAAGGCTTTGAAGTTCTGAACCCTTATCTGGATAATCCGGAAACAATGGAAGTGATGCAAAAGTTTTATCATAAATATTATAATGATTCCTGCAAAAGAAGATTTATAATAGGTATCAATCCCAGCCGCCATGGAGCAGGGGTTACAGGAGTGCCATTCACCGATACGAAACGGCTTGAAAGCATTTGTGGAATAAAAATGAAATCTGCTTACACCCACGAAGTTTCTTCAGTTTTTATGTATGATATGATTGAAGACTATGGCGGAGCCGATCTTTTTTACAAGGATATTTATATCAATTCTCCATTTCCGCTGGCTATCGTTAGAAAAACAAAAAATGGATGGGTCAATACCAATTACTACGATGATAAATTACTTTTTGAGGCGGTCAAAGACTTTATGATTCAATCTCTGAAGAAGCATATCAGCCTTAATCTGGATACCTCGGAAGTTTTTGTTCTAGGTAAAAAGAATGCAGAATTTATTTCAAAATTAAATAAAGAAGCCCAGCTTTTTGATACCATGACTGTTCTGGAACACCCCCGATATATTCAGCAATATAAGACCAAAGAAAAGCAACTGTATATAGACAAATATATTTTGGCTCTGAAAAAATAAAATAACCTCTTCTATTATTAATCATCAGGTTTTTTATTAAATTGAGCTTATGAATGTTTTTCCCGAAAACACTACTTTCAAATACAGCTGGCGGACCTATCAGAAGAAATTTCTGGATAATCTTAATGAATATCTTGTCGATAATCATCTGCATGTTTCAGCCCCTCCAGGCTCCGGGAAAACAGTTCTGGGATTGGAAATGATGCTGAGACTCGGTAAACCCACTCTAATTGTTACCCCAACATTGGCAATTAAAAATCAATGGATTCAAAGGTTTTGCGAACTTTTTCTAAACACAGAAGTCGTTCCGGACTGGATTTCTTCCGATATTAGAAAACCAGGAATCATTACAGTTACAACCTATCAGGGTATTCATTCTGCTTCTCATGCAGACGAAGAAGAAAGCACAGAAGGGAAATCTTCTAAAATTCCGTTTTCTGAAATTATAAAAAAATTACAGAAACAAAAGTTAGGAACTCTTATCCTCGACGAGGCCCATCATTTGAAAAATGCCTGGTGGAGAAGCTTAATGGAATTGAAAAATATAATCAATCCTACCGTTGTAGCACTTACAGCAACACCACCTTTTGATGTTTCCGGAGCAGAATGGCAAAAATATATTCAGCTGAACGGTCCTATTGATGCTGAAATATCCGTTCCTGAACTGATGATGGAAGGAGATCTCTGTCCTCATCAGGATTTAGTTTACTTTACCTTGCCATCGCAGGAAGAACAGAAAAAAATTGAATATTACCATAGTCAGGCATCTGAATTTTTTGAAGAAATAAAAAATGATAATCAACTTCTAAGTGCTATCGGGCAGCATCAGACTTACCTGAATCCCATGGAACATTTAGACTGGATCTATGAAAATATGTCTTCATATACCTCAGGATTAGTTTATCTTAATTTCAGAGGAAAGGAGATTCCGGATATTCATTTCAAAATCATTGGAGACGAGCAAAAATATATCCCTGAATTTGATTTCTTCTGGATGGAAGAACTCCTTGACTTTTATCTGCTGGTAGATGAAGTTAACTTTAAAGATTATGAAGAGCATCGTACAGATCTTGGTAATAGATTAAAAAGACAAGGCTTTCTTGAACAGAAAACGGTTAGTTTTTTTAACAGTAAAAGTCTAAATCAGATTCTGAATTCCAGCATTGGTAAACTTCAGGGAATAAAAGAAATTGCAGATTTTGAGTTTTCAGTTCTCAAAGAAGAGCTCAGAATGGTGATACTTACCGATTTTATAAAAAAAGAATACCTGGACAATGAAACACAGAATAATCTTACTCTTGATAAAATAGGAGCTGTACCCATTTTTGAAAAACTAAGAAGAGAAAACTCTCAAAATAAAAAAATTGGCGTTCTTACAGGAAGTGTGGTTATTATTCCTGCCAGTACAAAAGAAGTTTTTGATCAGTTTTGTGCCAGGCAAAACATACATGAAATATCCTTTACTTCTCTCGTTTATGATCAGGATTACCTTATCATCAGTCTTTCGGAACAGATAAAACATACTATCGTACATATCATCACCGAAATTTTCCAAAGTGGGGGAATTCAGATATTGATTGGAACGAAATCTTTGCTGGGGGAAGGTTGGGATGCTCCAAAAATGAATGCGCTGATCCTTGCCAGTTTTGTAAGTTCTTTTGTTCTTTCCAACCAGATGAGAGGAAGAGTGATCAGAACAGATAAAGATAATATTCATAAAACAGGCAATATATGGCATCTCGTATGTTTTGATTCCCAGGATGTGGATGGAGGTCAGGATCTGAATATGATGAAAAGAAGATTCAAAACTTTTGTCGGGATTTCCAATAGAGACAATCCTACCATTGAGAATAACTTCGAAAGATTGAATATCAAAATCATAGAGAATAATGATAGAGTTCCGGAAATAAATCGAGCCTCTTTCATTCTGGCAAAAGATAGAAATTATCTTATTAAAAGATGGAAGACCGCCTTGAATAAGGGAAATGTCTTAGTAGAGGAAATAAAAGTTCCGGTAGAGAATATGGCTGCAATGAATGGGATGAGAATAGATTATCTGGGGAAGATGACAGGGAATTTTGCCAAAGTGATCGTAGCTTCTGTCATTTTATTTTGGCAGGATGTTTTATTAGGCCTGCTAAGAAACATACAGTCCATCAGTTCTATTAAAAACTTTTCTCTCTTTGCCTCGCTGTTTGGAGCCGCGGGCTTTTTGGTGTACGGTGGAAAACTCTACCGATCCGTAAAACAATACCTCAGATGTAAAGATTCTGCTAAGCAGATTGATTCATTAGCAGAAGTTGTTTTATCCTGTTTAATTGATGAAAAAATCATTCGTACATCCACTGAAAAATTAAAAATTGTAAGCTCCTCCGATAAAACCAAAAGTGCATTTTGCTATTTGGAAGGAGGCAGCCAGTATGAAAACTCCCAGTTTATTCAGACCTTACAGGAATTAGTTTCTCAAATAGACAATCCCAGATATTTACTCAGGCAGAAGCGGAAATTTTTCTTCTGGAAGAAAGAAGTCTATTATCCCGTACCTGAGATCTTTGCGAAAAATAAAAAAAGTGCTGAATTCTTTAAAAAATCCTGGGATAAAATAATAGGAAAATCTGATTTGCTTTTTACAAGAACGGTTGATGGTCGCAAAATTTTACTCGCACTCCGATTCCAGGCTATATTAAAGAGAAACGGACGAATAGAACATCTCCACAAATGGACCCGGTAAAAGAACAAAATCCCTTCGCAAGAAGGGATTTGTCATTTATGAATTAAAGTCTTTAAAGGGGAACAAAGTCGGCTGTTTTCTGATCTTAGTTTTTAATAACTTTAGTCGATTCACTACCTGTTTTGAGATAATAGACTCCTTTTGGCAGCTCTGAAATATTAATTTCGTTAATACCTTTCTGCGTTTCAATACTTTTCAGCAGTTTACCTTCCGGGCTATACACTTCCGTGGTGGAGCCTTTTTCTGTTTTGATGGTAAGAGGCCCATTAGTAGGATTAGGATAAATACTGAATTGTTTCTGAGCAGTTTTCGCTTCTGAAGTTCCTAGTACCATATTACTATCCTTTACCCATGTGAAAGCATCTAGTCCTAAATAATAATAATTCCCCCCAAGGGTTAATTGCAGCTCATCAATAATGATGTTCGAGTAATTTTGCCCGTTCAGGTTAGTCAGATCAATCAGAGTATATCCATTGGTAGCCCCTAAAGTGGTAGAAAAACCTGTTGTTTTTGTTTGCGTGAATTTTGTAATTCCACTCAGTTTTCCTGTTATAGTAAGGGTTCCTGTTACAGCAGGGTTTGAAAACTTATTGGCTACATACACCCAAAAACGGTTTACTTTATACAAATTAGAAGTCGTCTTTATACTGAAAGAAGCATTATCCTGACCCACACTTGCGGAATTGTCTATGTACCTGTTATCATTGCCTGTACCACTCCATCCGGTATTAGGAAATATTCCTATCACAAAATTTGTAGTATGTGAAATGATATTAAAGGTTACTCCATTGTCAGTAAAGTTAGTGCTTCCTTGAGATTCCGTTTCAAAAGTCTCCGTACTGGTCTGCCCAAATGAAAAAATTGAAATGAGCAGACTACAGATTATTAAAAAAGTAGTGCTTTTCATAATTGTTGTTTTAAATATTAGGTTACTATATATAATATTAACTTCTTGGAGGGTAAATACCTTCAACACAGATAATATAGTTCAAGCCAAGATATGGAGGCATGTTGTTCACTGGAAGATTTTGTCCTACAAATGCTACAGATTTTGAATTGATCACCGTATCTGGATCATCATCTACGAAACTTGGTACAGGATCAAAAAGTCTTCCGTTTGGAATTCCTGAAATCGCAAAAGTTGAAGCTGCAGTAGGCGTTGCAACATTGGCATTTTGATTTTTGACTTTCAGTTGAAATCCGGCTCCTACACTTGGAAGATTTGAAGCTAAAAGGGTAGTTTGAGTAGTCCCTGCTGCTACTCCCAGAGGGTAATTCTCACTAGAACTTACGCTTCCTGCTCCTATTGCCATTCTTCCTTTAAGATTAGGAAGGGCAAATGTATCTATACCGTTTCCACCATAAGTAGTTCCTAAAATTGAAAATAAAGCAGAATTGCTTGAAATTCTTAATAAGCTTCCGTCGCAGAACAACCATCCTCTTGGAGCAAAATTTCCTGCAAATAATTTAACAATTCCAATGTACTCGTCCATAGTAAAATAGTTTTTTAGTTGAAATTTCCCTACTCTGTTTTCCGGCTTTTCGGATACCGCCTTTATTGTTTTGATTGGTAAGCCAAAGGAACAATTAATACCAAAGCGACAGTAGCGTAGAAAATACCAAATTAAAGACTGCGTATTTCTACGTAATAAAGATGAAAAAGAAGTTGTTTAAAGAGGTAATTTTTAATCTTTAAGTTTCTCTGAACGAGCTGTATTTCGTAATTTTGTAAGAATCCAATAAAAATTAAAATGAGCGAATTTGTAGCATCAGAAATTAAAAATAATATTGCCGAAATCACATTCGGAACCCCTAAAAGTAATTCTCTTCCGGGAGTCATTTTAGAAAAGCTGGCTCAGACTATTCTTGAAGAAGGAGCAAAAGGTGAGGTAAAGGCCATTCTGGTAAAAAGTGAAGGTGAAAAAGCATTCTGTGCGGGAGCTAGTTTTGACGAGCTTTTAGCGATTGATGAACTGCAGGCTTCCACTCAGTTTTTCGGAGGTTTTGCCAAAGTCTTAAACGCAATGAGAAACTGTGGAAAGATTGTAGTAGTAAGAGTTCAGGGAAAAACAACAGGTGGGGGAGTAGGAATTGCGTGTGGAGCTGATTATTGCTTTGCCACTAAAGATTCAGCTTTGGCGCTTACGGAAATTAATCTGGGAATAGGACCTTTTGTAATTGGCCCTTACGTTGAAAGAAAAATTGGAAAATCACAGTTTTCTGCAATGGCTATAGATGCTGATTTCAGATCAGCAGAATGGGCTGAACAGCATAATGTTTACCATTCCGTTTCAGACAATATTCAGGAAATGGATGAGAAACTGGAGAAATTCTTACAGACATTGGCGTCAAGAAGCAGTGATGCATTAGCGTTAATCAAAAAAGTATCATGGGAGGGTACCGATCACTTTAATGAACTGATGCCCGCCAGAATTCATATGAGTGCAAGCCTTATTCTGAAAGATTCAGCTAAGAAAAATATAGAATCTATCAAAGAAAGACTGAGAGCGAAGTAACTTTTCGGTTTAATAAAAATAGGGAGCCGTTGATTCATTCAGCGGCTTTTTTACTGATGAAAATGAAGCCCTTTTGCTGTGAATCAGATGTAGATACTCACTATTATCCGTTGATTGCATTTAAAATGAGATATTTTAAAAAAAATATTTTGCAGATTCATAAAAATTAATAACTTTGTAATTCAAAGTTCTTTTTATGGATTCAAAAAACTATCACGAAGACTTATCTCATATCCGTTCCATGATGGAACGTTCTTCAAGGTTTATTTCATTGAGTGGGCTATCAGGTGTTTGTGCAGGATTAGCTGCAATTATTGGCGCTGTATATGTATACTTCGTTTTTCAAAGAGAAGGGATCAGCTATTTTGATGGCGACAGAAATATTCTTGGTCCGGCTTTAGTGAAAGAACTGGTCCTGATTGGGGCAATCATTTTGGTTGTTGCAGTTCTCAGCGGATATATTTTCACTGCCAATAAAAGCAAAAAGAAAGGTTTGAAGATATGGGATGCAACCACTAAACGACTTTTGGTTACCTTTGCAGTGCCTTTGGTGGCAGGAGGGTTCTTTTGCCTGGGACTTCTTTATCACCATCTATTTGTATTCATACCATCAGCCACACTTATTTTCTATGGATTGGCATTAGTGAGTGCGGAGCGGTATACGTTACCAGATGTAAAATACCTGGGATATTTAGAGATTATTTTAGGACTGTTTTCTTTATTCTTTTTGGGTTGGGGATTAGTTTTCTGGGCCGTTGGTTTTGGGATTCTGCATATCGTCTATGGATTGATTATGCATAAGAAATATCAATAATAGGAATAAACTTTGTAATGCTTATCCATTTGTACGATTGCTGTCTTTCATTATCAGCGGAGGAGCAATTTATATATAGAAACAATTTTTGTGTTTTTGGATTTTAGAAAAACATTTCAGATAGTATAAATAAAGATTCCGGAAAAGAAGACAAGATTTTTAATTCTTATTTTTGCACCTCTTTTTCAGATGAGGAAGAGGAGTGACAGAGTAAGAAAATTTTAGAGACCATTATTGAGTGACGGGTTTCAGAATAAATAAGATAAAATTAAAATGATCAAAATCAGCCAACTTAATAAAGAATTCGAAAGCCGTGTAAGACTGGGTATTATGTCCGTTCTGATGGTCAACGACTGGGTTGATTTTTCTGAAATGAAAACATTGCTGGAAATTACGGACGGTAATCTTGCAAGTCATAGTAATGCATTGGAAAAAGTAGGTTATATTGAGGTGAAAAAAGAATTTGTAGGGAAGAAGCCAAGAACATCTTACCGTGTTACCCAGAGCGGTAGACAGGCTTTTACAGATCATCTGGATGCTCTTGAAAAATTATTGGGCCGGTAGTCCTATATTTTTTTGAAATTATACTTTGTAATTCAAAGTTCTTTGTTTTAAAATAAAAATATGAATAGAAAAACATTTTTAAAAAGGATATTTCAGCTCTCTGTTATCGGAGCCTTTCCAGCATTGTATTCATGGCAGATAGAACCATTCTGGCTTGAATTTGTAGAAAAAAAGCTTCCGGTTAAAAACCTTCCTGAAAATTTATCAGGAAAAAAATTAATGCAGATTTCAGATTTACATGTAGGAAAACGTTTTGATTGGAATTTTCTTATTGATTCTTTTCAGAAAGCAAAAAAATATAATCCTGATTTTGTAGTGTATACGGGTGACTTTGTCAATCATGGAAATGCTGAGGAAAGAAATGATCTTCGAACAGTGATGGAACACGCTGTTATGGGAAGGCTGGGAACATTTGCAATTCTGGGAAATCATGATTATGGAATCAAATGGAAAGAGTTCGATGTAGCCGCAAGTATAAGTGATACGCTTGAAAACTTTGGGATCACTATGTTGAAAAATGATCAGAAAGAAAGTCATGGATTAAATTTTATAGGCTTCGAAGATCTTTGGTCTCCCAATTTTAATCCTCAAAAAGTAATGGAAGGGTATGACGCCTCTAAAGCCAATATCATTCTTTGCCACAATCCGGACGCCTGTGACCTGGATATCTGGAATGGTTACCAGGGCTGGATTCTGAGTGGGCATACACACGGCGGACAATGCCGAATCCCCGGTGTCATTACGCCGCTCCTCCCTGTGAAAAATCGAAAATATATATCCGGAGAAATCGACCTTGAAGACGGAAGAATGCTTTACATCAATCGTGCTATAGGACACTCTTTTCAGATCAGATTTATGGTCCGCCCGGAAATTACTGTTTTTACCTTAACTCAAGCTTAAATAAAATGAAAGATCACGAAATAATATATATGAGTAAATGCATATTCGGAATGTTCTTTTTATTGGGAAGCATCTGTCTGGCAGGAGCATTGATAACAAAACTAAGTTCATTTGCAATAGGAGGTTACTTATTGCTCATTTTCGGAACCTTATTAAACGTAATTACGATACTATGGTTATTGATTTACGGTCTGATATACAGACCAAGGCTCAGTGCCTGCCTCAAAGCGGTTGGAATCCTTATGATTAATATCCCCATTGCTGTTCTTTATGCTATTATAGGAATTAATCTTCACTAATACAGATATCTTATGAAAAAAATACGCGTTCAGTTTCTGCTTTTTGTGTATGATGGAACTCAAAAATTATACAGAAAATATTTTAAAAAGAAAAAAAGACAATGGCAGTTCAATGAAAAACAGCTGCTGGAATTTCAGGAAGATTCTTTGGGAAGAAAGCTCGGGGAATTTTACAGGAAACATGGATTTTCTATGATCCCAAAAATGGAAAATCACGACGTACATCATCTGATCACCGGTTGCGGAACCAATTTCGAAGATGAAATTGCTATGCAGTATCTTCTTCTTGGGAATGGAAAACTCAATGCCCATCTTCTGGCAGCAATCGTTTTAGGAACAGTTATCCTGCCTGAATATGCGAAAATTTATATCAAAGCTTATAGAAAGGGACAAAGCATGAGACCTTTTTATCACTTAAACTTTGAAGAACTGCTGTGGCAGAATTTTGACCATGTGATAGACTTTATTCAACAAAAAGAATCAGTGGTTCTTTATTGAATTGAAACTAAATAGGATACGAATCTTTTAAATATTCAAATATCATGAAAACACATCACTATATATTTCTTACAGCCTTTTTATTTGTCCTTCTCTTTTATAACGAGGAGGTAGGGCTGAACCTTGGAATTCTGGGAATCATCTATGCAGTAGGAACCCTTTTTAAAACACCCGAAAAAAATAAAACCAGAACATTATATGTCCTTTTTGGAACAAGCATTCTTTCCAGTATTGCTTTTGCATGGTATGGAGATTTATCATCTTTACTTGCTGTGACTACCTCGCTTCTTTTGCTTGCTTATGAAGCAAAGAATAAGAAAATGAAGATCCTTCTTCTGCCTCCGGTTTTTATTTTAAACAGCTGTACTTCATTATTCCGTTTTTTTAGTTTTGATGAATGGCTTCCCAAAAGAAATGCGTCGGGGATATGGCAGAAAACACTGGCTTTTATTTTGATTCCGCTTGTACTGGTAGCTATTTTCTTTGGAATTTATTCCGCAGGGAGTGATCATTTTGCAGCTCTTTTTACAGACTATGAACTGGATATCAATCTGTGGCAGGTGCTCTGTCTTTCTGTTTTAGGATTCTTTATTGCCTTTAATTATTGGAACTATGTGGTGGAAAGGATCATCTACAAAAACAATCGTGTTTTGGATAATGATTTTCAGAGAGATTCCCAAATTCCCAAGGCTACTTATTCTTTTCTTGATCTTAATTCTGAAAGGATGAGCGGGGTAGTTTCCTTCCTTTGCCTGAATATTCTGCTCATCTTTTTCATTATTACCTATAATTACGAACAGTTTTATGAAGTTTCCAAAACATCGGTACAGCTTTCCGAAGAAACCCATGAGAGGGTGAATGCCGTGATTATGTCTATTATAATGGCCATTTTAGTGATCATGTTTTACTTTAAATCGGGTTTTAATTTTGATCCGAAGGCAGGCTTGCTGAAGATATTAGCAAAAGTATGGATCTTCCTGAATGCAGTTCTTGTATTATCAGCAGCAGTGAAAAATTATGAATATATCGTCCATTATGCTTTTACCTATAAAAGGCTTGGCGTTTTTGCCTTTCTGCTTTTGTCAATGATAGGTTTGATTTTAACCTTTATTAAAATTCAAAAGAAAAAAAGGAATGCTTTCCTGTTCAACACTATGGCCTGGTATTTTTATGGGGTAATTCTGGTTTGTAGCTCTATCAATTGGGGAGGCTTTATCACTTCCCGGAATATGAAACGGAAAGATTTTTCAGTTAACTTTCATTTTACTTCTATTAATTTCAGTGAAAAAGGTTTATTGAAATATGCAGAAGAGAAAAATAACCAGAAGCTTAAGAAAGATTTACACGATAAAATTAAGATAGAAAGATCCAGAACATTCCTTTCAAAAATTCTTTATTACGAAACTATTAAATAATACAATAGCAATGTAAAGAAAGCCGGAAAAGGAGGGTCATCAGATAAATTTGGAACAATTTTAGCATTTGATAGAGCCAACAGAATGATACGTTTTACATTCTAAAAATTAATTGTTATGAAAAAGTGCCTATTGTTAATTCCCTTGATTATTGTTTCATGTAAAAAAGAACCTGCCGTAACCACCACTTCAGATAAAGATTCCACCATAGTCACAGAAATGCCGGATTCCGTTTATAAAAGAGATTCTGTAGCGTTGAGAAAAAAGGATTCAATTATTAACAACGCTCCGGCTACTAAAGAAGTTTTGCGTAAAGGGGTAATGAGAAGCGACAAAGAAGGGCAGATCATAAGAACTGCTGATGCCTCTCAGCTTCCTTTTACATTGGGCGAGGAATTTAAAAGTGATGGTCAGGAACTGATTTTGAAACTTACTCATTATGATAAGCCTAGTATTAAAGCAAAAATTTCAACGAACGAGAAAGACTTTAATATTCGTTTCAATCAGATCAAACTTCCTAATGGAGACTATGACGGACCTTTCAGCAGAGATATTACTTATGAAACTCCCGGAAAAGGTGAAGTATGGCTTATTATAGGTAAAAGTAATATGGCTTCGGGAAATACAAAAGGACACTTTACTGTAAGTGTAGAATAAGATAAATTCAATTTGGTATAATTTCTGCAAACTATACCTTGAAGTTTAAAATTTAAAATTATGAAAAATATATTTCTAACAGCAATGGCCGCCTCAGCTGTACTTGTAAGTTGCGGAACTGTACAGTCGCTGGTTCAGAATACCTTTCCATATACAACGAATGTTTTAGTTTCTACAGGTGTACCTGCAGATAAAGAAGTTTCTTCCACGGCTACTGCTACCAATGTACAGACATGGTTCGGAGGAAACAATAATGCAAAGATTAAAGATGTAAGAATTTCTGACGCTAAAATTTCTGTAGCATCCCCTTCAGGAGGTAATCTGAATGCATTTAAAACTGTAAAAATATACGTTTCATCCAATGGAACGGGAGAAAGACTTATAGCATCACGTTCTAATATATCTACCAATTCTTCCAGCTTAAATCTGGATCTTAATGATACAGGATTTCTGGATGAGATTGTGAAAAGTTCAGGATTAACCGTGAGAACTGTTTATGAACTGAAGAATCAAACCTCTTCAGATATGAACATTAAAGTGGCACTTAATTTCAGCAGCGTTCCTGCGAAATAATTTATAAAAACTTGTGAAAAAAAGCCTTTCAGAAACTCTGAAAGGCTTTTTTGATTATATTTTCGTGAATTTCTCCACGACTCTTCTTGCTCCGTCATTGATGTTGATGATATACTGGCCTGTCGGCAGTTTTGAAATATCAATTTTTTCATCAGATGAGACTGAACCTTTAATAACACTTCGACCCTGAAGGTTGACCACTTCAAAATCAAGCTTTTTATCTTCATTGCTTTGAATTGCGATAAAGCTGGTTGTAGGATTAGGATAAATCTTAACATCTAATTCCCGCAGAGTCTTCACGGGGGTTGCGAATTTACTTTCCAATTGCAGAATAGCATTTTTCACATTAGGCAGCGGTCCTATTTTTTGATTGGCAACAGTACCGCCCTGAGGTATTCCTGTAGAAATCAAAAGATTTTTCATCGCTGTTGGAGTCAGATATTGGCCTGTACTCTGGCGATAGAAAGACTGAATCAATATTGCAGCAGAAGCTACCGTAGGAGTTGCAGAACTGGTTCCACTGAAGTAATTATACGTTCTGTTGTCATCATTATCATATTTTTGATAAGAACCATAACCTGCGGCCATCACACTGCTTCCCCATCCCTGTACATCCACTCTGTTTCCAAAGGTGCTGAAGCTTAGCTTAGAATGGGTAGTATTGGGAGATCCTGCCCCTACAATGATAGCGCCACTGTTTCCTCTTGCATTATAAGCAGCATAGAATGGATCATCAAGGTTTTGATTTCCGTTGCCTGCAGCTGCAATGATAATGATTCCAGAATCAGTAGCAGCTTTGGTAAGATCCCAGATCACCTTATCATATTCTGCAGGGCAATATTCTCCATTTTTTCCACCTGTCTGCATTTCATACAGAATAATATCGCCAGCCTGAGAAGCATTGATGGATCGGCTTACTGCAGAAGCTCTGTTATAACCTACAGTAGTCCATTCCATATATCCCTTTATCTCAGAAGCATTATAGGCTGCTCCGGTCAGTCCGATATTGTCTTTTACTGACCCTAAAATACTTACCACAGCAGTTCCGTGATCACGGTAATTATTACCCGATAGCCCTGAATTGGGAGAATATCCCGGCTCCAGCTGTATAGAATTTTGATTGGCCAGCATTTCATGCGTTTTGTAGAAACCATATTCTACATCACGAACACGAATGTTTTGACCCGTGATTCCCCTTGACCACGCATATTTGGCGTTTATTCCCGGGTTGTCATTCAGATAAGTCTGCAGATTCTCCAAATCAGGGGTGACAATAAATGTATTGACCAATGGAGGTTCAATAGGAGTACTGCTCATCACTGATACATATTCTATTTCAGGAAATCTTTCAAGAACCTCAATGATTTTTTGAGTCGATTCCTGATTTTGAATCGGCAGATCTGCTTTATATATCCTTTTCAGCTTTTCTACAGATTCCCCCGAATTGCCAATTGCTCTGCTGCTTCTGGCCATTTCATCCAGTTTGCTGCCGGTGAAATCGAGATCGTATGTAAATGAAATTTTGTTTTCTCTTGTAAATCTTTCCAGGTCAGCGTTTTTTTTGAATGCTGCTTTTTCCGAATTGATTCCTTTTGAAAAACACACATAAAATGTACCGTTAAGGTCATTAGCTCTTTTAGAATGGTGGTCCTGCCCAAAAGAAAAGCTGGAACACAATACAGAGAAGGCAAGAAAATGAATTTTTGTTTTCATATTATTTTGTTAAATGGTTGTGAATGTAGTTTGGTTGATATCAAAAATAACAATAAAAAGAAAACAAATCACATTTTTGTGAGTTTAAGCGAAAAATATTTATAGATAAAAACAAGCCTCATGGGATTAATCCTATGAGGCCTGCAAATGTTATATTGTATTAATATGGATATAATGAAAGAAATGACTTTAATAATCATCAAACCAGTTCATTCTGTTCTTTTGATAAATTACTTTCTTTTTATTCATGATCTGGTATTCAATACCGATGCTGTCGTTGTTGATATTGATCAGTTTTGCTCCCTGAACAGGTAGTTCTTTTTCGTTAATATGTGAAGAGGATTGTATTTGCTCTATAATATCTAAATAGGGAGTTCTGGAAATCTGTTTTTCAAAAATTCCTTCCTTTTTATAAATAGTAATCATTGGGTTAGACATTACACCGGGGCGTCCTCTTTCCATTCTGTAAGTATCATCCAGTGTAATATGCTGGTCGCATCCAGTAGTGGAGAAATACAGAACCATACCGAAAAAAGGAATCATCATGGGTAAAATGCTAAGAATGGTTCCTGATAACAATATACCAAAGTATATTTTTGCTCCTTTCTTCTTCCAGAACCTAATAATGATAAAAACAGTCATGGCCAGCCAAAGCCAGTTAATTACTTTATCCATATAATATCCGGAAAAGCTGTAGTTGTTAAAACTTAAAACTACTCCAAAAAGGAAAATCAAAGTCAGCGCCAGATAAGTAATAACAATATTCTTATTCTTCATCTCTTTATTAGCTTTTGGTTATTGAATCCATGACAATGGTGACAGGTCCGTCATTGATCAGGGATACTTTCATATCGGCTCCGAAAATTCCACTTTCAGTTTTTAAGCCGGACTTTGCTATTTCTTCCTTGAAATAATCAAAAAGAGGAACTGCCTTATCGGGTTTTGCCGCTTTTATAAAGGAGGGACGATTTCCTTTTTTATAATCAGCAATTAACGTAAACTGGCTGATGCATAGGATTTCTCCGGCAATATCTTTTACCGAAAGATTGAGTTTATCATCTTCATCTCCAAAAATTCTGAGATTTAAAACTTTCTGTACCAGCCAGTCTGCATCTGTTTTTTCATCGTTTTCATCAATGCCCACCAGAAGCATTAATCCTTTTCCGATTTTACCTACAGTTGTTCCGTCCACTTTTACGCTGGCTTCAGAAACTCTTTGTATAACAGTCTTCATGTTTTATTCTAATAGTAAATATTTAATGTTTTACCTGCCGCATCATAGTTATATGGATAGGTTTTCGGGGGAAGAGAAGTCTTAGAGCCTGATTCAGGCTGTCCTGTAGTTAATATCCAACGTGTATTATCCTTAGGACACAGAACAGAAATATTATCTTTTACCTCAAGAGTAGTGTTGTTATCCGGGCATATATGAGGAGCATTCCGGTCATACACTTTGAATCCGGTTCCTGTACGGACAACGATCAGACCTCTTGTTCCGGACTGTTGCTCATTCACGTAAATCCAGCCGTTGATATTGTTCAGAGGATAATAGGCGGGAAGGTTCAGATTGAGAGTTACATTAATAGGATTGTTTGGAAAGCAGCTCACAGTATCTTCTCTGCTCCCGCATGAATTTATGATTAAATTACTGAAAATCAATAAGGTAAAAATAGATAAGATTGAAAAAGTTTTTTTCATTTCAATTTAAATTTTTATATATTTGTAAAAATTAAACGATTACAACACGAAAACATTGTCCGGCAAATGTCGGATTATTTTTTTATACCAAAACTAAATTTTGAAAATTATGGCAAGCTATGTAACAAAGGAGGGTCTTGAGAAAATGAAAGCTGAGCTGGAACAGTTGGAAACTGTAGAGAGACCAAAAATTACTCAGCAGATCGCAGAAGCAAGAGACAAAGGAGATTTGTCTGAAAATGCAGAGTATGATGCGGCTAAAGAGGCTCAGGGAATGCTTGAAATGAGAATTTCTAAGCTAAAAGATGTTATTTCTACTTCTAAAATTATAGACGAAAGCCAATTAGATACTTCAAAAGTTTCTATCTTAACGACAGTGAAACTTAAAAACAATGCTACCAAGCAAGAACAGGTATTTACATTGGTACCGGATAACGAAAGTGACCTTAAAACAGGAAGGATTTCTGTAAACACTCCTATTGCAAAAGGTCTGTTAGGAAAAGTGATTGGCGAGATTGCTGAAATTACTTTGCCAAACGGAAACAAACTTTCTTTCGAAGTATTAGACATCTCTTTATAGTCTGATACTCTTTTTATTTCTAACTTCTAATATTTAACCTCTAACTTCTACTAAAATGAGCACTATATTCACTAAAATCATCAATGGCGAAATTCCCTCGTATACAATTGCTGAAGATGAAAATTTTATCGCATTTTTAGATGCAATGCCTTTGGTGAAAGGACATACCTTAGTAGTTCCCAAAAAAGAAGTGGATTTGATTTTTGATCTTGAAAGTGAAGAATACAAAAACCTTTGGGGATTTGCCCAAGAGGTTGCCAGGAAGATCAAAACTGCAATTCCATGTGTACGAGTAGGAGTAGCGGTAGTGGGATTAGAAGTCCCTCATGCTCATATCCATTTGATCCCTTTAAACAAAGTGGAAGAGATGAACTTCAGAAATGAAAGACTAAAATTAACGAACGAAGAATATACAGAGATTCAAAACTCAATCATTAATTCTTAAAAACCAGAAAATCGTAAAAAAGAAATTTTTTACGATTTTCTTTAACATATATTATTAGTATGAACTCAAACCAATGTTCTTTCTGCGGTAGAAAAAGAAATGAAGTACAGATGCTGATTTCTGGGCAGAATGGTTTTATTTGTGAAAATTGTATAGAGCAGGCTCACGCAATCGTGAAAGACGGAGCTTCCAAAACGGAACATTCTCCTGCAAGTAATATGGCTGAACTTAAAAAGCCAAAAGAAATTAAAGTATTTCTTGATCAGTATGTGATCGGACAGGATCAGGCCAAAAAGCAGCTTTCAATTGCTGTTTATAACCATTACAAGAGATTAATGCATGCTCAGGATGAAAACAGAGAAGTAGAGCTTGAAAAGTCAAATATCATTATGATAGGAGAGACGGGAACAGGAAAAACACTGTTGGCCAAAACCATCGCTAGAGAACTTAATGTACCTTTCTGTATTGTGGATGCTACTATCTTAACAGAAGCAGGATACGTAGGGGAAGATGTTGAAAGTATCCTGTCAAGACTATTAATGGTAGCTGACTATGATGTGGAAAAAGCAGAAAAAGGAATCGTTTTCATCGATGAGATTGATAAGATTGCAAGAAAATCAGATAACCCAAGTATTACAAGAGATGTTTCCGGAGAAGGAGTACAGCAGGGGCTGCTGAAACTTTTGGAAGGTAGTATTGTAAATGTTCCGCCACAGGGAGGGAGAAAACACCCTGACCAGAAATATATTCAGGTAAATACGCAGAACATCTTATTTATTGCCGGAGGAGCGTTTGACGGAATCAAGGAAATCATCGAAAGAAGGATGAATAAGCAGGCAATTGGTTTCAGCTCTGAAAAAATAAATAAAACCGATGACGACGAATATGTATTAACAAATATTAATGCAACTGACCTTCGTTCTTTCGGATTAATTCCGGAACTTTTAGGAAGATTTCCAATCATTACGTACCTGGATAAACTGACAAAAGAGACGTTGGTAAGAATTATGAAAGAACCTAAAAATTCCATCGTCAATCAGTTTGTGGAACTTTTCAAAATGGATGGCGCAGATCTGGTAATTACAGATGGTGCAATTGAAAGAATTGTAGAAGAAACTATTGAAAAAGGATTAGGTGCCAGAGGGCTGAGAGGTACCACAGAAAAAGTTTTAGAAGACTATATGTTTTCTATTGGAGAGGAGCAAGAAATCGTATTAACAGAACATAATATTTTGATTAATAGATAAATTATTTTTTTTTTTTGAAAAAAAATAATACCTTTGCGGGTGAAGATTGTATTAACACACAAATAATTTATACAATGAGAAAAAGTTTATTTGCTATAGGTCTTTTAGCAATTAGTTACTCTGTTCAGGCGCAGATACTATGTCATGTTGACACTAATGCTAATATGTATGTGAGCGAAGGCACCCTAGTTTATAGTGGTGGAGGTGTACAGACAAAAGGTAATGGCCTTTTGGACGTACATGGAAATATCATGGTTGTAGGATCTGCTACTGATGGTTTTAAAACAATAGACGGTACCGGTAATAATAAAACCGACGGCGGAAATATTATTTTAAGACTCAATACTCCTGCTTCCTTTGCTACTTCCACGTACGGACAGCTTTACATCGATGGATTATCCCAGTCCAATATTACCGGTATTGTAAGTAAAGAATACAGAACTACCAGCCAGGGTAGTGGTAATTATTTTCAACAGGTAGCTTTGCCTTTTTCAGGTAAGGCCCTTAGTACGTTATCTACAGAGTTAGGTAAAACATTTGACACCGGAAGATACAGTAATCCGGTTCTGAAGTGGGACAATACGAACGCCGTTTCCAGGCATTTTACAAGCTTAGCATCCACTACCACTGACGGGTCAGGGTATTATATGCTGAAAGTTTCTAATAATGACTGGAATCCAAGCACACCTGCTACAGGGACTGTTTTTACAGTTAATGGTATGCCATATGCTCCGCTTGCCGGTGTTGTTACATTGCAAAATGCAGCAGCAGGTTTGAATTTCGGAGTTAATGGTAACGGAACTAACTCTTATGGAGAGACCTACAATACCTACCTTGATGATTCCTTCGAATTTACTTTAAGCCCGTGGGCGGGAACATTTGGTAAGAATTTTTATCAATTCGGGAACCCATTCCTCACTAATATCGATTTATCTAATATAGGATATACTGAGAGTGTTACCGGATCAGATGGAAATGCAGTGAAAAATATCTGGGGTATTGAATATGACCCAGGTACAATTCATACGCTTTCAAATGGAACTACTTATGCTACAGGCTCAAGGGTAGTTACCTTTTTACCTACAGGAGATGGAGTTGCTCCGGCTGTAGGGGATGTGGATTTAGTTGTAATGAAGCCAATGCAGTCATTTAAAATGAAGTTGAGAGACAATTCTGCACAGACTTTAAACTTTAATACACTGAGAAGATTCAAACAAACTGCAAGAGCAGCGGGTGTTAACTATGATGTAACAGCAGCCAGAAGCAGTAATAAGATCTCAGAAAGAGGGACTGTAAAACAGCTTGGAGTAATAGGTCTTGATCCTAATGGAAATGAAATTTCGAGAACCTATTATGTTGTTTCTCCATCATTCACAACAGGACACCAGATTTCTGCAGCAACCACAGTTCAGGCTTCAGCCGGTAAAAATATCATCGGTACTTTTGAAGAATCACTGAATGGTGGTTATGATGATAACAATACTAACTACTGGTTATATATCAACGAAGCTAATGAAGATAATTTCAAAGGTAAAAATGTTAAATTGGTAAATTATTACCAGGATAAAGTAACATCTTATAAATTTGAGATTAGAGAGAATGCAGAATTAATCCCTGTTGGAGCTCACCAGTTATCTTCAGGAATTGGTTTTTATTATAGAGCTGAAAATGGAAGCTTAATAGAAGCTAAGCAAGGGGAAACAGTTCCTGTAACTAACGAAGAAGCTAATTTATATTACGGAGAACCTAGTAATATTACTTTAGCGGTGAATAATAAAGCAAACCCTTCTAGAACACTTGTAGTATACAATCCTGCTATTACAAATTATATTGTAAGATTTGATCCAAAATGGAAAAAAGCAGATATTGAAGTTTATGATATGAGCGGTAAACTGGTCATCTCTAAAAAAGCGGTTAATACATCCAGTGATTTTGTAATTGAGCTTGATGGCTCTCTTAAAAACTCTTACATTGTAAAAATCGTTTCTGATAAAGGAGAAACTGTTAATACTAAAATCTTAAAATAAGCAACATGAAAACTATAAATAAATTAGTAGCGGTTCTTTTCCTTTTCACTATATTTCTAGCTCACGCAGCTCCACCTATTCCAGGAGGAACCGGAAATGGTGGAAACGGTACCGGAGCACCCGCTTCACCAATCGATATGTATGTATATGTGCTAGTTATCGTAGCAATTGGATTGATTGCTTACTTTACTAAAAAGTACAAAAACGTAAAAGCATAAAATTTTATTAAAATAATATTAAACTCTCTGATTAGTCAGAGAGTTTTTTTATTTTTACCTTATGAAAAAGATTTATATGCTATCTGCGGTTTTAACCGCCTTTGCACTGCAAGCACAATTTACAGTTAATGTACAGGCTTCGGCAGATTTTAAAGATCAGGATGCTATTCTATATACATTAAACGGCTCAAAAGATATTATTGTTACTAAAGAACAAAGCAAGAATAATACTTGGACGTTTAAATATCCAAATAACTATATGGGAATGATGAAAATCTATTTCCCCGGATCCAATAATACCGTTAGTTTTATTTCTGAAAATAAGAATGTAAGCTTTAAACTGGATATTCAGAATAATAAAATTAAGGATGTTATCTATTTGGATGAAGCCAATGAACTGATGAGTAAACAACAGGAAGGTTCACAGAAGAAAGAACTTATTCTACCTGCTTTAGCACAAATCAAAGAATATTACAAGGATAATACAGACTTTGGAAAAGCACTGAAGATAGAGATTGATAGACTTTCTGGCTCTTCAAGCTCTATTGATCCAGCTCAGCACCCTTTTATTACTTATTACAATACGAATTACAGTAAGTTTTTGGGTAATCAGGCCGATCCTTCCAAAAAAGTAAATCCTGATGAAGTAATCAACTTCCTGGATAAATCTGGTGATATGCTCGAAAGTTCTTCGCTGCTAAGACCTGTATTGGTTGCTTATCTGAACTCTGGAGGGAATACCAATGTTGCTGCTTCAGTAGATAAACTTTTAGACCGTTTGAAAGTAGAGACACCAAGAGGGCAGACTGTTCTGTCAGAACTGATTGATATTTTTGACGTTTACCAGATGGATGAATTTAAAACCAAATATCTGGGGCTTGCCAAAGGACTTAAATGTACCATTAATGACAGACTTGCTTCTACATTAAAATCTAACGCTAATATTGAAATGGGGGCTGTTTTCCCTAATTATAAGTTCCAGTCACCTTCTAATACAACGGCAAAGTCAATTCACGATGTAAAAGCAGATAAAAAGGTAATTATCTTCTGGTCATCTACATGCTCGCACTGTGAAAGTGAACTTCCGAAGCTTTTAGAAAAGTATAACGACCTTAAATCGAAAAATATTCAGGTTATTGCTTTGTCTTTAGATGTGGATAAAGGTTCATATTCTAAAAAAATTACTGCATTTCCCTGGATTAATGATTCAGAATTGAGAGGATGGAACAGTAGTTATGTAGATACATACAATGTTCATGCAACTCCGACGTATTTTATTTTAGATGCTAACAATAAGATAATCAACAAACCAGATCATGTTGGAGATGTTTTAGAATATTTTAAGCTAAAATAATTTTGGTAGTAAATAAATATTTTCTATATTTGCACCACCAAAAGGCGAGGTAGCTCAGTTGGTTAGAGCGCAGGATTCATAACCCTGAGGTCACGGGTTCAATTCCCGTCTTCGCTACAAAAGACCGCAATCAATCGATTGCGGTCTTTCTTTTTTTTGTTCCCAACTTTTCTTGCGATTTCCACATTTTAAAAATAAAAAAATGGATCAGGTGCAAAAGTTGGGGGCTAAGCAAAAAGTTTGGTTAATCTGAATAAAAAAACGATCTGTCCTTCACCCCTCTGAGCTGCATCCTGAAGTTTTTGATTTTAGCATTGAAAGATTCAGCCGCTGCGTTAGTGCTTCTTTTATCAAAATAATTTAGAATATCTCTGTAATGGTGCATTATGGTCTTTCTTAAGGTGGAAAAAGATCTAAAATCTGCTTCTTCAACACTTCTAAACCAATGCGCAAGTTTAGTCATAGCCACAGATTTTGTAATAGGCTGATTATAGATCTTTTTTTAACCTAAATGGTAATCCGCTTGCTGCAGAAGCATTGTTTTTCAATTCCGATGATCGAAAGATGTATGATTAGTAAAAATATATACCATGGTGTCATCTTCACCAAAGCGGATGCTGAACTACTTATTCCGTTTCGCAGCCACAGCAAAGGGCTGAACTTGTTTCTGATTCGGTACAACTAAAAGAAAAAGCGCTTCACGACACCGTAGCAGGTTTACTGGCAATTGATCCCTCGAAAGCACATTGGGCGGAAGTGATTCCCTATAGAAAAAAGGGCGAATGGGGCTGTCTTGAAGTAAAGGAACATCTGGAGGAGCATTCATCATTTAATTGCCGCTTATTCCAAATTTAACATATCTTTGGATGATGATGAAACCTTAACCGAATTGCGAATTTATTAAATGTACTGCTGAAGGTAGAGAATGAGCTATTTGGGTTTAAAAAATTAAAATTATGACAAATAACGAAGAAATCATTAGAATCATATTAAATAAAGATATTGATGCTTTAAAAGAATGGATAAATAATGGTGGTGATGCAACGACTTTAATTGGAGATTCTGAATATGCAGAAAGTCTAATAAATTATATCATAGATGAAATTGAAGATGAGGACGGAGAGAATATTTACCTTCAAATGTTGGAAATTGTAATTGAAAATGGTGCTGATGTAAACTATTTTTATGCACCATTTAACGCTCCTGTTTTTCAGGCGGTCTATTTAAAAAGCCAGAAAGTACTGAAGTTGCTTTTAGAAAACGGAGCGAACGTAAATTTGGTAGGAGAAGAGTCAATGACCCCGCTTATTGATTTGGCCTATTACCCAAATATTGAGTTGATGAGATTAGTATTGCCCTATACAAGTGAAGAATTTATCAATAAATCCGGTTCTTCTCACGCGAAAACAGCTTTGGGATTAGCATTTAATCAAGGAGATTTAGAAATGATAGAATTATTACTACAATATAAAGCAGACCCTTATGTAAATGATGGAGAAGGTTATTTAACGATTGAAAATATTCGAAGAGATATAGATGAGGATCTTAAAAAAGAGATTTTTGCTCTTATAGACAAATATAAAACAAAAGAAAAATGAGACACTACCAATGAAGAGTTTTGACATCACTCATGTAGTTTGGAAGGACAGAAAAGAATTTTCTGCCGATATGAAGCATATTTACACTGCTCCAACAAAACAAGCAGCTGAAGCAGCTCTGGGCGATTTTGCAAAAAAATA